>QJXZ01000153.1 GCA_003248125.1 Gammaproteobacteria bacterium | reverse complement strand
ATCTGCCATGTCCGGCGTGACGAACCTGTTATTGGACCTGGCCGCTTCCGCTTCGCAAGGGAGGGTGGATTCAGTTCCAGACGCCGAATCCACGCTGAGACAGAAACATTTCCCTGCCGCCGACGCGCTCATCAGGGACGAACGACTCCGCGAAGAGACAAAAGCGGAAATTGAAGGACTCATCCAATCGCTCGTGAATTTTTGCAGAGCGATAGCCGTACTCGGTGAAGCCAGTCCACGCGCGCTGGATGCAGTGGCATCCCTGGGGGAAAGAATGAGTGTCCGGTTGCTGGGTGTGATTGTTAACGAGGCAGGGATCAAGGCCAAAGCGGTCGATTCCAGCGATTTCATAGTCACCAACGCACATTTTCAAAAAGCAAACCCTGATTTCAAAACAACCACAGAAAAAACCAGGGCAACATTAAATCCGCTGTTGAAAAAAGGCATTGTTCCCATTACTACCGGTTTTATCGGCGCAACTCCCGATGGTGTCATCACCACGCTTGGACGGGGTGGCAGTGATTATTCCGCCGGGATCATCGGCTTTGTTCTTCCCGCCGATGATGTGTGGATCTGGACGGACGTGGATGGTGTGATGACCACCGATCCGCGCATTGTAAAAGAGGCAAGGACCCTGCCCGAGATCAGTTACGGTGAAATCGCGGAACTTGCTTATTACGGCGCAAAAGTGCTGCACCCCAAAACGATCCGCCCCCTGGTGGAAGCCGGGATTGGATTAAGGATTTGCAACACATTCAACCCATCCCATCCCGGAACACGCCTGAAAGCAAACGGGCATTCCAAAGGGAAGGGTCGCAATGGAGATCGGGTGATCAAGGCAGTGACCGCCATTCGTGACCAAAAGCTTGGCACAGGCCTAAATTGGAAATAGGTAAACTGTCCCCAATTTCCGCCGATTTTGGCTAGACGGCGGCTTCGATGCTCAGCCGTTCCTTGAGCTCGCGTTTCATGAACTTGCCATTGGCATTGCGCGGCAGTGGTTCGGTGAGGTACCAGAGGTATCGTGGCACCTTGTGCTTCGAGATGCGCGCCGCGCAAAAGTTGCGCAGCTCATCCGCCGAGACGGTGGCCCCGGATTTCAAGAACACGGCTGCACCGACTTCTTCACCGAGCCGAGGATCTGCGACGCCGAACACGGTGCACTCGGCGACTGCAGGGTGGGCGAAGATCGCGCTTTCGACCTCGGCGCAGTAGACGTTTTCTCCGCCGCGCAACACCATGTCCTTGACGCGGTCGACGATGTAGATGAAGCCGTCGTCGTCGAGCCGCGCCACGTCGCCGGTGTGCAGCCATCCATCCGTGATCGTCTCGTTCGTCGCATCGGGCCGGTTCAGGTAGCCACGAATCACTTGTGCGCCCTTCACCCATAGCTCGCCAACGCCACCGCGCGGCAGCGTATTACCGTTGGCATCCACGCATTTGACGTCGTATACGGGCATAGCGGGACCTGCGCTCTCGGGCCGATCGACGAAGAAGTCGGCCGCGATCGACGTGATGATGCCGCACGTCTCGGTCATGCCGTAGCCCGTGTTCGGCCGCGCGGTCGCAACCGCTTGATCGATCTTGCCGACCAAATCGGGTTGCAGCTGTGCGCCACCACCACCGAGCATGCGCAGGCTCGAGGTGTCGCGGCGCGCGAAGTCCGGATGCGTGATCAGCTCGCGGGCCATGGTCGGCACGCCCGTCATGGCGGTGATGCGCTCCCGCTCGATGAGCCGCAGGGCTTCGCCCGCGTCCCACTTGTACATGAACACGAGCTTGCCGCCGGTCAGGGTCGCACCATGTGCAACGCAGTTGTTGGCCGTGACGTGGAACAAGGGCGTGGTGACGAGCGAACCGGGATCGGCGACGACCTCGGCCTCGACACCCTTCGCGCGTTGCAGCGTGAGCGCCGTTACCGCACCGGCGAACGCAAGGCTCATCACGTTCGAAACGCAGCCGCGGTGGGTGAGCTGTGCCCCTTTCGGATTGCCGGTGGTGCCCGAAGTGTAGAAGATGCAGGCATCGGTGTCCGCGTCGATGGCGACCGCCGGCAACTCGCCGCCCGTAGCGATGAGTTCACGCCAGGCGACCACGCCATCGGGCAACTGGTCGTCACAGCGCACGCCGACGCATGTGAGCGACGGAATTTGGTCGCGATGCGCGAGCGCTCGGGCCAGCCGTTCGGCATCACCGATCAGTACTTTCGGCCTCGAGTCGTTGAGGCCATACACCATCTCAGGCGCAACCCACCATGCGTTCATGCCCACCACCGCCGCGCCGATCGAGACGGTCGCCCAGTAGGCAATGAGCCATTCGGGATAGTTGCGCATGGCGATGGCGACCCGATCGCCGACGCCGACGCCTCGGGCGGTGAGCCAATTGGCCACTGCTGCCACCTCGGCATGTGCCTGCGCATAGGTCCAACGCTCGTCTTGGTAGACCAGATAATCGCGATCGGCGAACGCCTGCGACGCGAGCCAAAGGTCGCGCAAGCTGTTGGGCGCGTTGGCATAGGTCTTCATGCGAATGCCGCGCACCAATGTCTCGCGGATCTCGAATTGCGCGCCGGGCGCGGTGAGCTCGTCCCAGGCAGCCTTCAGTTCGTCGTACATCACCTGTCTCCGGCGCAAAAAAAGTCGCCAATTTAGCGGGTTACATGGCAAATGCGAATCCCTGCGGCCGATCTGATGCGAGCCTCAGTCCGGCTACGGCAAACGACAGGCGGATCGGGCCCTCGGTGATGGTCACGCCAGCTGGGGCGGGCGTCAGTAACTCAGCTGCGGGGTGACCCACCGGCAGACGCACCTCGAAGGTTGCCGCACCCACCCGCGGTGCCGTCAGCGCCGGATGCGGTGTCCTGCCCCAGTCGATGTAGAACGGCACCACGCCGCCGGCGCTATGGCCGCCAATGCCGAGCAATCGCCAGGTGAGCACCTCGCCGTCGGTTCGACGTCGCGACATCTCGAATACCGGGGTTGGCGCGAGGCCAGCTCGTCGTACCCGCGCAGCTACGCGTTCGAGATCGTCGGTGCGGATCGCCCAATGGAGGAGCGTTGGCGCATCCAGCGTGGCCAGCCGTGCGCCGAAGTTGGCCGCCGGCGGTTGCCCGGGATCGGGGGCGATGATCTCCAGGTAGGTGTCATCGTCGAAGGCGATGAGTGCGTTGCGTGTGCCTTGCCCCAGGTGCGGACCGCCGTCGACTGCCCGAACGCCGGTGCGCGTGGTCACCTCCTCGCGGGCCCGATCGAGATCGGGTGCCGCGACCACCACGTGGTCGAGCTTGTCCATGGTAGGCTCCGGTGTTCGTTCAGTGCCGAAAGATACCCGTGTCAGAGCCACTTGCCATCGACGTCTTCTGGTCGTTTCGCAGCCCCTGGTCCTATCTCGCCACACCGCGTTTGCGCGATTGGCAGCGCCGCTATCACCTGACCGTGAACTTTCGGCCCGTGTATCCCATTGCGATCCGCACGCCCGAGTTCTTCGAGCGTGTACACCCGCTGTGGACCGGCTATTTCATGCGCGATGTGTTCCGGGTCGCGGAGATGCTCAAGCTGCCCTTCAAATGGCCGTCACCCGACCCGGTGGTGCAGGCACTCGGCGCCAACGGTCGGCCGAGGACCGCGACCACGCAGCCGTACATTCATCGGCTGACACGGTTAGGGGCGCTGGCCGCGCAGCAAGGCGATGGCATTGCATTCGCCGACGAGATCGCGCGCGTGATCTGGGGCGGCACCGAAAACTGGCACGAAGGGGAGCATCTGGCGCAGGCAGCGGCGAGGGCAGGGTTCGACCTCGCGGCCATGGATGAAGCGGTTGCGCGCGACGATGAGCGGCTCGATGCCGCGATTGCCGACAATCAAGCGGCCCACGAACGCGCCGGCCACTGGGGCGTGCCGACTTGTGCATTCGAAGGCGAACCATTCTTCGGCCAGGACCGGCTCGATGTGCTGCTGTGGCGCTTGCGTCAGCACGGGCTTACCGAACGCTAGCCTGCCAACTCGTCGAGGTGTGCCACGAACGGGTCATGGTCCGCATCACGGTGCCACGTATACTCGGCTGCCACCGCAACCCCATCGGCAACGTCATTGCCAAACAAGCGCGCGATCACCGCGAGCGCCATGTCCATGCCAGCGGACACGCCGGACGCGGTGACGAATTGATCCGCATCCACCCAGCGGGCGGCTTCTACCCAGTCGACAGCATCGCGTTGATTGCGGACTAGGCTGAAGAACTGTTTGTTGGTGGTCGCGCGCTTGCCGTCGAGCAGCCCGGCCTTGGCGAGCAGCGCAGCACCGGTGCACACGGATGCGAGTAGAGTGCCGGTGCCGGCGGTCGCACGCAGATAATCGAGCAGCGCATCGTCGGTGAGTGCCGGAAACGTGCCGAAGCCACCGGGTATGATCAGAACGTCGAGTTTCGGCGCATCGAAATAGCCGAAATCGGCGACCGCCTTCGGGCCGGCGACAATGTCGGCCGTCACGGCCGCCGGCACCGGTCCCGCCGTCTTGCCGATCAGGTGGATTGCGACGCGCTCGGCACCCAACAACGAGAACATCTCGAGCGGTCCAAACAGATCCAACAGTTCGAAGCCAGGGTAGACGAGCCCGCCGACCGTGAGGCGGGTATCACTCATGGAACCGGACCGAAATTAACGACGAAGGGCGCGCCACCCCCGGCCACGTCGGTGATCGTCAGCAGGTAGTTGACGCTGGGCGTGAGTGTGATGCGTTCGGGGCCATACAGATTCGCGCCCTGCGCGTCCTCGATCACCAAGTCGTAGTCGGTGGGTGCGAGACTCGCGATACCCACATTGCCGGAGCTTGCGCTCCGGAAGTTGGGCGTGGCGCCGACCGTGCTTTGGCCGGGCGCCAGCAGGAATACGTTGACGATGCCGGCGGCGGGTGAGGCTTGGAAGAATCGTACTTGGCTACGCAAGTCGGACACACGATTGTCGTCGACCACCAAGGCACCGGTCAGCACCGGCGGATCTGCGGTGGCAGTGCCACCGAGGTAGTAGGTGGCGAACGCGCCGCGCCGCACGTTCACGGCATGTGAGCGCAGCACGGGGTCTGGCGCCATCGCCGCAGTGATTTGAAACGTGGTCGTGCCGCTCGCAAGCGTTTCGTCGTAGGGTGTCACCGCCTCGAACGCAACGTCGCTGAAGGTTGCCGGTGTCGTCATCGGGTCGTCGAGAAAGACATCGGCAGAGGGTAGATCGGCGGCGAAGTTGGCGAATCGCACGGCCGCCGGCAGATCCTCTTCAGGGAACGCGCCCACGCCACCGAAACTGTCGATGGCGACGACGCGAATGCCGTTGCCACCTGGACCGAAGTAGCCAATCGCCACCAACTCTGTGCGTGTCGTGCTGGCGAGCGTAAACGTCCCCGAGTCGTAGAGGATGGTGCCGGGTTGGCCCGCCGGCGTCACCCGTAGTCGATAGTCACCTGGCGGGGTCGAGTCGATCGCAGTTCGGCCTTCGAACGCGAGACTCGATGGCGTTGCTAGTAGCGGGTCGCCTGGCGCAGTGAGGTGGAAATCGAGATCGCCGATGCCAGCCACGGTGTGGATGAATTGCACTTGTGGATCCTGAACCGGCACACCGACGACACCGTATAAGAATTCCTCGTTCTCGATGACGGTGAACGACGGATTGGCTTGCGTGCCCGTGGCGACTACCGTGCGTTCATGATCTTCGTGCAACTCGATCTCGAGTTGATCGACCACCGCGACGAATTCGTTGTCGGCATCGAGGTAGCCCATGTCGATGCGGTAGCGGCCGACGATCGCGTTGTCTTGCGCAATCGTTTGGCCGAATGGCAGTGCACCCAAGGTGCTGCCGTTGCGTATCACCACGAGATCCGGCACGTCGCCCATGGCGTTGAAGAAGCGCAGGTCGCCCGAGCGTGGAATCGGATCCGGCGCGGGACCCGCCTCCTGCTGGTCGGCGCCACAGGCAGCCAGCAGCAAAGTGGCCGCGATCGCCACCGGCAGGGTTATCGATTTCATGGCGCTCCTTGCTCGTGAAACAGGATCTCTAAGGGGGCGCCGCCACCGGCCGCTTCGTGACTGTAGATGCCGTATAGGCCGCGAGCGGCAAGGTCGATGGTCACTGGCCCGGCTACGACGTCCGTCGTGGTCGCGCGCGTGAACAGCACGTCATAGCTACCGGGTGTGATCTGAAGCTCGGCGCTCGCGAGCGGCGGCAACGCACGAAACAGCGGTGTGTTGCCGCTGACGCCAGCGCCGACTGCGACTAGGTAGAAGTCGACACTGTCTTCCGCGGGTGCGGCATGCACGACATCGAGCGAAGCCTCGCTCGCGATCGGACGCGTCTGGTCGCGCACCCACCGTGCGCGGATGGCGTTCGCCACCGTTCCAGAGAGCACCAAGGTGTGCGACTCGCCGGACACGAGCGACTGGTTCGCTTGGTACACCACGTTGCCAGGGTCGTTGTCGGCGATCACGGTTACGTCGTAGCTCGTCGCAGCGAGCACCACAGGATCAGTCAGGCTCGGGAACGGCACGTCGTCGATCGCCGTCGGCGCCACACCATCGTCCAGGCTGCCATCCACCGTGGTCGTGTCCGCGACGAAGTTGGCGAGCCGCGCGCTGCTCGGAAACGCTTCCGCCGCAAACACGCTCGCGCCGACGTTGTCGATTCGAATCACGCGCAATGGACTGTCGCCGGGTCCAAAATAATCGACTACCGCAAATATTCGGCGCGATTGGTCGGCGAGGTTGAAGGCGCCGGAGTCGAATAGGATGTCGGGGGCGCCGACTGCCCTTGCACGAATGCGATACATCCCCGCCGGTACGCGCAACAGATCGGACGTCTCCCTGAAGTCGAGGGTGGCACGTGGCATTGCACCGGTAAGATCGTCGTTCGGCGCGGTCAAGAAGAGCTCCACGTCGTTGCGCCGGGTACCGACGTGCACGAAGCGGAACTCCGCTTCGCCAGCCGGAATGTCGGCGAGCTCGTTGCGGACGACCAAAATGTCGGCATCGGCAACCTCGCCGGTGATGAATACGGCCGCGTCCCGGTTGGCGTTCACCTGCACGGCCCCGGCCTGCAGCACGCTGTTCGACGTACCTGCCGAGTCGGTGAAGCGCACGTCGAGCCGCAAACTGAGGGCGGCTATCGGGGTTGGGCTCGAGGCGAAGCCATAACCAACACGCGCAAATGCGGTGTTTTGGACGAAGACGTCGAGCGGCAGCGAATCCGGCACGGCATTGACGAATCGCAACGTGCCACTTTCGACGAAGCCACCGCCGCTGCCGCCACCGCAACCGGCGATCGCTGTGCACGCCGCGGCCATCGCCAACATCGCTGCGCGGGCTTGTGTCCGCCGTCCGCGACCTTTCGCCTTCATAATCGTCCATGCTCGGCGCAAAACGAGTCGCGCATTATACGGATTTGGGCCGTGCCGCCAGTCACTGTGGATGGACATCGCCGGCTGGAATTGGTTTCGGGGTCGTCAGAGGTCCCGCGCCGATTCCACGAGGGACGCATTGGCGTCTAGCCACGCGAGCGATTCGGCTTCGCCAAGCGTTGGCAAGAGGGCGATCACGCGATCGACACCCATGGCTGCGAGACTTTCCAGTAGTGGCCGGTCGTTGGGGGCACCGAATACCGAAACCTCGATCGACGTGCGATCTCGATGTCGGGTCTCGCATAGGGTGTCCAGTTGGCGCATGCGTTCGGCAAAGTCGGGAACCAGTATCGGTAGCCAGCCATCGCCGAAATCCACAACGCGTTCGATCGCCCATTTCGAGGCCGCACCGATGAGAACCGGAGGGTGGGGCTTGTGTACCGGCTTCGGCTCGACCCAAACCGGATCGAAGTCGACGAAGCGGCCGTGAAACTCGGCGTCCTTCTCGGTCCAGCAAGCCTTCATCGCGCGCACGTGTTCCTCGAGCACGCGCCAGCGGTCGTTGAAGGCAATGCCGTGATTTTCCAACTCCTCGGCGTTCCAGCCGGCACCGACACCGAATAGGAATCGACCATTGGACAACGCATCGAGACTGGCGACTCGCTTCGCCAAGGCAATCGGATGATGCTCCGGTACCAGGCAGATGCCGGTGCCGACCTTCAGTCGCTCGGTGACGGCGGCTGCTTGCGCGAGATAGGTGAACGGTTCGTAGCTTTCCCAGTAGACGCTGGGTAATTCACCGCCCGGCGGATAGGGCGTGCGCCGCGAGGCTGGAATGTGGGTGTGCTCGACCACGAACAACGAGTCGAATCCGCTTTCTTCGGCGGCACGGGCGAGCACCGTTGGCGCGATCGCGTATGTGGTGGGAAACGTCGAGATGCCGACCTTCATGATGGTGTCAACTCGGTATGTATTCGAGCATCACGCGTGAGCCGTCGGCGATGCCGTTGCGAAACCGTGGACCCCAAACCACCCACTCACTTCGAAATTTGTCGCCCATCTTTTCGAGCACGCGACGCTGGCGGTCGGGATCGGTCACTACGCTGCCGGTTGCCTCGAAGCTCGGTGCCGCGCGAAACGCATCGTTGGCGGACTGCCAGGAACCGTACTCCCCCACCCAAATTCGCGCCCGGTTGAGGCCGCGCTCGATGGACCGTGCTCGCCACGCCGTCGAGCTCGTCACCACATAGCATGCGCCGCCGTCGGCTACGAACCAGATCTCCGCCTTGCACGTGCTTTCGTCGCCATTCGACTTCAGTGGCGTCAGATAGAAGACGCTCGACGACTCGAGTGCCGACGCAAGATCGGCGCGCGCCCGCCGCGGCACGACGAGCGCCGCCGCCGTGGCGACCGCGCTACCTACGAACCCGCGCCGGCTTATCTTCATTGAAACTCCCATCGCATCTTGACGCCGAAGGTACGGCCGCGGTTGGGGCCGAACCAGTGTGCGGGCAGAATGCCGCTGCCTTCGGCGACGCCGTCGAAATACTCCTCGTCGGTGACGTTTTCGACATAGCCGATCACGGACCAACCCGCGGCGGCTCGATAGCCAGCACGGAGCGTCACGTCCGCGTAGCCGTCGTTTTCACCTTCGTCGAGGGCAAGCAATCCGCCGTGTGTTTCCGTTTGGCCGAACAGCTCTGCCGTGTAGATCAGCTCGCCGTCGGCGAATGGATGGTGCAACTCTAGTACCGCGGAGCCTGCGAACTCCGGCACGTAGTACAGCGACTGTCCGTTGCAAGCCGAGTCGCCATCGCACAGCGCCTCGGCATCGTTCACTTCGCTGTCGGCCCATGCAGCGGCGACGTAGAGGTCAGCGTAGTCGTTCAGAATCCATTGCACCGAGCCTTCGATGCCCCAGCCGTCGACTTGGCCGACGTTGTCGACGACGATGCCGCCGCCAGTACCGGTGACGTTCACTTGCAGGTCTTCGTAGGTGTAGAAGTAGCCCGCGAGGTCGGCCCGCATGCGGCCATCGAGGAGATCCGCCTTCACGCCGAGCTCGTAGGACCAGGCATTCTCGGGATCGAAGTCGTCGGGTGAAGCCTCGGTGTTGTCGACCGGCGGTGCAGGCACCAACGGCAAATGGAAATCCTCCTCGGTCAAGATCAGGAAGCTACCGAAGCCACCCGACTTGTAACCGCGGGTAATGCTGCCGTAGAGCATGGTTTGATCGTTGGGCCGGTATCTGAGCTGCGCACGGGGCGTGAATTGGTCCCAATCCTTCTTGTCTTGTAGCCACCCGTCGGTGGTGTAGCCGAGCGCCCAGGCCGGACCCAGCTGACTGGTCACAGGGAGCGTCATCAATCGGAAGTCCTTCTCGTCGTACGTGTAGCGCACGCCGATCGAGCCGTCGAGTCGATCCGAGAACTGGTAGGTGAGGTCGACGTAGGCGGCCCATCCCTGGTAGTCGCCCTTCACGCGATTGCGCTCGATCATGCCTTCCGGCGTGGGCGTGAAGACGTAGCCGTAGTAAGCGAAGTAGTCGGAGCAATTGGCGAAGCCGTAATAGGTCAGGTAGTAGGCGCAGTAAACCTCTTCGTCTTGGCCCTGCGTGAACAGCGCGTCGATGTTTTCTTTGTAGAACGACACACCCGCGTACCACGAGAGCGGATCGTCGCCTTGCGAGACGAGGCGCAATTCGGTTTCGAAGTAGTCCCCTTCCTGATCCTGTTGATAGTCGTTGATGCGCAATGGGGTACCGTCGAAGTCCTCCGAATACCAGTACTCGTGGTCCTTGTATCCGGTTATCGACGAGAGCGTGGCCCAGCCGAGATCGTGGTCTACCGTGAGCTCGAGGCTCAGAATTTCGGCGTCGTCACCCTCGCCGAGTCCGATGTCGGAGTCGGAGTCGCGCTTGCCGCCGCGTAGGGTCAGCGGTCCGAAAATGTCGTCGAGCGCCGCCCAGCTCTCGCCCTTCTGGGTGGCGCGGTAGATCGACCCACTTTGATTGCGGTCCTCGTACTCGACCATGAAATTGACATCGGTGGTGTCGTTGCGCACCAGCGCCGAGACGCGAACTGCATCTTTGTCGTGAGCGATCAAGTCGTCGTTGCTCCGATTGAATTGATCCTCGACGAACCCGTCTTCCTCCGAGTGGTAGCCGGCGATCCGCAGCGCAAAGTTATCGGACACCGGCAGGTTGACGGCGCCCTCTGCGGTGAATCGTCCGCGTTCGCCGACGTCCACGTCGACATAGCCGTCCCGACCGGTCAAATGTGGCCGATTAGTGAATACGCTCACGGCGCCACCAATGGCGTTGCGGCCGAACAGGAATCCTTGCGGACCGCGCAGGATTTCGGCCCGTTCGATGTCGTACAGGCTCGTCACTACCGCGCCGTTGCGGCCTTGATAGACGTTGTTCTTGAAGAATCCGATGGACGGATCGCCGCCGACGCCGAAGTCGTTGGTGAGAATGCCGCGAACTTGCAAGGTGTCGATGAAGCTATCCTGTGAGTTGCCCGTGACACCCGGTGTAAAGATCACCAGATCCTTGACGTCGTTCAGATTGCGTTCTTCCATGAACTCGCCGGTGAGCGCGGTAACGGACAGCGGGACGTCCTGTACCGACTCCGCGCGCCGTTGCGCCATGACCAAGATTTCCTCGATCACTTCCGAACTGTGCGCCGGCGCCGCGCCGAGCAACGTGATCGCGGAAATCGAGCGTGCGAGTCGTCCCGACTTCGACAATTGGAACTTCAAAGGGCCCCCTTGTTTTTGTTCGGCTCGGATCGTGGCGGACTGTGACCAATTCGGCCCCGCATTGCAACGGCGCTCATACCGATAGGCCGCCGGCTCCCAGGACCGCTCGCATAGGCGCCAGTTGCGCTTCGTACCTGCGCCATCGGCCGACCGAGCGTGTGTGGGCCGGCTCGCGCACCTGCACTGCACTCGCGGTGGTCACCGCCTGTGCTTGGCGGTGAAACTCGAGGCATCCGTCTTCCCACGGCAGTCCCACCGCTTCGATCAGACGTCGCGCATGGGGCTCGAGGTCGGCGACCAAGTCTTCGTAGCCGATATCGATGATGCGGCCGGGCAAGCGCGCATGCCACGTCTGCATCAGGCGGTGATAGCGCAAGTAGTGGCGCGCCATTTCGGCTTGGTCATAGGAGTGCGGATAGGCATCGGCGAACAGTTGCTTGAAGCTCGCGAAGCATGCGTCCATCGGGTTGCGCGTCAAGTGCACGATTCGTGCTTGCGGCAACGCCGACGCAATCAGCGGCAGGAACAGATAGTTGGGCGGCAGCTTGTCGACGAAGTAGGGTGTGTCCCCTCGTTGGGTGGCGACGGCGCGCAGGTACGCTTCGCCGAGCTGCTCAGGGTCGACCTTCGCGGCCGCGACGATGATTTCCGGCGTCAGCCGGGCCTTGCTCGGGATACCGACCAGGCGGCGAATGGAAAGCCTGAACTGCTGAAGCTCGCCGGCCGAGTGCACCATCGAGTGACTGGAGATGATGCGCTCGACGAGCGTCGTGCCGGTACGCGGTTGGCCGACCACGAATATCGGGCCAGGCCGGTCGTGACCGCGTCCCGCTCGTGCGAACCAATCCTCGGTGAGCGTCTGCTCCAGCGCGGCGAAGGTTGCAACTTCGGCCGCTTCGTCGAACTCGATCGTTTGGCGCCTGGCATGCGCGCCGGCCGCGAACGATGTGAACGCTTCGGGCCATTCTTCCAGGTCTTCGTGTTCCTTGCCGGCGGCGTAGTGCAGGAAGGCGAGCGACTGGTTGTCAGGCGTCCGCTGCACCAATGTTTCCAATGTCTCGAGGTGTCGATGATCGCGTGCTGTAACCAACGTCGAGAGCAGCCAGTGCGCTTGCGGATTGCGCGGGTCGAGTTGAAGCGCCGCATCCAACGCTGCCTTTGCGCGCGCCTGATTGCCGAGAAAGATGTGCGCATTGGCGAGGTTGATTTGGAATGGCACGTGATCTGGCCGCGCTGCCACCGCGCGCGTGTAGCATTCGACGGCCGCGGGTTGATCGCCGAGCAAGGTGTGTACGCTGCCGAGCGTATCGAGCACCGTTGGGTCGCTGGTACCGATGGCGCGTGCGTGCGCGAGTGCTTGGTCCGCGCGGCGCGGCTGCCCTGACAGCATGAATACGCGTGCGAGCTGTGCCCATGCCGCGGCGTGACCGGGCTCGAGCCGTGTCACCGATCCAAATGCGCTGGCCGCAGTCCTGGCATCGCCGCGCGCGTTGGCGACCAACCCGACCAGGAAGTGGGCTTCGATGCATTTCGGATCGATTGCCAGCGCGCGCCGGCAACAGTCCGCCGCCTCTTGGCTTGCGCCGCGGGTCAACGCAGCAAATCCTCGCTCGAGCAGCAACGCGATATTGTCGGCCATGGTTCGATGGTCGCAAGCGCACGCCGCACCTGGCAAGGCGGTAGGATAACGCAATGAACGATTCCGATGCGCTCCTCACCATCGCCGAGATTGCGGCTACGTTTGCCGGTTTTGCAGCGCTCGTGAGTGTGCTTGGCCGTCGTGCGCGAAGTGGGCGTGCAGTGCACGACTTGCTGCGGCTGCGCCTGGTGATTGCCACCAGTTTGATCGTGGTGGTTGCGGCGCTGGTGCCGAGCGCACTGGCGCGATTCGAGCTCGCGATCGAGGACGTGTGGCGATTAGCGGCGCTCGTGTTCCTTGCGCTGGTGTATGCGGAGATCGTGGCTTTCGTGGCCACCTATCGGCCGGTGCGTGAGTCCTTCCAACCCGATCGTGTAGCCGTGGCGGTCGCAGGAATTCTGCAAGTATTGGTGCAGATCGCGCTAATCACGGTGCTCACGGGTGTGGCACCGGCATTGGACGATGCGCTGTACGTGGGCGCGTTGGTCGCGATGTTGTGCACTGCGGCATTCGTCTTCATGCGACTGGTCGAGTCGACATTCGGCCAGATCGTGGGTCGCGACGACCCGTGACGGCGCGTTAGAATCGCGCTACTCGCGACGTGGTGGAGGAACCATGAGAATTTTCGTTGCGCTGTTTGCTGCGTTCTTGCTAGCAGCTTGCGATCGTCCGGTCGAGACAACTGCGCCGGAACGAGAACCCGGGCAACCGTTGTTCGAAGGGTTGGGTGGCGTGCACTTTGCGATCACTGCAGCCACACCCGACGCACAGAAGTACTTCGATCAAGGGCTCGCCTTGGCGTTTGCGTTCAATCACGCCGCGGCCGATCTCGCGTTCACCGAAGCGGCGCTCTACGACCCCGACTGCGCAATGTGCTACTGGGGCAGCGCCTTGGTACTGGGCCCCAATCTCAATGCGCCGATGGAGGAAGGCAACGTGGCGCGGGCACGCGTTCTCGCGGCGAAGGCAGCCGAACTTGCCGCTGCCAGCGGGTCAGCAAAGGAACGCGCGCTGACCACGGCGCTCGTCAAGCGCTATGCCGAAGGTGAACGTGCGGCGCTCGACGAGGCCTATGCACAAGCGATGCGCGAAGTGGCGAAGCAGTTTCCTGATGACGACGACATCGTCGCCCTGAGTGCCGAAGCGCTGATGGACCTGCACCCTTGGAATTTTTGGTTGCCCGACGGTACGTCACAACCATGGACACCGGAAGTGGTTGCCACCATCGAGCAGGCGCTCGCGCTCAATGCCGACCACGTCGGTGCCATACACCTCTACATTCATGCCGTCGAGCAGTCCAACGATGCCAACCGTGCGGCCCGCTATGCCGACCAGCTGGCGGAATTGGCACCCACAGCTGGACACTTGGTGCACATGCCGGCACACATCTACATTCGCGTCGGCCGCTATCACGATTCGACCATCAACAACATTCGCGCGACTCAGGCGGATGCGAGCTTCCTTGCCGCATGTCGAGCCGACGCCCCCCTCTATAAGGTGGGATACGTTCCCCACAACTGGCACTTCGGTGCAATCACGGCGGCGATCGAAGGCTGGAGCGAAAAATCGATCGAGCTGGCGCAAGGCACCGCGGCGCAGATTCCGGATGCGATGATGCGCGATCCTGCACTTGCAGTGACTCAGCACTATTACGTTCAGCCGCTGTATCTGTACGTGCGCTTCGCACGCTGGGACGACATCCTGGCGACACCTGCACCGGCGGACGATCTCCTGTACGCCCGCGCTGCGTGGCACTACGCCACCGGTATGGCGAAACTCGGCAAGGGCGATGCCGAAGGTGCGAAGACCGAGCTGGATGCACTGGCGGCGATTCGAGCAATGCCGGCATTCGCCGACATGACGTTCTGGGGCATCAACCGCGCAGTGGACATCACCGCCGTTGCACAGTCGATGTTGGAGGCGGAGCTGATGAGCGCTGCTGGCGATCAAGATGGCGCGATCGATCGCTTCGAGACGGCGCTGGACCAGGAGAGCGAACTCAGCTACACCGAGCCGCCGGATTGGTTCTACCCGGTGCGGCATGCGCTCGGTGCGGCGCAGCTGGTCGCCGGTGATGCCGCGGGTGCGGAGCAGACGTATCGCGACGACCTCGCGATCTTTCCCGAGAACGGTTGGTCGCTGTTTGGGCTAGCCGCAGCGTTGCACGCACAAGGGAAGGACGATGAAGCGGCCGAGATTGATGCGCGCTTCGAAAAAGCGTGGGCGCATGCCGACATGACGTTGACGGGCACACAACTTTGAGCGTGGTATCGTCGTAGACGATTTAAAAGACGCAAGAGGCGCGCCGGACGGGGACTCGGAGGAGTCCCCGGAGTGGGCGCGGGCGCACCACCTACTTCGCGGCATATAGGATGGCGGCGCCAAGGAGTGATACGCCGGCGATCACGTCGGCAATCAGGACCTTGCGAATCGCGCTGTTGTATTCGCCTACTGACCAACAGAGCCAGAAAAACGACGCTATGCTGACGCCGGCTGCTACGAACGCGGCCGGTTGCAATACTGGTGTGAATGCGGCGTAGGCGAAGAAGCCACTTAGAATTCCGAACAACACTGCCCTGTGGCGCATGAGTATTTCCAGATTGTTCTCGCTCACGTCGACTGCATACAGGGAAGCGACGCGCGCGGCACTTGCAAGGCCGCTCAAGGGCAACAGGTGGATGACGGCGACAATGAGCAACAGCCCCGAAATCAAGTGGTCGTGCATGGTTCGAACTTCGTACGGCTGGTGAGCGGATACTTCGCGCGACTCGCCACTCGGTCAACTACGTCGAGAGTAGTTGTGCCTCTTCTCTAATGGCCGAGTCGCGCCGGGAGCAAGCCGCCTTCAGGCGCGCAGCGCCGCCTGCGCAGCGGCAAGCCGCGCCACCGGCACGCGCGGCGGCGAGCAGCTGACATAGTCCAGACCGGCACCATGGCAGAACTCGATCGAGGCCGGGTCGCCGGCGTGCTCGCCACAGATGCCGAGCTTGAGGTCGGGTCGAGCGACGCGGCCGCGCTCCACCGCGAAGCTGATCAAGCGCCCGACGCCAGAACGATCGATGCTTGCAAACGGATTGGCCGCGAAGATCTCCTTCTGCCGATACTGCTCGAAGAACGTGCCCATGTCGTCGCGTGACAGGCCGAGCGTCATCTGAGTCAAATCGTTGGTGCCGAAGCTGAAGAACTCTGCTACTTCCGCGATTTCGTCGGCGGTGATTGCGGCACGCGGTACTTCGATCATGGTGCCGACGTGAAACGGCACCTTGACGCGGGCCGCCTTCATCACATCGTTGGCCACTCGCCGCACGATTGCGATCTGATCGGCGAGCTCCGCTTTGAAGCCGACTAGCGGCACCATGATCTCCGGCCGCACTTTGGTTTTCTTGCGCCCTTTGGCAACCGCGACTGCCGCTTCGAAGATCGCGCGCGCCTGCATCTCCGTAATTTCCGGATAGAGGATGCCGAGCCGGCAGCCGCGACAGCCGAGCATCGGATTTTCTTCGTGCAGAGCCTTGATGCGATCGATCACGAAGTCGATCGACACGCCGAGCTTGGCCGCGAGCTGACGCTTGATGGCGTCATCCTGCGGCAAAAATTCGTGCAGCGGCGGGTCGAGTAGTCGAATGGTCACCGGCCGGCTACCCATCGCCTCGAACAGGCCGATGAAATCTTCGCGCTGATGGGGCAGAAGTCGCGCGAGCGCGGCGCGCCGCTGCGACTCGTCGGCGGCCAGTATCATTTGGCGCATGATGTCGATACGGTCGCCGTCGAAAAACATGTGTTCGGTACGGCACAGGCCGATGCCCTCGGCACCGTAGGCAAGCGCTTGGCGGGCCATCGCCGGCGTGTCGGCGTTTGTACGCACCTTCAGGCGTCGCGCTTGGTCGGCCCACTTCATGACGGTGTCGAACAGCTGATAGGTGTAGCTCTTCGCCGGCTTCAGCTTGCCGTCGAGCACGCGCTTGACCTCGGAGTCGGCGCTATCGAGTGCACCCTGATAAATCTCGCCCGTGGTGCCGTCGATGGAGATGTAGTCGCCTTCCTTCAGCATCACGTCGCCGCAGCGCAGCGTCCGACGGCCATAGTCGATGAGGACTTCCGTAGCCCCGCACACACACACCTTGCCGAGCTGTCGGGCCACCAGTGCGGCGTGTGAAGAAACACCACCACGTGAGGTCAGGACACCTTGCGAGTAGAGCATGCCCTTGAGATCGTCTGGCGATGTCTCGATCCGGCACAGGATGACGCGATTACCGCGTCGCGATTCGATCTCGGCGGCCGCGGCGGTGAACACGATCTGGCCCGACGCTGCACCGGGGCCGGCGGGTAGACCGTGCCCGATCACGTGCGCCGCCTTCGCAGCGCGAGGATCGAACACAGGTACCAGCAGCGAATCGATCGACTCGGCCGGAATCTTCAGCAACGCAGTACGCCGATCCATGAGCCCTTCGCGGGCCATCTCGACCGCTATTCGAACGGCCGCGAGGCCGGTGCGTTTACCGTTGCGCGTTTGCAGAACGAACAAGCGCCCGTTTTCGATGGTGAACTCGAAGTCCTGGACATCGCGGAAGTGCTGCTCCAAACGATTTCTCACGGCTTCGAGTTCTTGGTAGCTGGCCGGCAACTCGCCGGCAAGCTCGGCGATACGCTTCGGCGTGCGCACACCGGCCACCACGTCTTCGCCCTGCGCATTGACGAGGTATTCGCCGTAGAAGATTTTCTCGCCGTTGGCAGGGTCGCGCGTAAACGCAACGCCGGTAGCACTGTCGTCCCCGAGATTGCCGAACACCATCGCTTGCACGTTGACGGCAGTGCCCCATTCCGCAGGGATGCCATAGCGCTGGCGATAGATGATGGCACGTTCGTTCTTCCACGACCCGAATACCGCGCCGATTGCACCCCAAAGCTGCTCGCGAACGTCTTGCGGAAACTCGGTACGGGCCTTCTTCTTGATGAGCGCTTTGAAGCGTCGAACGAGCTCCTTCAAGTCCTCCGCCGAGAGGTCGCGATCGTCGTGTACGTGCCGTTCGAGTTTGAGCTTTGCAAGCGTCTCGTCGAACGGATCGTGCGAGGCGTCATCCTCCGCATCCACCCCCATCACGACATCGCCGTACATGTGAATGAAACGGCGATAGCAGTCGTAGGCGAAACGAGGATTGCTGGTGCGTGCGGCTAGTCCCTCGACCGTTTGGTCGTTCAATCCGAGATTCAGAATCGTATCCATCATGCCGGGCATGGATTCGCGGGCGCCGGATCGCACGGAAAACAGCAACGGATCGTCGGCATCGCCGAAGCGCTTGCGTTGCTGCTTCTCTATGGCAGTCAACGCCTGGTCCACTTCGCGCCGCAAGGTCCGCGGATAGTGGCGGTCGTGGGCGTAGAAGTACGTGCAAACGTCGGTAGTGATCGTGAAGCCAGGCGGCACCGGTAGCCCGATGGTTGCCATCTCCGCGAGATTGGCACCCTTGCCGCCCAGTAGGTCGCGCATTTTTGCGCTACCTTCGGTGCGCTTGCCGAACGAATAGACGTGCTTGGTTGTGCGGCGTGCCGCCTTCCGTGCCTTGCCAACCGCTCGCTTGGCACGGGGCTTCGCGGTCTTCGTCATTGCCGCGCGTCGATACCGAGCGTGGCGAGCGTGGCGGCCATATCCTCCGCAGACGTCGGCGGATTGACCTTGGTATCGATCGCAAGTATTCGCCCGTCCTTACCAATGTAGAACGTATGCCGTGCGGCAAACCCCATCGCACCTAGCACGCCATAAGCTTTGGCGGTTTCCTTGCTGGGGTCGGACAGTAACGGGAAGTCGGCATTCTGTTCGGTTGCGAAGCCGATGTTGTCTTCGAGCGGATCGACGCTCGCCATGAAGTAGCTGACGTCGAAGGCACGAATCAGATGGCCATTTTCTGCCAACGACTTGCACTCGATGGTGCAGCCACGCGTGTATGCCTTGGGAAACCAGGCGATGACGACTGCCTGTTTGTCCTTGAAGTCGGAAAGTCGGTAGGTCTGGCCGTCACTGGCGGCGAGCGCGAAATCGGGGGCGAGGTCGCCCACCTCCAGCGCCCATGCAGAGGCGCCGAGCATCATGCAGATCACTGAACTGGCGAAGCGGTGCATCGTTTCCCCCAAAATCAAAGCCTTGGTATGTGTGCGTCTGCGAACGCACCAGCGGTTCCGTCACACCAGTGGTTCACCACTGGCCGGCCAGCCAGTAGATCGCTGATCCAATCGATCAGCGCAACGCCTTCGCAGCGCGCAGTGTACAGCCCATTGGTGCGCAACATGACGTGCGCATCGCCCGGATAGATGAAACTGTGAAAGCCCGGAGCGTCAATGCGGATCTCGTTCAAGTTGCAGGTGAGACCCTTCGTGAGTTGCTCGACGGGTGAACCCATGAGGCCGAGTAATTGGCGTTGCACACGGTCGTCTGCGTAGTTCACTTGAGCCAACCGTGCAGCCGGATGGCGCTCGTTGGTAGCAACGTAGAACGTCTCGAAATACACCTTGCCGCGGTCGGCGAAGGCGCTCGCGCTCGGTAGGGCATCTAGTACGCCCCAGGCGGCGAGCATGTCGTTGACGGATGCCGCGCGATAGCCACCGGCGCCGTCGCCGAGCACGACGAGCTGCGCAGACGCGAAACGTTGGCCGATTTCTAGGCCCCAGAACCCGGCTGCGATTCCGCCAGCGCTTTCGCCCGCCACCAATACCGTATCCGGTGCTACACCCTGCGCAATCATGCGCGACGTAAGCCAATCCAGGGCGGCGCGTGTGTTGCTCTGACCATTGTGCCGAAACGTAAATGTCGTACCGTCGCTACGCTCGTACACGGTCTGCTTCGCACCGATGTGCATGTCACCCGTGCAGTAGGGCAGGAACGCGATGTTCCATTCGCTGATCGGGTTGTCGGATCGCCGTAGGTCGAACAGACCGTGTGCGAGCGGATGGTCGCTGGGGCTACGGCCGAGATCGAACGTCGGTCGGCCCGTCGCATCACATGACGCCGCATTCCAACAGGCGCCGCCGCCTTGAAAGTAGACGACCAACTTTTTGTCCATGCCCGGCCGAAAGTAAAAGTGCCACGGCTTGCCGTCCCAGCAGGCGCTACCGTCGATAGCCACTTGCGTCCAGCCATCGGCGGCGTTGCCCGGCCGAGGCGACAGTGACGCAAGCAGAAGTACCGCGAGCGCGAGCGTGTTTCTCATCGCGCGCCTGTGTGTGCGTCGAAGAAGGCGGCCGCTTTCGCCAGTGCCTCGGCCGCTTCTGGGACCTGTGGAAACATCTGGAATACGTGGAAGGCTTCGTCCCACACCTGAAGTTCGTACGCCACGCCTGCGAGCTTCGCGTTTGCAGCGATGCGGGTGGCGTCGTCCAGCAGGATTTCGGCATCGCCTACCTGAATTAGTAGCGGCGGCAATCCATCGAGGCCCGCGAACACGGGCGATACGCGGGGATCGGCCGGGGCAGTGGCCGCCAGATAGAGCCGTGCGAACTCCTCGATCATGGCAGGCGTGGTCATTGGATCGGCGGCTGCACGATTCGTGATGCTCGCTCCCGAACTCGTGAGATCGGCCCACGGGGAGAACAGGATGCCGCCCGCCGGCAACGTATCACCGGCGTCGCGCAACGCAAGGAGTGTGGCGAGCGTGAGGCCACCGCCTGCCGAATCGCCCGCGATCATTATGTTGCTCGGTGCGAATCCCGATTCGATTAGCCAGCGATACGCGGCGACAGCATCGTCGAGCGCGGCCGGGAAGGGGTGTTCGGGGGCGAGCCGATAGTCGAGTCCCGCCACGCGCGCACGGGTTGTACGCGAAAGTCGCGCCATGAGGTCGCGATGGCTGAGGAGCGAGCCCAAGACGTAGCCGCCGCCATGGAAGTACAAGATCGCACGATCGGCACGTGCGCCCGGCGCAATAAACCAACGCACCGTGCGATTTGCCACGTTGGCGTCGGTGACCTGTACATCCTGCGGTATCGGTATTGCCGCCTGCATCGCCTCCATACCCGCACGGCGCTCCGCCAGTGTGGCCCCTGGTTTGGCTTGCGTACGCACCGCACGCAAGGCGGCGGCGATGGATTGCATTTGTTCACTGGCCATGAACGTCCCTGGGTAGCCGCAAAGGCCGCGAGTCTAAGCAGCGCGCTTGTGCACCGGCAAGGCGCAGTGAGTAACATGGTGGCTGGCGTAAAAGGAGCTGGCATGTCCGAGGCAGCCGAAAGCACCGCATCGCGGCCGCCCAGCGGCTGGTCTTACCTGTTTCGAGGGCTGACTTGGCTACTCACGTTCGGCTGCTTCTATTTGGTGTACACCCGAATTGCCGCGGCGGCGGCGCGCGACGGGCTCTCCGTCTGGAACTACCTGGTCGAATTTTTCTCGGAGGCCAACTGGTACGCGTGGCTCGCCATCATGGTGCCGTACTCGCTGCTGTTCTTCGTGGTGGACGCACACGTCACGTGGCGGGTAGTGCGATGGTTCAATGCGCCCACGCTCAAGCTCGTGGACGTGCTACCCATTCGCGCCAGTGCGTACATCCTCTCGCTCGTCAACGAGCAGGTGGGCAAGGGCGCGATGACGCTGTATCTCCTACGCCGTCATCGGGTCGCGGGGTGGGAAACGTTGTCGAGCATGCTTCTGCTCGGGTTGATGGAAATCTATCAGCTACTGCTGTTCTCCGCGGTCGGCATGTTCTTCTACGCCGACGTGGTGCACGCGGCTTCCACACAGCTCCCTCTGGAGACGATATTGCCCGCTGTATTCCTCGGTGCGCTCGTTTATCTACCGTTGCACGTACTCTACTTTCGTGGCCACGTGTTGCCTGGCTCGAAGTTGCGCGACCGCCCGATACTGCGGGCGTTCCGGGAAGCGCGACCGATCCACTATCTCTTGATCGTTCTGTTCAAGGCACCGAACCTGCTCGTCGGAGTGGTGGTGTATACCGCGGCGCTCGCGCTGTTCAACGTACCGGTGCAGTTGGGTTCGATGCTTGCCCTGTTACCGCTGATCTTCCTCGCTGCCGCGCTACCGCTGCCGTTCCACGCTGGCGCATTAGTGCTGTGGACCGTGCTGTTCCCCAACTATCCCGAAGTGGGGGCGTTCAGCATGGTGATGCACACGTTCTTCGTTCTGATCAATGCCGCGATCGGTGTGTTGTTCTTGCCGCGCGCCAACCGGGAGTTGTTTGGTAACGAGAGTCGCACGGCGGCGGTCAGGAGTCACGACGAGCATTGACGAGCGCGATAGTGCGGTCGCCGATGGATACCAACGTGGTCGCCACCAAACACCAGGCGAGCCAAGCCACCCAGTCGTTGCTCGGCCACGACCAGCTCATCGCATCCCGCACTACGGGGATGCCAAGTAGCACGAAATAGGCGATGCCGTTGTAGCGACCCAGTCGGCTCGCGCGTAGGTGACGGCCCGCCAACGCTCGCGAATCGAGGGTGTATTGAACGAAAGCCGCAGCGACCATGATGGGCAGCACAGGTGTCGAAACTTCCATGATGGCCAAAGTCGCGAGCCCTGCGGTGACGAATGTTGCGTCTACGGCATGGTCGAACAATGCACCGCGGTTGCTCGCGGTGCCGAATCGACGAGCGAGCGGGCCATCGAGCAGGTCGGTGATTACGGCAACACCGAAGATGACTCCGGCGAGCCGTGAATGCGCGAGGAGCATGCTGAGCACCAAGAACGGTACGAGGAGGAGCCGCAGTCCCGTGAGTAAATTGGCGAAGTTCGGTGACTTCAAGATCGATTCTCTGGCGCGTGCTAACGTTCGTGCACCGCGATCGGCGCGATTTGACTCGTGATTATGACGGAGCCGCGAATCGCCATCACCGGCGCCAATGGCCACCTGGGGTTGCGCGTTCTGGAGTGCGTGGAGAATGCTCGTGCGGTGGTGCGGTCCGCCGCTGCCGCACAGCATGTCGCTGCGCGGCGGCCCGGCGTCGACGTGCAGATTCTCGATTACGCCGATACGTCGGCACTAACACGTGCGCTGGGCGGCTGTCGAGCGGTCGTGCACTTGGTCGGAATCCTGAAAGAATCGGTGCACAGTCGCTATCAGCAAGCCCACGAAGAAGCCACGCAGTCGCTGGTCGATGCGGCGCTGGCGGCCGGCGTCGAACGCATCGTGTACCTCAGCATCCTCGGCGCGGATCCGCGCTCGCCAAACGCCTGCCTCGCTTCGAAGGCACGCGCCGAAGCACTCCTGCTCGACGGTCCGGTGCCCGCCGTGGTGCTGCAGGTGCCAATGGTACTCGGCGAAGGCGATCACGCCAGTCGAGCGTTGGCTGCGCAGGCACGCCGCAAGGTCACGTTCACGTTCCGGGCCAGTAGCCTCGAGCAACCCATATTTGCTGGCGATGTGGTGGACGCCATCTCCTCGAGCTTGCGGCTCGGGGATGTCGCAGGCATGCGCTTCCTGCTCGCGGGCCCGGAGTCACTATCGCGCCGCCGCTTGATCGAGCGCGCAGGCGCGATGCTCCGTACACGGCCCCGAGTCGTCTCGTTGCCTCGCGCTCTGGGAATGGGGCTCGCGCTGGCGATGGAAAAGCTGAGTGCCAATCCGCCTTTGACACGCGCAATGTTGGGCGTGCTCGATCACGACGACGACGTCGATCCCGGGCTTGCCGTGCAGCGTCTCGGCGTCGCTTTGACACCGCTCGACGACATGCTCCGCCGCGTATTGCTATAGCGATTCCAGATACCAAGCCGCGATCCCGGCGGCGGTCGCATCGGGGGCTAGGGTCAAGTACTGCTGCAGATGGCTACGCGCACCGGCGGCGTCGCCTTGTTGGCGCAGTGCCATACCGAGCTCGAGATGCGCTGCCGCCAGATCCGGATTGTTGGCGAGCGCGCGTTGGTAGGCTGCTACACGAGGAGCAAAATCGGGACCGTCCGGTGCTTCGAACCGGAGTGATTCACCGATGCGGAAGTGGGCATCTGCGTCATCGTCGTGGACGGAGATGTACTTTTCCAGTACCGCCCGTGCCCGTCCATAGAACCCTTCAGCCATGTCGAGCTCGGCATTCGCCTTCAGCGCTGGGGCGATTGCACGATAGTAGTCGGCTGATTCGCGCGGGCGCCCAGGTGCAATGTTCTTCTGCTTGCGCTCGGCGGCGACGGCTTGTTCGAGGTTTTCGATGCGATCGGCTAGCTTCGGGTGACTGCTCCAGATCTGTGCAACCTTGACCGTGCCATAGATGTCGTTTTGAGCGAGATTGGTGAACGCCTTGATGGCTTCGGCCCGGTCGTAGTCACCTTTGCGCATGAGTTCCAAGCCCTCTGCGTCGGCGTCGTGCTCGAGCTCTCGCGAATAGCCGCTCGTGACGAGGTCGGTCCACAGGTCACCGACCTTCATCAGGCCCGTGTCGACTTGGCCGGTCTGTGAGGCGACGGCGAGCGTCGCCAGCAACCCGAGACCCTTGCCTATTGCGGATTGCCGGCGATCGGCAATTAGCTCGCGATAGGAGTGACGCTGCAGGAAGTGCGACAACTCGTGGCAAATGATGGCCGCAAGCTGCGCTTCGTTGTCCATGTTGGCGAGCAGGCCGGTGTGTACCGCGATGGTGCCGTACGGGTAGACCCACGCCGAGAGGGTGGGTTTGCGCACGATGATGAAATCCACCTCGATGCCAATGTGGTCGAGGCTGTTGCCGATGATGCGGTCGGCCATCGATTCCAAGAACGCTTCGACCGATGGCTCACGCCACAGCAAGTCCGAGTTGCCGATGTTGTTTTCGTGGCCCGATGCAATGACCCAGAGGTCATCTTCGTCCTCGTCTTCCGGTAGCACATCGAGCTCTGCGATCGGCAGCACCTTCACCGCCATGGCCGGGAGTGCCGACAGTGCCCACAGGAGAACAAATGCGCGGAGGATGAATTTCATGGCAGTCACCTACTGAACGTCGAGCGCGCGAACGGCGTTGCGCACGATGCCGTTCTTATGTTCGGCATGAACAACGACTTGCCACCTGCCGGGCTCCGAGAACTCGGTCTTCGCGATATTCGACAATTCGCCGTTGACGATGGGTCGTTTGATCTTGCGGCCGACGTGCTTCCACGCACTCGGTTCGTCGCCTTTGCCGATGGTGATCCAGGCGCGCTTCAGCTGGTCGGTGCTCGCAGTGCCGGTGATGCGATAGTTTTCTTCGTCCTTGTCACGTACGAGCGCGACCTCGGCAATGTCGACGTCGATCTTGAAGTCGGGGTCGATGGTGAGTGCGCGGCGGGCATCCACCATGCCGTGCCCGGTGTGTTGATCCGGACCAGGAAACTCCAGATCCTCGGCGCTGCGGAACAGGATTTGCTCGACCTCCGCTGCGCTCAGCTGCGGTCGAGCGCTCAGCACGAGCGAGGCGACGCCGGTGACGATCGGCGCCGCGAACGACGTGCCCGATACCCGAATGTAGCGTTTGTCGGGGCCGAGATAGTTGGTGCCGATCTCGTAGTCGTCGGCACCGGCGGCGAAGTTCGTATCGGTGAAGCGCGCTCGCGGCCCGATGACATCGACCCCTGGCGCTACCAAATCGACGTCATCGCCGAAGTTGGAGAAGGCGGCGGCCCGGTCGTTGGTGTGCGTGGCACCGACTGCAATCACGTTGTCCTCGGCGGCGAATGCATAATCATTGATGGCTCTGCCTTCGTTGCCGGCCGCCACCACCACTAGTACGTTGCGATCCCGCGCGAGCCGAAGCGCGCGTTGCTCCATTTCCGTCCGTTGCTCGCCGCCGACGCTCAAGTTGATGATGCGGGCACCGTTGTCGATCGCGTAGGCGATCGCCTTGGCGATCAACGACGCGCGGCTTATACCCGCGTTGTCGACCGCCTTCAGCACCATGATCTTGGCATTGGGGTCGATGCCAGCCACGCCGCGATCGTTCTGCGCGGCGGCGATGATTCCGGCGACCAGCGTGCCGTGACCATCCAAGTCCCACGGATAATTGTCGTTGGCGACGAAGTTCCAGCCGATGACGTCGTCGACGTAGCCGTTGCCGTCGTCGTCGATGCCGTTGTCGGGTATTTCGTCTTCGTTGCGCCAGACGTTCCGCCAATCGAGGTCCTGGTGATGCCAGTCGAGGCCGCTGTCGATGACGGCGACGACGATCGGCGTGGGTGTGGCGGGCAGCAAAGCCCATGCCGACGACGCAGCGGCAGTCAAGCCAACGCGCTTGATCGCCCACTGATCGTTGTTGCCGGTGCGGCGCAGATAAGGATCGGGTGGCAGCAACTTCATGCGCACCGGATCCCATTTCAGCTCGTAGTTGCCGAAACCGAAGTAGTCGCGATCGGCGCGTACCGAGACGTAGTGGCGGTCGCCGATCACGAACTCGTCCTGGAATTTGAGCGGCAGCTGCAGGTCGCCGTATTGAACGCTGCGGCCTGGGAAGCGGCCGGTGCTGAGATCCTGGTTGCCGAACGTCACTGGGCGACTACCCACGGCGAAGTCGAAGTACTTGAACTGCATGTTGTCGATCGGTGACTTGAAGCTGGCGTTGCCGCTCAAGAACCGGTAGGCATCTACGCCGGTCAAATACCGTGCCGCATAGCTGCCATCGCTGCGTAGATATTCGGCGCCGAGTTGGTAGCCGAGATATTGAAAAGGCAGGCTGGTGTACTTCTCACCGACCAGCGTAGCTGGATCCGCATCGTAGCCATAGTCGTCTCTCGCGCCATCGAACGGCAGCGCGAAGCGATGGCCGGGGTAGATGTCGAGTTTGCGATTGCCTATGCCGCGCAGCATCAAACTACCAGTCAAGACGTCGCTGCTCGGCACCCCCCAAGGATTCGGGCAGTCGAGCGCATCGGTGGTCTTCTTCACTTCGCCGAGGTACTGAAGCTCGGAATCGAATGCCGAGACGTCGAAGCCACCACGGAAGTAGCTCGTGCGCACCGACAACAGGCTCGCCCAACGGTCGTTGATCGCGTAGGCATACTCGCAATTCATCGCGAATCCCATCATGTCGGCCGCGGCTTCGGGATCGGGCTGGCGGCTGTCGTCATCCGGCACCAGCAAACCAACGAGCGGCCGACCGGAGTCTTCGTCCGCTTGGCCTTGAAGCGACGCAAAGGCGAGCTGCTGGTTGAAATCGGCGACTTTGAGTCCGGCGAGGCTCGTGCTCGGCAAGCTCGACGGCTCGTTCACGACCACGACGTTCGGGTCTACAACCGCGTGTGCGACCGACATCGCAACCGCTGCCAAGATGGTTCCGATAAACGTGACGCGTGTCGGGCGCGCGTGAGCGGCCATCCCCCATCTCCCCTCGTCCGTTCAGCAGCGAGTCTACTGCGGCGCACCGGATCGGTCACGCCTGCAGGGTGTGTGTTAGCATCCCCGCAGTCGAGGGGAGACGCATGATGGCGATATCTCGCGCACCGGCGATGTTTCGCGCATTGGCGATGCTTCGCACATGGGCGGTGCCTCGCGCATCGGCGATCGGCGGGCTGATCATCGTATTCGTGTCGGGCCCCGCGGCGGCTGCCGACGACTCGCCATTCAGAGTCGACGAAAAGCAGTTCCAGCGTCAGATCAAGCACGTGGCACTCGCGCCGCTCAATGTCGTGGCCTACTTCGATCTTGCGGAGGCCACTCAGCGCGAACTCGAAGCCGAGGCGACCGCGATTCTGACCAAGAAGAAGTTCGATGTGCTCCCCGTTGATGTGTATCGGGCGATTCGCGACACGATGATCGACCGTGTCGGCGGCATACGCGATGCCAAGGGCGACTACTATCCCCAGCGTGTCGCCGTAGTCTGGGATCACAGCAAGCGGGAATTGCTGTTCAGGAATGCGGTCGATGGCATCGTCACCGTGTCGATCGCGATCGTGCAGGCGACCTTTCAGAACGATCGCGCGGAGTGGGACGGCGTCAAGCAGAAGGTCAAGAGCAAAGGCGGTGGTAAGTACGGTGGGCCGATCTCCGCTGCGTCGGTCCGTGTCGCCGTGGTGGACCGCCAAGACCGAGTGCTGTTTTCGAACGGCGGCGGCATCGAGCTCTTGCAGGAGCGCGTCGGCGGGCAGCTGCATCCCGTGCCGAAGGAAGGATTGCTCAAGGACAACAGGCAACTGATGCAAGCGCTCGAGATCGCGTTGAAGCCGCTTTGAATCGCAACCGTTGTTGCGGCCGATTGCGGTCGGCTCTCGTTAGCCCCGCATTCGTCTAGCCTGAAGCGTGGCCGTGTTCGAGCCTTACGGTGCTTCGCATTTCGCAGCGCTTGCAGTCATTGCTGGGGTGATCGTCGCCGTTGTTACGATCGCCCGTCGTGAGCATGGTGCGTTCGCCGCCTGGTTCGCGTTACTCGTTGCCGCTCACGAAATTGCCAATGTTGCGCTGCACAACATGGTTTTCCACTACCCGTGGGCGGAATCCATACCCATCAACTTCTGTCGGGCGAACATGTGGCTCGCGGCATTCATGTTGTGGCGACGCAGCTATGTGGCGTTCGAGGTGTCGTATTTCTGGAGTGTGGTGGGTGCGCCAATCGCGCTGTTGGCCCCCGATTTGACCGAACCCTTTCCTCATCCGCTCTATTTCACGTTCTTCGCGGGGCATGCACTCGGTCTGCTCGCGGCGCTGTATGCGATCAACGCGTTCCACTTCGCGCCGCGGCCGGTCTCGATTTTGAAGTCTTTTGCAGCCGCAATCGCGCTCGCGGCGCTCGCGGTGCCCGTCAATGGCTGGCTCGGCACCAACTATCTCTATCTCGCTGCACCACCGGCAGCCTCGCATTTACTGTCGATCTTCGAGCCGTGGCCGGGGTACCTCGTGGGCGTTGCGGCGTTGGGTCTCGCGGCCGCTTGTGTCGCCTATGCACCGTTCGCAAGATGGGACGTGTACTTCCAGCGTAGGTGATCGTGACGGTCGTGGTCGGTGCCGAGACGTCTTCCGCTCGCGGATGTACCGCCCCGGGTCGCAGGACTGGAGCGCACCTAGTAGCCGATCGCTCGCTTGCAGGAACGCTTATGCGAATCGCTTCAACTCGCGGCGCGCAATCACCATCTTGTGTGCTTCGTCAGGACCGTCGGCGATACGTAGGGCACGACCGTTGCGCCACATCGAAGCGATGGGTGTGTCGTCGGAGACGCCAAGCGCACCCAGACATTGGATGGCGCGATCGAGCACCGTCATCATCATGTTCGGCACCACGACCTTCACCATCGATAGTTCCGTGCGCGCCTCCTTCTTGCCGACGGTATCCATTTTCCATGCCGCAAATTGCGTCAGCAGGCGGGCCTGATCGATCTCCATCCGCGAGGTAGCGATCCAATCCTGCACGATTTGCTTCTCGGCGAGTTTCATGCCGCCGATTTCACGCTGGTTGGCATGCCGGCACATGATCTCGAACGCGCGTTCGGCCATGCCGATGGCGCGCATGCAGTGGTGAATGCGGCCAGGCCCCAGACGCGCCTGGGCGATCATGAACCCACCGTTCAATGGGCCGAGCAGATTCTCGGCCGGCACACGGCAGTTGTGGTATTGCACCTCGCAATGCCCGCCGCCGCCGACATGCCCCATCACCGACACCGGGCGCACGATTTTGAATCCAGGCGCGTCGGTCGGCACGATGATCATCGATGCCCGTTCGTGCGGTGCGCCGTGCGGATTGGTCACCACCATCGCGATGGCAAAGCGCGCGCCGATGGCACCACTCGTGAACCATTTGTGGCCGTTGATGACCCACTCGTCACCGTTGCGCTCGGCAAGCGTGCGCAAGCCGGTGGGGTCGGCACCGGAGACTTCCGGTTCGGTCATCGAGAAGCACGAGCGAATCTCGCCTTCGAGCAGTGGCTTCAGCCACTTTTGCTTCTGCGCATCACTGCCGAACTCGGCGAGGATTTCGACGTTGCCGGTATCCGGCGCCTGGCAGTTGAACACGCGCGGCGCAATTTGACTGCGTCCCATGTGCTCGCACAACACGGAGTAGTCGTGGTTCGATACACCCGGACCCCAATCGGGGTCGGGCAAAAACAGGTTCCATAGCCCGAGCGACTTGGCCTCGGCGCGCAACGATTTCATGATCGGTGCATCCTCGCCATTGGGCGTGGTTTTCGCTTGCTCGGCAACGGTGCGTTCGGCGGGTATGACCTTTTGGTCGATGAACCGCACCACTTGTTCTTCGATGAGCCGCCCTTCCTCGGAAATGCCAAAGTTCATCGCTCGGTCTCCAGTTCTTGTGCGCGCAGATACGCAAGCACTCTAGGCTGCCTGAGGCGTCGTCCTGAATAGGGAGATTCCGAAGCGTCTAGGCGCGCGCAGTCGCGACGGGGCATGGGAAAAAGTCCGTTCACCGCCAGCGCCCAAACGTCGGGCGAGATTGTAGGTGGCCCGTCGAGAAGGAGCTGCTCGCGGGTTGCGTCGGTTGCGATGCAGCGCTCGGAACGGATCGCCTCGAGTAGTCGCGCCGTGGCCCGGTCGATTGCCGGCCGTTGTTCGGTCTGCAGATCGGGCACCCCGGCAAAGCGCCGCTGGTCGTTTGCCAGCCAGGCAGCGAACCGCTGCAGCTGATACGCGCGCGCGGCGGCCATTTGCGCATCGAGGGCGCCACTCAGGTATTGCGCAGGGAGATGTTCGTCCGCCGATGATTCCGTGAGCGTATCGAGCAGTGCACGCTCGCGTGCCGGGTCGGAAATCGGTAATGCGCCGTTCCACTTGAAGCGGGCGACGTCGTCCATCAGTAACAGACGCTGTGTCAGTGCGGCGCGCAGGTCATGGTATGCGTCGGCGCGCACCGCAACGGACGTGGCCAGCAAACATGCGACCAGCCACCACCTCATGGTAGATGTTCCAAGTGATGGCAATCGAAGCATGCGCGTACCGGGCCTCCATCATTGCCCGCTTGTCGCTGTTCGACGTGGCAGCCGCGGCAGAAGTCGTGAAATTGCGCTTCGATCACGACGTCGAGTTCGGCGGTGCGTTTGTGACAGTCGATGCAGAAGCCATTACCGCTGTGATCGGCAAAATCGTGATGGCATTCGATGCAATTCTGACCTCGGTGATCCGCGTGTGCGAATGCGACCGGCAAGCGCTCGCCTCGGTGGCGCTGCTGCGTGGTCGCAAACACCATCGTGCCGATGACGAGCACGAGCACGATCCAGAATCCACGTGCCACGGGTCACGCGTTCCTGGCGGCGACGAATGCCGCGAGGAGGGTGATCAACAGCGTCGAAGCCGTACCCAGCTCCATCGGCGGCAATCTAGC
>QJXZ01000204.1 GCA_003248125.1 Gammaproteobacteria bacterium | reverse complement strand
CCCGTCCCGCATCATCTCTTCTAGCGCGGTTTGAAGATCGCCAGCCAGCAGCGCATCGCTGTCCTGCTCGCCGAGATTGGCGAGAAACAAGAACGCGAGCAGAAATGCTCGCACGTCGTGCCGGCGTGCAAGGCCAGCCTCGTCGGCCCACACCCTCGACCACGACGCGAGCGGCGCGGGATCGACGAGCGTCCCAATCCATTGCTGCCAATCGTCGCGGTCGAGCTTGTTCGATCGATGCAGATAGAACGCCGCACGGGCGAGACGATCCGGCTCGCCAAATACGTACGCGACACCTAGCGGCGCGATCTGATGCGTTAGGGCATCGCGCAACGTGCGGATTTGATCGGCATTGAGCGCACCGTTCGGTGCGAGCTGCAACACGAGATCCGCCCCGTGCGCAACACCGTGCCGCCAGCCCTCGAGCGGATCGAAGCCGCGATAGTCGTCGACGTTCGTGAGGTAGTCGGCCGCGGCCGCGACCAGCGCTTTGCGCGCATCGTCGTCGAGCATCGGCGCCAGTCGGTCCGCGCGCGCAACCTCGGAGAGCACGAGTGCTGCGAATGGCCGGCCAAAGCCGTTCGGGTCCGGCGCCTTCAGCACCGTGCGTAGCCGCCGCTCCAGCGTACGCATCGTTTCGGCACGTAACGCCGATGCGCGCAGCCAATGGCTCAGCGCTTCGAATACCACGCCGTCGCGCAGCTTCGGATCCGGGTCGGCGATGCAATCGATCAGCCGCAGCGCCCACTCGTCGCGGGTACCCGACGAGGGTTCGAATTGCGACGCGGCGAGCGCATACATGGCGTCGCGGTCGACCTGATCGACTGGACATGCGTGCGCCATTGCCGTTCCAGCAGTTGCGGCCAGCAGCAGCGCGATCGTCGATCGGCGCGGCGGCGTCAAACCACGCCCGCCGCGTGTAACGACTCGATCTCTGCTGGCTCGTAGCCGGCTTCACGCAGGACTTCGTCGGTGTGCTCGCCGAGCTCCGGCGTTGGCGATCGAATTTCGAACGGACAATCGGCGAAGCCGACGCCCTGCGCCACCAGCTCGATGTCGCCGAGTGACGGATGATGCACCGGTGCGGCCATCTTCAGGTGCTTCACTTGCGGATCGGCGAACACCTCGTCGATACGATTGATCGGGCCGGCCGGCACGCTGGCTTCGTTCAACAACGCGATCCAATGTGCGCTCGTGTTGGTCACCGTGATCGCCTCGATCTCGGCGTTCAAGACGTCACGATTGTGATAGCGCCGGCCCGGCGAGCTGAAACGCTCGTCCGTGAGCCAATCCGGGCGACCCATGGCGTGGCAGAAGCGCTCGTAGATCGCCTTGCCGGTCGCCGCGATGTTGATGCGGCCGTCGCTGGTCTTGAATACCCCGGTCGGAATACCGGTGGGATGGTTGTTGCCGGCTTGTGGAGGCACTTGGTGATTGACCAGCCAGCGTGCGGCCTGGAAGTCGAGCATTGCGATTTGCGCTTGCAACAAAGACGTCTGCACCCAGCGGCCCTTGCCCGTCCGTTCGCGTTCGACGAGCGCGATCAGCATGCCGATCGCGAGATAGAGACCGGCTGTCAGGTCGGCGACGGGAATCCCGGCTCGCACCGGGCCTTGGCCGGGCAGGCCGGTTATCGACATGAGGCCGCCCATACCCTGCGCGACTTGATCGAACCCGGGTAGATGACCGTACGGGCCGTCTTGGCCGAAGCCCGAGATGCTGCCGTACACGAGGCGCGGATTGATCTTCCGCAGTGACTCGTAGTCGACGCCGAGGCGGTACTTCACGTCCGCGCGATAGTTCTCGACCACCACGTCGGCGGCCCCGACCAAGCGCTTGAACACCTCCAATCCGGCGGCAGTCTTGAGGTTCAACGTGAGACTGCGTTTGTTGCGATGCAGGTTTTGGAAGTCGCTCTCCTTCCGCGACTCCCCGAGCGTGCCTTCCTCGTTGCCCGGTAGCTCCACCTTGATGACGTCCGCCCCCCAGTCGGCTAGTTGGCGAACCGCCGTTGGTCCGGCACGCACTCGGGTGAGGTCGAGCACGCGGATGTGCGAGAGCGGTAGCGTCATGGCCATTGACTCCGTGAATCGGCGCGAGCCTACCACGATCATGCGCGCGGCTTGCCGAGCCAGCGTCGGTCATGCGAACCTTCGCGGCTCTTCGAGGGGAAGGCGGATGCAGCAGACCGGCGAATATCGCATCGGTGTGCCACGCGATGCGGTATGGACTGCACTCAACGATCCCGACGTACTCGCGCGCTGCATCGAGGGTTGCCAGTCGATGGTACGCACCGCGGACGATGCTTTCGCTGCCAGCGTGAAGGCCAAAGTCGGGCCCGTCAGTGCCACGTTTCAAGCCGACCTCACGTTGACAGACATCTGCCCACCGGCCTCGTATACGCTCAACGCCAACGTCAAAGGCGGTGCGGCCGGCTTCGGGAAAGGTGTCGCAAGAGTGAGTTTGGTACCGGAGGGTACGACAGCAACGTTGTTGCGCTACCAGGTGGAGGGTCAAGTCGGCGGTAAGCTTGCACAAGTCGGGCAGCGCTTGATCGACGCCGCGACGCGCAAGATGGCCGACGACTTCTTCGCCAAGTTCGGCGACGATTTGGCGCCGGGCATAAGCGAGAAAATCGTGACGGAGCCCGCTGCGACGGAGAAGAGCGGGCGCTACGTCATTTGGGTGATCGTGTTCTTGGTATTGATCATGGCGATCGTGCTGGCTTCGTGATTCGGTGGGATCCGGCTTGCCGGCGATTCTTAGCGGCAAGCCCGCTCCACGAGCCTGGAGGCACAGCACGACAAGGGGGGACGAAGCAGTGAAAGTGTCGTTGACGGTCAACGGCAGGCGCCACGACGTGGACGTAGCGCCGAACACCTTGTTGGTCGATGTATTGCGGGGTCGGCTCGGATTGACTGGTACCCACGTTGGTTGTGATACGAGTCAGTGCGGCGCGTGCACCGTGCATCTCGACGGCAGATCGGTGAAGTCGTGCACGGTGCTCGCCGCGCAAGTCGACGGGGCAGCGGTGACCACCATCGAAGGGATCGGCTCGCCCGACGCACTGCATCCCATGCAGGCGGCGTTCCGCGACTGCCACGCGCTGCAGTGCGGCTTTTGCACGCCGGGCATGATCATGAGCGCCATCGATTTGGTGCAAAACGTAGAGAATCTCGATGAGCGCAAGGTTCGCGAGGGCTTGGAGGGCAATCTCTGCCGTTGCACCGGCTATCACAACATCGTCAAGGCGGTGCTCAATGCCGCCGAGTCCATGTGAGGTGCCGACATGAGTGACACGGGCATCGGTAAATCCGTCAAGCGCCGCGAGGACCTCCGCTTCATCACCGGTCGTGGCCGCTACACCGACGACGTCAATCGACCGAATCAGGTGTATGCGGTGTTCTTGCGTTCGCCGTACCCGCGTGCCCGCATCGTGTCGATCGATGCCAGCGGTGCGGACGAGGTGGCCGGCGTGATCGGCGTGTTCACTGGCAAGGATCTCAGCGCGGACAAAATCGGTGACTTACCGTGCGGCTGGATGGTGAAGTCCAAGGATGGCAGCGACATGAAGATCGCGCCGCATCCGCCGCTCGCAGTCGAGGTGGTCAACTACGTCGGTGAGCCGTACGGCATCGTGGTCGCGGAGTCGCTGGCGGCAGCCCGCGATGGCGCGGAAGTCGTCGCCACCGAATTCGAGGAGTTGACGCCGACGGTGTCCGTAGCGAACGCAACGGCCGGTGCGCAGCTGCATACGAACGTACCGGACAATGTTTGCTACCTGTGGGAACTGGGCGATGCGGACGCCACCAACGCTGCATTCGCCGCTGCCGCGCACGTCACCAAGCTCACGTTTTCGAACAATCGGCTCATTCCCAACGCCATGGAGCCGCGTGCGGCGGTGGCCAGCTTCGATGCCGCAACCGAGGAATTCACGCTGGTCACCACCTCGCAGAATCCGCACCTCGAGCGGTTGATTCTGTCTGCTTTCGTGCAGCTCGCGCCCGAGCACAAGCTGCGCGTGATCGCGCCGGACGTCGGCGGCGGCTTTGGCTCGAAGATTTTCGTCTACGCAGAGGAAACGGCAGTGGCCTGGGCGGCCCGTCGGGTCGGCCGACCGGTGAAATGGACCGCGGATCGGTCCGAGTCGTTTCTGGCCGATGCGCACGGCCGTGATCACCTGACGACCGCCGAGCTCGCGCTCGACGGCGACGGCCTCTTTCAGGGCTTGCGAGTGAGGACGCGCGCCAACTTGGGCGCGTACTTATCGACGTTCGCGTCTTCGGTGCCGACCTACTTGTATGGCACGTTGCTCGCTGGTCAGTACCGCACACCGGCCATTCACGTCGAAGTCGAAGGTGTGTACACCAACACCGCACCGGTCGATGCCTATCGCGGCGCGGGTCGTCCGGAAGCGACCTACGTGGTCGAGCGGTTGGTCGAAACGGCGGCACGCGAGCTGAAGGTGGATCCGGCAGCTTTGCGACGCCGCAATTTCATCGCCCCGGATCAGTTTCCGTATCAAACACCGGTGGCCCTCGAGTACGACACCGGTAACTACGAAGCGAGCCTGGCGGCTGCGCTCGAGAAGTCCGACTATGCCAACTTCGCGGCACGCAAGGCAGCGTCAGAGCAACGCGGCAAGAGGCGCGGCATCGGCTTCTCCTGCTACATCGAAGCATGCGGCCTAGCACCGTCGCAGCTCGCCATCCAACTCGGCGCCGGCGTCGGGCTCTATGAGAGCGGAGAGGTGCGGGTCAACCCGACCGGCAACGTCACCGTGTTCACCGGCTCGCACAGCCATGGCCAAGGCCACGAGACCACGTTTGCGCAAGTCGTGTCCGACAAGCTCGGCATTCCGTTCGAGAACGTCGAGGTCGTGCACGGCGATACGGGTCGCGTGGAGTTCGGCCTCGGCACCTACGGTTCGCGCTCGATCGCGGTCGGCGGCAGTGCGCTCGTCAAGGCCACCGACAAGATCATCGCCAAAGGCAAGCGCATCGCGGCGCACATGATGGACACCAACGCCGACAGTGTGGACTTCAGCGATGGTGAGTTCGCCGCGCGCGATTCGAACCAAAAGCTCACCTTCGGTGAAGTGGCATTCGCCGCCTACGTGCCGTCGAACTACCCGTCGAGTGAGGAACCGGGCCTGTCGGAGAAGGCGTTCTACGACCCGAAGAACTTCACGTTCCCGGCCGGCACGCACATCGCGGAGGTGGAGATCGACCCCGAGACCGGTGTGGTCGACGTCGTGAATTTCGTCGCCGTCGACGACTTTGGCCGCGTGATCAATCCGATGATCGTCGAGGGCCAAGTGCATGGTGGAATAGCGCAAGGCATCGGCCAGGCGCTCCTCGAGCACGGCATCTACGACGACGGTGGCCAGCTGATCACGGGTTCGTACATGGACTACTGCATGCCGCGTGCCGACGATTTGCCGAGCTTCGATGTCGACATGACGGTCACGCCGTGCACGCACAATCCGCTCGGTGTCAAGGGCTGTGGCGAGGCCGGTGCCATCGGCGCGCCAGCCGCGATCATGAACGCAGTGACCGATGCGCTCGGGGTGGTCGATCTACCCATGCCAGCTACCCCCGAACGGGTGTGGCGCGCGGCGCGCGGCTGATAGGCGTATGGCATAGGAGGAATCGTGTACAGCTTCGAATACCATCGCCCCGAATCGATCGCGCAAGCCACGGCGCTGCGCGCCGAGGCCGAAGATGCAATCTATCTCGCCGGCGGCCAAACGCTCATCCCGACCCTGAAGCAGCGGCTTGCGGCGCCGTCGGACGTGATCGATCTTTCGCGCGTTCCCGGATTGGCGGGCATCGAATTGAAGAGCGACTGTGTCGTGATCGGTGCAATGACACGCCATGCCGAAGTCGCGGCGTCGGCCGAGGTTGCTCGGGCGATTCCGGCCCTTGCATTTCTCGCCGGCGAGATCGGCGATGCGCAGGTGCGCAACCGCGGTACGCTCGGTGGTTCGGTGGCGAACAGCGATCCGTCGGCCGACTACCCGGCCGCGGTGATCGGTCTAGGTGCCACCATCGTCACCGATCGGCGCCGGATCGCCGCCGATGACTTCTTCCACGACCTGTTCGAGACGGCGCTCGAGGCCGGCGAGCTGTTGACTGCGATCGAGTTTCCGATCGCAAAACGCGCTGCCTATTGCAAGTTCCCGAATCCCGCCTCGCGCTACGCCGTGGTCGGCGTGTTCGCGGCCGACTTCGGCGGCAAGGTACGCGTTGGTGTCACCGGTGCCGGGCCGTGTGCGTTCCGGGCCACCGCGATCGAAGCCGCGCTCGGCAAGAAGCTCGATGCGAAATCGGTCGATGCCGTGGAGATCGAGTACGACCGCTTCAACAGCGATCTGCACGCTTCCGCGGAATACCGAGCCAACTTGGTCCGCGTGATGGCGAAGCGGGCCGTGGAGAAGCTGCTGACCGCATAGCCTTGCGGCTTCGCACTGGATTTCGCGACACCTGCCACTGCGCGATCGGCGCCAGCGGCGTCGAGCTCGTGACCAATGACGCCGTCATTCGACGCGCCTTTCCTCGCGTGGCTCGTGCGCTCTAAGCGATAGCCAAGCTAGCCGCGGTACTTCGCTGCCAAGCGCCGCATGCCCGCAAGCCAACGGTCGTAGTCGCCGGCTTTGCGCTTCATGTACTCGGCGACCTCTGGGTGCGGCAATACCAGGAACCGTTCTTCGTCGAGCGCCTGAGTCACGGCTTCGGCGACGTCGTCGGGCTCTAGCATGCCGTCGACGCTCGCGACACCTTGTTCGTTGCCGGCCGTCATTGCCGTACGCACCGCTTGCGGGCACAGCACCGAGACTTTGATGCCTTCGTGGCCGTGCGTGATCGATAGCCACTCGGCGAGCGCCACCGCCGCGTGCTTGGTCACCGCGTAGGTGACCGAGCCGATCTGTGACAGCAACCCCGCGGCAGACGCCGTGTTGAGCAGATAGCCGCCGCCGCGCGGGACCATGCGCGGCACGAGGTGACGCGCCGCATACACGTGCGACATCACGTTCACTTCCCAGATCTTCTGCCACACCGTGTCCGGTTCGTCGATGCCACGTCCTAGGCCGATGCCGGCATTGGAACAGAACAGATCGATCGGCCCGTGCGTCCGCTCGGTCGATTCGATCAAGCTGACGATGTCGTCCTCCTTGCTCACGTCGACGGCGCGATGTGAGCCGCCGATTTCAGCCGCAACCTTCGCAGCGCCATCGCCTGCGAGATCCGCCACCACGACGTGCTTGGCGCCGTCGCGCGCGAAGCGGTGCGCCATAGCACGGCCAATGCCGGATGCGCCGCCAGTCACGACCACCACTTTGTCCTTCACCTTCACGATCGTTGTCCTGCCTTGTTTCGAAGGTGCGAGGTTAGCAGGGCGCGTACGCGTTCGACGACTGCATCGGCATTCGGCAGATCGGCGTCGACCACGATGTCGGCATAGCGGCGGTAGAGCGGAATGCGTTCGGCGGCGAGAGACTCGAAAGTCGAACCCGGCGGCCCAGCGATACCACGGCAACCGAGGTCACCGACGCGGCGACGTAGCACGTCGAGCGGAACGTCGAGGAACACTGCTGGACCGTGCGCCTTCAGGTGACGCATTGCACGCTCGCTGTAGACGGCGCTGCCGCCGGTGGCGATGACCATGCCGTCGGGTTCGAGCGCGAGCAGCACCTCGGCCTCGATGGCGCGTAAGTGCTGGTAGCCGTCGCTGTCGAGAATCTCCTGCAGCGTTCGATGCTCGCGAAGCTGAATCAGCAGATCGGTGTCGATGAAGTCGAAGCCGAGCGCTTTGGCGAGTAACACGCCGACCGTGCTTTTGCCTGCGCCGGGCATGCCGATCAGCACGACGGACGTCACGCCCTACCTCTGCGGGGCAGCGAAAGGTTCCAAACGATGGCGGCGGCACGGACCACGAAACACACGCCGGCACCTGCCCACAGCGCGATTGTGACCGGCATACCGTAGTTGACGACGACCACGTACGTGAGGGCACCGACGAATGCCGCGGTTGCATAGATGTCGCGTTGCAATACGAGCGGTATTTCGTTGCACACCACGTCACGGACGATGCCGCCGAGCACGGCGGTGACGATGCCCAACGCCACCGCCACTGTGGCCGAATCGGTGAAGGCGAGCGCCTTGGCGGCGCCGGCTACGCAGAACACGGACAGACCGATTGCGTCGGCCCACACCAACCAACGTTCGACCCGCACGATCCAGTGTGCGGCGGCAAACGTCAGTAGTGCGGCGCTGAGAATCAGCCAAAGATAGGTTGGGTCTTCGACCCAGAACACGGGTATGTCGAGGACGATGTCACGCACGGTGCCGCCGCCGATGGCCGGCAACAGCGCGATGACGATGAAGCCAAACAGGTCCATGCCGCGGCGGTCGGCGGCGAGCGCACCCGAGAGTGCGAACACGAACACGCCGAAGAGATCTATCCAGTGCAGCATGCAGCAGTTCTACCAGCCAGAAAAATGGCCCGCCAGTGGCGAGCTTGGGAGCGCGTTTGGTCCGGCCATTGCGCCCGTTGACGCGTTTGCCATAATCGGCCGTCTTGCGCGGGAATAGCTCAGTTGGCAGAGCGACGGCTTCCCAAGCCGTAGGTCGCGGGTTCGACCCCCGTTTCCCGCTCCAATCACGGATCGGCCCGCCTTCGCGTAGAAACCATTGAACCACTCATCAGCGGACGAGGGCACAGGTCGCGAAGCCTGGATTCTGGTCGCCGGACTGTGCGGCGTGCTCACCATGTCGTCCGGATTGGGCTTCTACAACCTGTCGCTGTACATGAACGTGTTCGCTGCCGAGCGCGCGTTCAGTGTCGCCGAGGTTTCGCTCGCAATCGGATTCTTTTTTCTGGTGGGTGGATTGGCTGGCTTGGGCGTCGGCCGTTGGCTACAGCTCGGCGACGCGCGAGCTGTGATCGTCGGCGGCGCCATCATCGGCGGCATTGCGCTGTCGTTGATGGGGCAGGTTCACGACGCTTGGCAGTTGCTGGCGCTGTACGGCTTGTTCGGTGTTGGCAACACGGCGGTCTCGCTGTTGCCGGCCACGACGCTGGTCACGCGTTGGTTCCATCCGTCGCGACGCGCGCTCGCGCTTTCGATTACGTCCACTGGCCTGTCGCTCGGCGGTGTGGTGATCACGCCGGTGAGTGCCTTCGTGCTCGATGGCGTTTCGCTCGAGGTCGCGATGCCGCTGTTCGGGCTCTGCTATGCACTTGTGATCGTGCCACTCGCGACCTTCACGGTGCGTTCGTTCCCGCACGTCGGGATGCGTGCCAACGAGGCTGTGGATTCTCTGCCGGGGACAGCGCTAGCGGTCGCGCGCCGGTCGCGAT
>QJXZ01000326.1 GCA_003248125.1 Gammaproteobacteria bacterium | reverse complement strand
GCTGCTGTCCGGTGGCGTCGACTCGAGTCTCGTTGTGGGATTGCTGGCGCGAAATGGTGTAAGCGGGCTGAACACATTCACGGTCGGGTTCGACGACGCGGGCAACGAGGCGGGTAACGAGTTCGTGTATTCGGACTCCATCGCGCGTGAGTTCGGAACCCGACATCATCGTTTCGAGGTGACTGCGAAACAGCTCACCGAGAATTTGCCTGCTTGCTTCGAGGCGATGTCCGAACCGATGACGAGTCACGACAACATAGCGTTCTACCTGCTCAGTCGAAAAGTATCGGAGCACGTCAAAGTCGTCGAGTCCGGTCAGGGTGCCGACGAAATCTTCGGTGGCTATTTTTGGTATCCGCCGTTGCTGGACAGCTGCGACGCTGTTGCGGATTACGCAGCCGGGTTCTGCGACCGCGATCATGAGGACATGCAAACTCTACTTCAGTCGGAATGGATCAGTCACGATCACAGCCGCGAGTTTCTGCGCGCGCACTTCGACGACGCAGATGCATCGCTGGCCGTCGACAAGGCGTTGCACATCGATACGACCGTGATGCTCGTCGACGATCCCGTGAAACGTGTCGACAACATGACGATGGCATGGGGGCTCGAAGCCCGAGTGCCGTTTTTGGATCACGAGCTCGTCGAGCTCGCATGCGCTCTGCCGCCGCAGATGAAGGTCGGGGGGGAAGGCAAGCTCGTGCTCAAGGAGGCCGCGCGGGCGGTCATCCCCAATGAGGTGATCGACCGGCCAAAGGGCTATTTCCCCGTGCCGCCATTGAAATATCTGAACGGCCGGGTGTTGGCGTTCGTCAAGGATGCGTTGAGCAGCCGCGCGGCGACGCAACGCGGGCTGTTCCGGCGCGGTTATCTCGACAAGTTGCTCGATGCGCCGACCGAGCACTTGACGCCGTTGAAGGGGTCGAAGCTCTGGCAGGTTGCGTCGCTCGAGATCTGGCTACAAACCCATCTCGCTTAGGAGGCGATTCATGACATCGCGTTCCAGACAGGGGCACCGCCTCGATAAAATCGGCAGCGCGTCGATGCGAATTTGGGACTCCAAGGAAGCTCAGCACCGCGGTGAGCCGTTCGCGCGCAACGCATCGGTGGATTGTGGTTGGGGTACGCTGATTTTTGCGCACACGTTCGTCGAAAACGCTGATCTCGTTCGCGCAACGCTCGACGAGGCGAGCAACACCAGAAATATTGCGCTATACCTCCGCGACCCGCACGTCGTTCTCTCATTGGCGCCGCAGGACCTGTTCCTGGATCCGTCGCACACGTACCGGCTCTGGTTAGCCAATTACCTGCCGGCTCGGATCAAGGCCTCCGGGTTTCGTCTGCGGCGACTACAACATCGTACTGATGCCCAGCACGTTCATCGCTTGTTGACGAGCCGCGGGATGGTCGCACCCGATCCGGACTTCATCTGGAACCAGCGTAAGAATCGGGTCATCGAGTTTTTCGTCGCCGAGGAAGCCGAGTCGAATCGTCTGCTCGGTGCCGTTATGGGTATCGATCATGTCGAGGCATTCGAGGATCCGGAGAACGGTGCGAGCATGTGGTGTCTAGCGGTCGATGCCAATGCGCATCAGCCGGGGGTTGGCCGGGCACTCGTCGCTTACGCGGCTGATTGCTTCTCCGCGCGCGGGCGTGCGTTCATGGATTTGTCCGTGATGCACGATAATCGTGCGGTCATCGATCTCTACGAGAAGATGGGATTCGTTCGAATTCCGGCCTTCTGCATCAAACGCCGCAATGCGATCAATCGCGATCTGTACACGAGCGATCAGTCGCTCGCGGAATTGAATCCGTACGCCAAGATCATCGTCGAGGAGGCAACGCGACGCGGGATCGCCGTCGACGTCATCGACGCGGCGAACGGCTACTTCACCTTACAGTTCGGCGGTCGGCGCGTCGTCTGCCGGGAGTCCCTGAGCGAGCTCACGTCGGCAATTGCGATGAGTCGCTGCGACGACAAGAGCGTGACTCATAGCGTGCTGCGCGATGCGGGTGTCGCGGTTCCGAAGCAGCAGATAGCGCAGGACGCGCTGGTCGACGAAGCTTTCATGGAAGAGTGCGGGACGGTCGTGGTGAAGCCTGCGCAGGGGGAGCAGGGACGCGGCGTGCACCTGAATATCACCGAGCCGACCGAGCTTCGTGAAGCAGTCGAACGCGTTGCCGAGATGGGCTCGAAGGTCATCCTCGAAGAGCAGGTGAGCGGTCAAGATTTACGTGTCGTGGTCATCGATTACCGGGTCGTTGCGGCGGCGATACGGCGGCCCGCGGAGATCACGGGCACGGGGACGCATTCGATTGCAGCGTTGATAGAGAAGCAGAGCCGTCGACGAGCCGCGGCAACCGGCGGGGAAAGCCGAATCCCGATGGATCAGGAAACGGAGCGTTGTCTCGACGCCCAAGGATTGGCACTGACCGATGTTCTGCCCGAAGGCAAGTGCGTGCCCGTCCGACGGACAGCCAATCTGCACACCGGCGGCACATTGCACGACGTGACCGCCGAGTTGTCGGAAGCGCTTCGGCGGGAATCGGAAAAAATCGCCGAGCTATTGAGCATCCCGGTCGTGGGCCTCGACTTCGTCGTGGATGCGCCGGACGGCGAGAAGTACACGCTGATCGAGGCCAACGAACGGCCGGGCCTCGCCAATCACGAGCCGCAGCCAACCGCGGAGCGATTCGTCGATTTCGTATTTCCGCAGACCGCCGCGACCGCGGCGCAGCACCAATCCGCGGCAAGGTAGGGGGACCGTGGCGACACCAGCGTCGAATACCAACGTAAAACGGGTTTCAAAACTCGGTCAAATCGATCAAGGGTATCTATTGGAATTCCTGTTGCGCCTGCTGGCCGTTCCGAGTCCAACAGGCTACACGGACGAAG
>QJXZ01000006.1 GCA_003248125.1 Gammaproteobacteria bacterium | reverse complement strand
GGCCGCGAATTCAATTCGATCAAAGCCGCGTCGACAATCCGCAGATGATCGAAGAGATCGTTGTATTCGCAACTCGGCGAGGTATCGAGAACCCACTGCTATTCATACCGAAGAACATCCGAACTAAGGCGACCGTTTGGGTACGCTACGAGATCCTAACCAATGAAAACTAGCCGGGTTTCACTCAGCGGTCGCCTAACAAGCAGTTGCAGTGGACCCACTAGGGCGTCACGCAATTTGCATGCGCAAATTGCGCGCCTCCCGGCGTGGGCCACTGAACCGCGACGTTAGGCGTCAAACCATGGACTCACTAGCCAGCCGCTGGATAGATGCAATAAACGCACAAGATATCGACGCGCTAGCTGCTTTGGCCGCAAAGGATCACCGCTTCTTCGTCGAGGGTGAAGAGCCAACTGTTGGGCGAGAACGGATTAAGAAAGCTTGGATAGGCTATTTTCAAGCTTATCCCGACTATCGAATATACGTCGATGAGGACTACGACAAACGCGACGCCATCTATCTAATTGGACATACAACCGGCTCCCACATACCTACGGAGTTTGAAGAGGAACCAAGTAGCGTTATATGGCGTTGTGAGATCTCAAACGGTCGGGTATCGGAGTGGTCAATATTTCCTGCCACAGACGAGCATCGGAAACGTTTTGGCATCGAGGCCGACGCTTGAGTTCAACCACGAAGTGCAACACTGACTATGTTGTGAACAGGATCTCTGTCGGTGTCTTAAGTCCATGTCGCTTCCGCGGTCTGTTGTTGAGCTGATCGGCGATCCCATCGCAGTCCTCCTGAGTGATTCTCACCTTGATGTTCCTTTGGGCAGGTACTGACGAATCAGGCCGTTGGTGTTCTCGTTCGTGCCTCGCTCCCACGAGTGATGGCGTCGCAAAGTAGGACTTGACCGGATGCTGGCGCTCGATGAACTCGTAGCTGTGGAACTCAGTGCCGTTGTCGGCGGTGATCGTATTGAGCCTCGTCGGGTGACGCCCGATGAGCTCGAGCATCGCTCGGTTTGCTTCGAGCGCTGTGCGTGCTTTCATCTTGTCAATCAGTACGAAGCCAGACTTTTGCTCGACGAGAGTCACGATGCAGGGCTTGGTGTGCCCATTCAGCCATGACCCGACGGCAATGCATCGTTGGCGGCCCGCAGGCGGTCGAGGGCTTCGCGCGGCCAAGTGGTCCTCAAGTCGTAGTCTTCATCGAACTGCGGTACGTCATTTGGCAACACCAGCCACGGATGCTTGCGTTTGATCCAGATGTGAGCGCCCGGCGCCACCACGTTTGCATCATCGACGGTGCCGCCGCGAACCACGTAGGTTGATGGAAATCGGGTGGATCCGGCGTAGATCGTTGTCCCACAAGACGCGCATTGATAGATCGTCGTACGAGGGCTAGTCTGCTTCGCCATCAGTTCACCGCTCAGCACGATCAGATCGCGTCGCAGAACGATGGTACTCATGCCGAACGCTGTTCCGCTTCGACGCTGGCAGTTCAAGCAGTGGCACGCGTGAGTGAAGAGCGGCGGCGCCTTCAGCTCGAAACGCAATGATTCGCACTGACATCCACCAACGATGGGTTCGTCGGTCATCGAGCCCTCGCCTCCATATCCTTCAGCGCGCGACGCTACGGCAAGTCCTATAAGATGTCGAACGACGGTTTTTGGGGAAAGAAGGGGTTGGCGAGGTGCCGTTTAGCATGGATTGGTACAGCAATGAAATCAGAGATTACTCGGCTCGCAATAGAGTTCGTCGGCATCGTCGCCATAGTGACGTCGCTAATTTTCGTCGGGCTCCAATTGCGACAAACACACGAAATCGCGCTCGTCACGCTCACGCAGATGCGATCCGATGCAAGCCGTGAACTCGCAACCACACTACTCGATGGCGAGCCTTTGTACGCAATCCACGGAAAGATTGACGCTGGCGAGCCGTTGACCGCCTACGAAAGGCTGACCCTCTCCATGCAGCCATTCATGTTGTTCAACCATTTTGAGAACTCCCACTTCCTATACATCAAAGGCTACATAACAGAGGAGCAGTGGCAATCGGATCTGGTCGCCATTCAAAACATCATGACCAGTGATCCGATCTACGAACAGTATTGGTCAGACCAGAAACACACCTTTAGAACTTCATACGTCGATGCCATCGACCGAGTTTTGGCCAATTGACACGTCGCGTTGCATCTCGCTGGAGTGGTGGCGTCAACGGGTGATTGCAGGACATGAAGTTGCGTCGAACTGTTAGGTCGTCCTGCGTCGCCCAGCAAGACGTCAAAGCCGTCTTATCGCACAATTTGGAACTGAACTGAGCACCATGCGCACGCTCATCTCCAGTGGCAGTCCATACGAACCGAAGATCGGTATCTCGCGTGCGGTCCGCGTTGGCGATGTAATCGTCGTGTCCGGCACGGCGCCGCTTGGTCCCGATGGCCATACAGTCGGCCGCGGCGATCCCGACGCACAGGCGCGTCGGTGCTTGGAGATTGTTCGAGACGCCTTGGAAAGCGCTGGTGCCTCGCTCCGTGACGTGGTGCGCACGCGCACGCTCCTCACGCGTATCGAAGACTGGGAGACCGTTGCGCGTGTGCACGGCGAGTTCTTTCACGATATTCGACCTGCCAACACCATCATGCAGGTATCGGCCTTCATAGATCCCGAATGGCTGATTGAGTTCGAAGCGGATGCGATCGTCCACCGGGAGTGAAGGGGCGCGACAAAGTTGGTGTCGTCTCGCGGTCTATGTGCGACGCCGACTCTGTGCTGCATAGTCACAAGCAGGCTTTTCGAGCATGAAGCGAGTGATCGTCGATCACTATGGTGGACCCGAGGTACTGACGGTCGTCGATTGCGACGCTCCGCAACCAAGGGCCGGTGAGGTGTGCGTTCGAATGCTGGCAGCCGGTGTGTCGTTCACGGATGCGCAGCTACGCGCGGGCACGTATCTCGGTGTGCCGAGAGCGCCGTTCACACCCGGCTACGAGTTGGTCGGCGTGGTCGAGGAGGTTGGCGCCGGCTGTGCACGGCTTCGTGTTGGCGACCACATCGCTTCACTGACGGTTTGGGGCGCTTATGCGGAGCGTGTGTGTGTACGTGAGGAGGATGCCGTGGAGATTCCTCGCGACGTCGATCCGGCTCGAGTCACCGCGCTCGTGTTGACCTACATGACGGCCTACCAGCTCCTGCATCGCTTGGCGAAGGTAGAGCATGGAGAGAGCGTGCTCGTGCACGGTGCGGCGGGCCGGGTCGGTACCGCGGTACTCGAACTCGGCGCGTTGCACGGCTGCCGTCTCTACGGCACCGCTTCCGCCCGCGACCGTGCGGCAGTCGAACGCCATGGCGCCGTTGCCATCGACTATCGGCGCGAGAACTTCCTGGCGCGCGTGCGAGAGCTGACCGGTGATGGCGTGAACGTGGTACTCGATGGCATCGGCGGGGCGCTGTCGCTGCGCTCCTTTCGGGCGTTGACCAGCCATGGTCGGCTCGTGGTATACGGCCACTACTCGACACTCGACGCAGGTCGCAGAAGCTGGCGGGCATGGGCCGAATGGTATGGTGCCACTGCTGCCGTAGCGCTTCGTGGGGCCCTCACGCATCGCACAGTGATGGCGTACCGAATTCAAAGGTTGCACAAGGGCCGCCAATGGGTACCCATGAGTTTCGGGCGAGCGCCGCTCGTCGGTGGGGGTCCGCGTAACGCGGCATGGTTTCGCGAAGACTTTGCGTCGCTGCTCGCGTTGTTGCGCACAAACGAGATCGACCCCGTCGTCGCCGAGCGCATGCCGCTATCCGACGCGCGCCGCGCGCACGAGCTGCTGCCGAGCGCAGCATCGAGAGGCAAGCTCGTGCTCGTGCCATGAGGCTGAACACCGTGTCGATGTTGCGCACGGGCAAAAGCGCGTAGTAGACAATACGGCCCACCGATCGGAGGCATCGTGGCACTAATCGCAGAGCGCGTAGCCCTCGCGCAATCCGGAAACAACCCCTGGGTCATCTGCAGGCTCCGTTCTGGGTGGGGAGTCATGGGCGACGTGCAGTTCCTACCTGGATATTGCCTACTGCTGGCCGATCCAGTCGTCCCCAGCCTCAACGATCTGAGAGGCGAAGCGCGCACGTGCTTCCTCACCGACATGGCGAGGATCGGTGACGCGCTAATGGAGGTCACCGGCTGTTACCGCGTCAACTACGAGATCCTCGGCAACTCCGAACCCGAGCTTCACGCCCACATTTTTCCGCGCTTCATGTCCGAACCCGAAGAAAATCGGCGCAAACCGCCTTGGTTCTACAATTGGGCAAAAGCGGTTCCGTACTCGGCTGCCGCGCACGGTGCCATTCGCGAGGCGATGCGCCACTTGTTGCAGCCTTTGGTCTGAGGGTATCAGGGGCACCACTTCGAGCAGGGTCCGCTGCATGGAAGCGTTTCGATGCAAGGCGTGATGACTGCGCGCAGCGGGTAAACTACGAGCATTACCGAATCGCGCGAGCCGAAATGGAGCACTTGGCCAATATCGGAGAATTCGTCGGCGGTATCGCCGTGATCATCTCGCTCTTGTTCGTCGGTTTCCAACTGCGCGCGTCAGTCCGTCAGTCTCGAATTGACGCGTATTCGAAGATCGCCGAACTCTTCACGCAATTGACAACTTCGGTGTTCCAGAACGAGTCCACTTCCAAGCTGTTCTGGCATGGGGCGGCCGACTACGAATCGCTGTCCCCGGACGAGCGGAACCGGTTTCATCTGATGATGGCGATGTACACGGGAATCGTGGACACCGTAATGATGCAGGAGATAGAAGGAGTCTATCCTTCCAAGGCCGCCTACGAGAGACACATGGTCATGTTGGATGAATTTTTCTCGCAGCCCGGCGTGCAGTCGTGGTGGCGAGAAAGAGGTGCTGGCATCGCGGCGCCGAACGTCGCCGATCGCGTCGATCGGCAGCGCGCCGCCACCAACGTAGAGTTGTCGGGAAGTTGATGCCGCTTCACCTAGCGACATCGGCCTCATTGGGCCCCGTCAATCTACCGCCCTGCTAGCTCGATGGTCGCCACAACGCCCAAAGTCGCGATCTGCCAACCCGAAATGGTGTGGTCCCTCGTTGATCATCTGACGACAGCCAACGTTGCACTGCGCTCAGCTGCGGCGCTCGGCGCCGACCTCGTCGCCTTTCCCGAGCTGATGCTCACCGGAATTCATACGAAGGTGCCGGAAATGTTGGACCGCGATGCAATCGATGCCGCGCTCGAGGCCATTGCCCGATTGTGCAAGGCGCTTGGCATAGCCGCGGCGATCGGGGCACCAGTTTGGGGTGAGTTCGAAAAGCCGTTCGACGCCTACTTGATGTTTGGCGCCGATGGCACGCGGATCTCGAGCACGGCCAAGATCCGCCTGATGCCGCCCGGTGAACCCCTGGTGTTCGAAGCAGGCAAGCATCGCGAGAATTTCACAGCGCTTGGCCTTCAAAGCGCCGTTGTTCTCTGCCGGGAGATTCTCGATGGCCGTGAGCTCGAGCAAGAGCTCGGAACCGCCACGCAAATGATATTTTGGCCAGGATGCATGGCTCGCCCACCGTCGCAGCCCGACATCGCGATCGACCTCGCGCGCCGTCACCGTTCGTGGATATTTCACAGCAATTGGGCCCGGCACATCGAGGCGCCGCAGATCAAGCACATGGGCAGAAGCCTGGTCATAGCACCTACCGGGGAAGTAAAGCTCGAGGCGCCCGCGAACGAGACTGGATTGCTGCTATGTTGGCTGGAGGATTCGCGCGAGGCGTGGAAGGCGATGAGCTTCACGCCGACGACGACTTAGTCGATGGTCATCGCGTATTGGAGGTACTCAAAGGCCCCAGCCACCGATCCAGCCACGCCAACGACTCGCGCACGAATTCTTCACGCGGCGGGATATGATCGGTGTCGTAAAGCAGTAGACGCTTTTGTTCATCGTCGACGCCGAACCGCTCGAACAGCGGCAGGATCGCCCGCTCGACTGGATGCAACGTGTCGAAGCGGCCATTCAACATCAGTACCGGCGTGGTCACGCGCTCCGCGTAGTGGCGTTCGTCGACTTCCGGCCGTTTCGGGGCGCCGATCCCGCCAGCGAGCAAGATTGCGCTCTTGAAGCGCGGCTCGATGGCCACGGCAACCGCGCCCATCAAGGCACCCCAGCTCATACCGTAGTACGCGATGCGATCTGCGTCGATGTCGTCACGCGTGGTCAGGTAGTCCACGCTGCGCCGTAGATCTTTTATCAGTCGTACGACGAACTCGGTGTATGCCACCGTCTGTTCGCCCACGAATCGCGGTGGCCGCACACGGTCGATTCGCTCGAAGGTTCCATCATAGATGGGAAACGCTACCGCCCGGCCACTCTTGACCAGAAAAGATAGGAACGTGGGGTACTCGTAGTAGCCGGCTAGATCGCCGCTAGACGGTGTCGACAACGTAGCGCTGCCTGGAAAGTAGACCACCGTCTGCAATGGCCGCTGTGCATTCTTCGGCAAGAAGAGATGGATCCGCATGCGCTGTCCACCATACGCCGCATCGATGTCCACGACTTCGTAGCGAAAGCTCGCCGCAGACTCGTCGATCTGCTGAACAATCTCGTTGAGGGGTGTGGAATCGTAGCTGAACTGGTTGCGATAGAACTCGAACACTTCATCGCTCACCGGTTCGAATGCATGCTCGGGCGGCACCACGTACGCGACCGGGGCCAGAACCGGATGACTCGATGCCAAAGGACCCATTAGCCGCATGGTCCTGAAGCCGTTCTGCGGCGAGCGATCGAGCGCAGGCGCCTGGCTCGGCTCATTGAACTTGTAGATGTTGTCATCCCACGCCCCACCTCGTATCAAGCGGCCGAGCGGTGTTTCGTTCCAACACCATTCACGTACGTTGCCAGCCATGTCGTATGCGCCATAGGCCATCGGGCCGTTCAAGCTGCCGACCGGCACCGGGCCGGCGCCCCGGAAGTTGCTGAACGGCGCAAACGTGCCGAATCCGCCGAGCGGCGGCTCCATCAAGATAGACGAGCGCTCACCGCGCGCGAGGTCCCAATGACGCGAGGTCGGAAGCGTATTGCCACGCCATTCGGCATAGGCGAGCGCCTCATACCAGCTCACGCCGCGCACTGGCTCGTTGGCAGTGCCCGGCCGGTAGTCGCCGACCATCCAGGTGGCGGGGCCCGGACGCCCCGTCTCGTCGATGAAGCGCTCGACAGCCTCGCGCCACGGCACAACCGCGTCACCTTCGAAGACGGGCTGCCGCCAGAGGGACTCGTTCTGGTAACCACCGGCCGCGACGAACTGCGCGAAGTCGGCATTGGTCACCTCGTAGCGGTCGATGAAGAAGTCGTCGAGTTCCCCCTCCGGTGCGCCGTCGCCCGGCACACGGACCATACCGTCGGGCGTGTCTTCGAGCGCATCTAGCGTGCGGGTCACGCGATTGGCCACGAGCAGCTTGCTAGGCAGTCCGATCGACCACGTCGGCTCGGCCGCCTCCACGGTCGCATAGCCCTGCTTCTCGAATTTCCAGCGCATGATGCCGATCGGCACACGTTTTTCGGAAATCGGTGTCGTGCCCAACGATCGCCATGGCGCATTAGGCTCGGCATACGGCTTGATGAAGACCTCGGCGCCCCGTGGTTCGCTGTCGACGCTGATCCAAACCGCGGCTTTCGCGAACAGCGCATCCAATGTCGGATCACCGCGAATGTGTTGCTCGGCCTGCTCGGCCAGCGCATAGGCGGCCGTGTAGTCGCGCCAGCTTTCGTCGACGAGGCGTGAGATTTCCGGCAGCGCTTCGTTGCGCGCCCATTGCACGCCTTGCCAACTTTCGTAGAACGATGGCGCAAACGCCGTCAACGCGATGGCAGCGACAACTACGCAGGCAAGGGCGAATGATGCACCGAGCCGCCGGCGACGCACCTTCGGCATTGCGACACCGGGCGCTCTTCCGGTCAGCGCTGCGACCAGCTTGCGCCGATATTCCTCGGCCGGCAGTTCGTGGCGAAGCAGTGCTTGCGTCGTTGCCGTGGTGAGTGCCAAGCCTGCGGGCAGCTTGGTCGGTTCGAGGTGCACGACAACGAGCGTCTTGCCATGCTCGAGCGCAAAGTAAACTTCGTTGCGGCAATGACGTGACGCCACCGAGTTGCCGCTGACGTAGAACACCACCTTCGCGGCACCTTCGATGGCGCGCGCGATCGCCTCGGGGAATTCATGACCGGGCTCGATGCCCTCGTCGTACCAGATGTGAGTACCCTGTTCACGCAGCCACGCGATCTCCGGGTACACCACTGCGTCATCGTCGTGTCCGTAGCACACGAACACGTAGGGTTCGTCACCTACATAAGCTGCGAATGGTCGCTGCGTTGGCATCGCCGCGTTCGCCGCACCAGGGTGTGACTGGTAGTCTACTGCGCGATCAGTGCTCTTTGGGCAGAACCACCGCTCGACGCCAACGTTGGTAGTTCGGCATCATCGTGGGCAAGCCCGCTCCCACGACGTAGCTTGCGCTCGCGGCTGCTCGGCTCCAGCATCCCGGTATGGGCAAGGACCGCGACGATGAAAATACTCGGACTACCAGGCAGAGACCAGCACACCGAACAGTGGTTGAAACGACTGCTCGACGCCATCGATCTCGGTGACACCACCGTCGTTCACTACCGGCATTGGGATGGTGGCGAACCCAACATAGCCGACGAAGCGGAGCGTCTCGCGGGCGAAGATCCGCAGTTGATCGTCGCCAAGTCGATGGGCACCTTGGTCGGCACTCGCGCGTTCGCCGCGGGGCTAGTCAGTCCACGACTCATGGTCTTGATCGGCGTGCCGATTGCGCACTTGCCCGACGACGCGCTCGAGCCGTTGCGGAGGGTCGCTTCGAACATTCCAACCCTGTTCATCCAACAGACCGACGACGTAACCGGGAAATTCGCACAAGTGAAGGAGTTCGCGGCAGGATTGGGGCAGTCGACGACGGCGGAAGTGCCGGGCAGCGATCACCAGTACGAGGACATTCGAGAACTCGTTGCCATCGTTCGCGATTGGATCGCGGAGGAAGAAGCTCGGGACTGCTGATGCGTTCGACGTCTCTGGTGCCAGCCAGTGGTGGCGCGCCAGATCGAGCGAACGCTCAGCATGCTAGTCTTAAACGCCATGCAATCGCCCCACGCGCAATCCGTATGACTACATCTGCATCTTGCTCGGCTTGGCCGTGATATCCCGTGGATTACTCGACGGAAATCTCTGCACTGGGCAGCATCGGCGAGTTCATCGGCTCGATTGGTGTCATCGCGTCGGTGATATATCTGGCGTTCCAGATCCGGCAGAACACGCGTCAATTGCAGCGTTCGGAAATCAACTCGACCCTCGAGCAGGCGAACGCAGTTCGCCAGGCTCAACTCGACAGACACACGGCGGAGTTGCTCGCGAAGGTGGTCGATTCGCCGGACACGGTGCTTTCGACGGAGGAGAAGCTGCGCCTCAATGCCTACTTCGCGATGGAGATGTGGCAGCACTACAACAATTGGGACCGAATTAGACAAGGGATTATCCAGCCTGGATCCTACAACTTCGCCGCATTCGTTCGGTCGTTCTTTCGCAACCGAGCCACTGAGAGTTGGTGGGAGTCGAATCGGAGTTTCTTCGAGCACGCGTTCGTCGACGCCGTTGAAGCGGCTAGGCGAGCGTCGCGCGAAGCCCCTACTCGCCAATAGCTTCGAACGAGGCCCAAAAGGCGGCCAAGACAGTCATCGCGCCTCCGCTAGATCCTTCGCCAAGTGCTTGCCCGCGATGTAGTAGTGCACCGCGGCCCATAGATTCACGAACGTCGCGATGAGCAGTGCGTAGCGCAAGGATTCGCGTCCGTACTCCGCCGAGAGCAAGTCCGAGAGGATGCCGACCGTCTGCGGTCCGGCGCCGAGACCGATGATGTTGATGATGAACAACAGGACGGCCGCCGCTACCGCGCGCATGCGCAGACCCGCGAGCCCCTGAGTTTGCGAAAACGACGTGGCTTGATAGAAGTTGCCGAGCAGGACCGGTACGTTGAGCAACAGTAGTGCCCACATGGCCGAGTCCGTGATGAACACCAAGGCCGCGAACGGCACGCCGGCCGCCAGCGCAACGGTGACGATCCACAGATACCAACGCGTGTCGCGACCGCCGAAGCGATCGGCCAAATAGCCGCCGAGCGCGATGCCGATGCCGCCGGGAATGCCGAGGATCAAACCCAGCCAGGTGCCCACCTCCCCGGTACCCATGCCGTGCGACCGGATCAAGAACGAGGGAATCCAACTCACATACGAGTAACCCACGAAGGCCGTGAGCGCGCCGCCGAAGGCGAGATGCCGGAACGATGGCTTGGTGAGCAAATAACGAAACGTCTCCACTACACCCGGCAGATCGTCACTAGCCGTGCGCCCCTCCGCCATTCCCCTAACCGGCTCGCGCACCGTCGTCCGCACCAAGATCGCGAGCAACAGCCCTGGCACGCCCACCACGAAGAATGCCCAACGCCAACCGAAAAATTCGTTGATCCAACCGCCCGCTAGGAAGCCGAACAGGATGCCAACCGGGATGCCGAGCGAGTAGATGCCGAGTGCGGTGGCGCGCCGTTCGACGGGATAGTAGTCGGCGATCATGGCATGCGACGGCGGCGAGCAACCGGCTTCTCCGACGCCGACCCCAATGCGAGCAACGAGCAGATACCAAAAGTTCTGTGCGACTCCTGACAGCGCCGTGAACCCACTCCAGATCGTGAGCGATAGTGCAATCAGGTTGCGCCGATTGCCGCGATCGGCATAGCGCGCGATCGGAATGCCGAGTGTGGCGTAGAACAACGCGAATGCGAAACCGGTGAGCAATCCGAGCTGCGAGTCGGACAGTTCGAGCTCGAGCTTGATGGGCTCGAGCAGGATGGACAGGATCTGGCGATCGATGAAGTTGAAGGTATAGACCACCACCAGCACGCCGAGCACATAGCGGCGTGTTTGCTCGTCGAAGGTGGTCAACGCGCTACTTGCCGATCTGCATCTTCAGCGTCTTCATGATCTTCTCGCCGTAGGGAGGCCGGAGCCCTGCCAGCTCGGCGACGTTCAACTTCGACTGCGTGAAAATCGACTTGGCGTGGCTGAAGGTCTTGAAACCGTCGTGACCGTGATAGGCACCCATACCCGACGGGCCGACGCCACCGAACGGCAAGTCCTCTTGTGCGACGTGCATGATGACGTCATTGACGGTAACACCGCCCGACGTGGTGTGGCTCAACACCTTGTGCGTCTCGCCGCCATCGGAGCCGAAGTAGTAGAGCCCCAAAGGCCGCGCGTGATCGTTGACGTACGCGATCGTCTCGTCGACATCCTCGTAGCTCTTCACCGGCATCACGGGTCCGAAGATTTCGTCCTGCATCACCTTCAGAGAATCGTCGGGCTCGATGATCAACGTCGGCGGAATCTTGTGGTGCGGCTGTTGGCGGAAGTCCTCATTAGCAGGATTGATTTCGACTACCTTGGCGCCTTTCTGCTTCGCTTCTTCGACGTAGCCGTTCAGGCGCTGGTAATGCCGTTCGTTGATCACCGACGTGTAGTCGTCGTTGTGGAGTAAGGTCGGAAACATCTTTGCGACGGCACGCTGTGTCGATTCGACGAAGTCGCCGATCTTCTCCTTCGGCACGAACACGTAATCCGGCGCCAAGCAGATCTGCCCGGCATTCATCATCTTGCCGGCCATGATCGCATCGGCCGTCTTCTGCACGTCGGCTGAACGTCCGACGATGACGGGCGACTTGCCGCCGAGCTCGAGGGTTACCGGCACTAGGTTTTCGGACGCAGCGCGCATGACGTGCTTGGCAATCGAGGTCGCGCCAGTAAAAAGGAGATGATCGAACGCCAGGCGCGCAAAATCGGCACCAGTCTGCGGCCCGCCCTGTACGACGGCGATCTCGAGCTCGTCGAACGACTTCGCGATCAACTCCGCCATCAGCGCCGAGGTGGCAGGTGTGAACTCGGAGGGCTTGATCATGCAGCGATTGCCCGCGCTCAAGATCCCCGCCAGCGGTGTGAACGTGAGGTTCACGGGGAAGTTCCACGGACTGATCACGCCCACCACGCCGAGCGGCTGATATTCGATGCGCGCCTTGGCGCCCAGCAGGTTGAGCGGGAAATCGACCTTGCGTTTCTCCGGCTTCATCCACTCGGCCAAGTGCTTCTTTGCGTTCTTGAGCGGCCCGATCGAGGCGGCGATGTCGGTGAACAGCGACTGGTGCCGCGAGCGGTGCCCGAAGTCGGCCATCAGCGCATCCACCAACGCGCTCTGGTTATCGACCAACAGCGCAATCGCACGATCGATGCGATCGATACGGGTCGAGGCGCTCACTTCACCTTCGCGCAGGTAATCACGGCGCTGGCGGTTCAACAGATCCTGCATAACCTCGAGGCTGGCGTCCTGCATGTGTCCTCCTGACGTGTCTTTGCTTGGTAAGCTAGCCGCTCGGGCAATACAAGGGAAGGGACATGCAACTCGACAATGTCAGACACATCGGCGTCCTCGGCGGCGGCGTGATGGGCGGCGGCATCGCCCAGATACTCGCCATTGCCGGCTACGAGGTCACGATTCGCGACCTCACGCAACAGATTCTCGACGACACGAAGGCCGAGATCGAAGACCGCAAGTGGGGAATGAAACGCTCAGTGGAGAAGGGCAAGCTCGGTTTCGACCAGGCCGTGAGTGCGATGGCCCGCATCGGCTACACGGCTGAATTGAAGGATCTCGCGCAATGCGACTTCGTCATCGAAGCGGTTCCGGAAAAGCTCGAACTCAAGCAAAAGGTGTTCGTGGAACTCGATGAAACCATCAAGAAAGAGGCGATTCTCGTCTCCAATACGTCCGGCTTCGCGATCGCAGATGTCGTGGCCTCGGTGTCTGCGAGTCGCAAACCGCTTTGCGCGGGTATGCACTTCTCGAACCCGGTGCCCGTGATGCGCATGTGTGAAGTGATCCATACCCCGGAGACCAGTCAGACGACAGTCGACACCGTGCGCGGCGTTGCCGAGAAGGCCGGTCGGGCCGTGTCGATGGTGAAGGACGCACCCGGCACCTACGGCTTCATCTTGAATCGCGTGTTTGCGGCCGCGGCAAGGGAGGCGCGCAAGATCGTGGAGGATGGGCTGGCGACACCGGAGGATGTGGACAAGGCCATGATCACCGGCCGGAACTGGCCGGCAGGCTTCTTCGGCTCACGTGGCGGCATCGGCAAGCAGTGGTGACGACAAGGGTGGCAGCGCACTTGTAACCCGCCACCGACTCATCGCACGGCTAGATCGTAGATTGTCTGTCGGTTAGCGGTGACGAGCAGTCGACCGGAGGCCGGCCACCACCGGCCTTCGATGTAATGATGCTCTTCCCAGTGCAGCTCCACGTTGGTCCACACGTACACGCACTCGTCGCTGCCGCGTTTGCGCCGCTTGCGAGCAACGCCGTCCAGCCACAACGTGAGTTCGTCACCATCGATGGTGAACTCGAAGCGATGATCGCGGTAATCGAATCGGTGACTCGGCACGGGCGGCGTATTCAATCCGGAGTGCACGAAGTATCGTTAGCCCGCATTCCAATTGCGAGCCGACATTGAGCGTTCAAGCGGGGCGATTGCGCCGAGTGCTGAAGGGCCGCGAAGTGTTGTTGCTTTCGTTCGGCGCCATGATCGGTTGGAGCTGGGTGCTCATGACCGGCTACTGGATCGAGAACGGCGGCACTGCGGGCACGGTGTTCGCGTTTGCGATCGGTGGCGTCGCAGTGCTCTTGATCGGGCTCACCTACAGCGAGCTCGCCTCGGCTATGCCATACGCAGGCGGCGAGCACGTCTACACCCATCGGGCGCTGGGCCTGGGCGCATCCTTCGTATGCACGTGGGCGTTGCTCATGGCTTACGCCACGGTGTGCGTTTTCGAGTCCGTAGCGCTGCCTACCGCGCTCGTATACCTGTTTCCCGACATCCGCATCGGCACGCTCTGGCACGTGCTCGACGAACCTGTCGATACGGGCTTCGTGCTGATCGGTGTCGGCGGCGCCATCGTCATGACCACGGTCAACTATGTTGGCATACGTACCGCTTCGATCGTGCAAACCGTCATTACGCTGGTCATTCTCGCCGCTGGTCTCCTGCTGTTCGCCGGCGCCGCGATCCATGGCGACGCCACCAACTTGGTTCCCGCAATGCCTAACGGTGTTGGCGGCATGCTCGTGGTACTGATCATGGTGCCGGCGATGCTGGTTGGATTCGACGTCATTCCACAGTCCGCTGAAGAGATCGATTTGCCGCCGCGACGCATCGGCATACTGATCATGGTCTCGGTGGCGATGGCCGTTGCCTGGTATGGGCTCATTTCGCTGTCGGTCGCTGCCGGTCTCGATGCCGATGCGCGCGGCAGTGCGCAGATGGCAACGGCCGATGCCGCTTCTTCGCTCTGGCAGCACTCATGGGCGGGCACGTTTCTCGTGCTCGGTGGCATCGGCGGCATACTCACCAGCTGGAACGCGTTCATCATCGGCGGTAGCCGCGTGATGTTGGCACTCGCCGAGGCCGGTCTTCTCCCCGATGCCTTCGCGCGTATTCATCCGCGCTACAAGACACCCTATGTCGGCATCCTCGCGCTCGGTATCGCGGCCTGCGTCTCGCCTCTGTTCGGCCGCACCATCCTCGTCTGGCTCATCAACGCCGGCAGCTTTGCGGTGGTGGTCGCCTACCTGATGGTGGCAATCGCGTTTCTCGCGTTGCGCCGCAATGCTCCCGACATGGCGCGGCCTTTCCGCGTCGCTCGGGGTGAGTGGGTAGGCGGCCTCGCGGTCGCTATGTCGATTGGCCTTTTGCTGGTCTATCTACCCTTCAGCCCGTCGGCACTGTTGTGGCCGCAGGAATGGTTGCTGGTGCTCGGTTGGGCCTTGCTCGGTGGATGGGTGTGGACTACGCGGCGCGCGGGCGCCGTGAATCATTGAGCGAGCAACGCTAAAGCAAAGCAAGTTGACCGGCCGGATGCGGTGGTACGAACAGGTCGGTGCGCAATTCGCCTTTCGGGTTGGTGCCGATGCGCGATCTGCGTTTGGCTTTGGCAAATCGTTGCTCAATCAATTCCGCATACGGCCCCGTGCCGGTTTGCCGCGTGCCGAATGTCGAGTCGTACTCACGACCTCCATGTAGTTCGCGCATCAAAGCGAGCACTCGCTTTGCCTTGAGCGGCGCATGCTGCATGAGCCACGCGACGAAGATGTCGCGCACTTCGTGCGGCAGCCTGAGCAATACGTAGCCGATGCTCTGTGCACCGGCGGTAGCGCTTGCACCAACGATGTCCTCTATTTCGTCGTCGTTGATACCGGGAATGAGCGGCGCCATCAGCACACCGGTGGGGATGCCCGCCTCGCGTAGCTCAGCGACTAGTCTCAGTCGCGTGGCCGGGGCGGTCGCGCGTGGCTCCAAAGTTCTTTTCAGGTTGGCATCGAGCGTGGTGATCGAGATCATCACCGAGGCGAGCCCGTCGCGTGCCATGGCGGCTAGCAATTCGATGTCGCGATCGATGAGCGCGCCTTTGGTGACGATGGAAACCGGGTGCCGACACGCGTGCAACACCTCGAGCACGCGCCGCGTCACCTCCAACTCGCGCTCCACTGGCTGATAAGGATCGGTGTTGGTACCCATCGCGATGGTCTTGCACCGGTACCGCGGATGCGCGAGCTCTTCGATGAGCAACTCCGCTGCATTCGGCTTGTGGAAGATCTTGGTTTCGAAGTCGAGCCCCGGTGACAAGTCGAGATAGGCGTGGGTCGGGCGCGCGAAGCAGTACACGCAACCGTGCTCGCACCCTTTGTAGGGGTTGATCGACTGCTCGAACGGCACGTCCGGCGATCGGTTGCGGGCGATGATCGTGCGGCTCGAATCGATACGCACTTCAGTCGCCACGTCTGGCGCTTTTTCGGGCGCCGACCACCCATCGTCGACGGCGACACTTCTCGCGTGCTCGAAGCGACCGGCGGGATTGGTGATCGCCCCCCGCCCTTTGCGAAATTCGGGTTGCCGTTCCATGTTCGGCAGCCTAACTGTACATACATACAGTATCAAGCCGAGATTTCGGGGCGACGTGCTAGACTCCCCGCCGTTTCGGGGGCTGGACCACAACACCACCATGCATGCCATCCGTTTGTGCATGCTCGTCGCCATCAGCGCCTGCCAACCGCTCGCGCCAACGGCCGACAACGACGCCACGAAGGAGGCCATCGCCGGTCTCGAGGCGACCGTGGCCAATCTCACGACCCAGGTGACGGCGCTCGAGCGCACGGCCGATGCGGCCACCCGCAGCCATACGGACTCGACCACGGAACTCGAAACCCACAGCAAAGCGCTGGCGCGTGTGGAGGGTATTCTCGCCACGCTGCCGGACATGCTGAAGGAGGCGTGCCCGCCGACACCCCGCGGTCTGACAGCAGCCTGCGAAGGTCCCACGCAACGTATCCCGACCAGCGGCGACAAGATGTTGGTCGGCGTGCGGGAGCACATCACGCTGGTACCGCCGGCGGTGCGTCTCGTCGCCCGCATCGACACCAATGCCGCCGGCAACTATCTCCTGGTGCGCGATGTCGAGGAGTTCCAGCGCGACGGCAACAACTGGGTTCGATTCACGCTACCCCTCGGCGGCGACGCCGAACCGGTCGCCGTGGAACGGCAGATCGTGCGACGGCGAACCAACGAGGACTCGAAGGATGCCGTGATTCGCTTGCGCATGACGTTGGGCGACGTGACAGAAACTTACGATTTCACCTTGCTGACTCGCCGTGCGCGCGACTACCAAGTGCGTCTCGGCCGCTCTTTCCTGAAGGACATCGCCCTGGTTGACGTGAGCAAGCGCTTCATTCAGCCTCGTCCGGGTCCCATCGGCCCGTGATCTCCGGTAGATAGTCTCCGACTATTTCATGACCCAACGCGGACCCTTCCTATTCCTTGTCGCACTGCTCGCCGCAGCGGGCATCGCCAGTGCCGTGTTTCGCAATCAGCAGTACGGCATTCCATTCTTGCCCGGCGCGCAAGAAACCTTGTGGCAGATCGAGGCGCGCATCGACTTCCGCGCCAGCGGCGGCCCGACTCAGGCGCTGCTGACGCTGCCGCCCGAGCAAGGCGGCATGAAAATCGTCCGCGAAAACGCCGTGTCTGCGGGTTACGGATTCGCGATCGAAGAGCGTCGCGGCCAACGCCGCGCGCACTGGTCGAAGCGCTACGCCATCGGCGATCAAACGCTGTACTACAAGCTCGAACTGGTGCCGAGCGGCGACGACGTCTGGGGTACCGATGCGCCAACCGGATTCACACCGACCTACTTCGACGAGCCATATCAGACCGCCGCGGCCACCGTGATGACCGCGGTGCTACCGCGCTCGGCCGATGCATTGACGCTCGCTCAAGAGCTGGTGCGGGAAATGAACGTCGAACCCCAGAACCAGAATTTGAGCCTGCTGCTCGACCGCTATTCGTTGCATACGCTGTTCACCGACCTGCTGGGCCAGGCCGGAATTCCAGCGCGCGCGGTGCAAGCGCTGGTGCTCGAGGATGGGCGGCGGCGTCAGCCGCTGATCGACTTGATCCAGGTGTGGCAGGACGATCATTGGCATCTCTTCGATCCAACGGTTGGGCCGGTGACCGACACTTCGAAGCTGCTCCTGTGGCAGACGGCCACGCCCGGCGTTCTGGAAGTGATCGGCGGCACACGCAGCCGCGTCAGCTTCTCGATCATCAGCCAAACCCGGCCCGCGCTCACACTGGCCGTCGCCGATGCGCGTGAGGCGTCGCGGTTCTCGCTCTACAGCCTGCCGATCGAAGAGCAGAGCATGTTCAAGCTCATCATGCTGCTGCCCGTCGGCGCGTTCGTGGTTGTGTTCCTGCGCATCATCGTTGGCCTGAAGACGTCGGGCACGTTCATGCCGGTGCTGATTGCGTTGGCCTTCCTGCAAACGACGCTGGTGCCCGGTGTGATCAGTTTTCTGCTGGTGGTGTCGATTGGGCTCTTGATTCGCTCCTACTTGTCGAGCCTCAATTTGCTGCTCGTGGCGCGAATCGCGACACTCGTCATCGTCGTGGTCGCCATCATGAGCGTATTCAGCGTGCTGAGCTACCAAATCGGTCTCGAGGAGGGTCTGACACTGACATTCTTTCCGATGATCATTCTCGCCTGGACGATCGAACGCATGTCGATCCTCTGGGAAGAGGACGGACCGCGCGAGGTACTGGTTCAAGGTGGCGGTAGCCTACTGGTCGCGGTGCTCGCATACACGCTCATGGATCAGGAATTGACCAGACATCTCGCGTTCAACTTCCCCGAGCTGCACCTCGTGGTGCTCGCCGTAATCCTCCTGCTCGGCCGATATACGGGCTATCGACTCTCCGAACTGCGGCGATTCTCGCCGCTCGGACAATGACGACCTGGTCGAGCCCATTCCGGCTCTGGCGCCACGGCGTGCTCGGCATGAATGCGCGCAACGTGGCGTACATCTCGCGCTACAACGCGCGCAGCCGGTATCCCTTGGTCGACGACAAGCTGAAGACCAAGCTCGTGGTTCGCAAAGCCAGCGTCACGGTACCCGACCTCCTGCTCGTGATCCGCACACAGCACGAGATCGAGCAGATCGACTCCGTGCTCGCCAACTACGACAAGTTCGTCATCAAGCCCGCACAAGGTAGCGGCGGCAAGGGCATCCTGGTGATCGTCGGCCGCGAAGGCGAATACTTCGTGAAGGCCAGCGGTGCCAAGCTCACCGCCGTCGACGTCAAGCGTGACCTGTCTAACATCACGAGTGGGCTCTATTCACTGGGCGGCAAACCCGACGTCGCCTTCGTCGAGTCGTTGGTAGTTGCGGAGAAGACCTTCGAGCACATCAGCTACGAAGGCGTACCCGACATCCGCATCATCGTATTCAAGGGCTACCCGGTCATGGGCATGCTGCGTCTGCCTACCAGAGAGTCGGACGGAAAAGCGAACCTGCACCAAGGTGCGGTCGGCGTCGGCCTCGATATCGCGAGCGGTCGCAGCATCGCCGCCGTTCAGCACAACCGACCGATCTTCCGTCACCCAGACACGGGCTACCCGTTGTCAGACATCGTCGTGCCGCACTGGCGTTCGTTGATGACGCTCGCGTCGCGCTGTTACGACGTCACTCGGCTTGGCTATCTCGGCGCCGACTTCGTCCTCGACGCGAAGCACGGGCCCATGCTGCTCGAACTCAATGCCCGACCCGGGTTGTCGATCCAGATCGCCAACAACACCGGCCTGCGGCCGCGCCTGAAGGCGGTAGAGGCGCTCGACGAACTCTCGCACTTCACGGCCGAAGAGCGCGTCGACTGGTCGATCGAGCACTTTGCCACCGCTGCCGGCGGTCAATCGGACTTTTGGGAAACCGCGTCAGCGGCCGAAACCGGCACCGTGCGCCAACACGAACAAGAGAAGGAGGAAGTCGCATGACGATCATCGTGCACGCCACGATCAGCACGAACCCAGGCACCGTGGATGCCATGAAGTCCGCTATCGCCGAGTTGGAGCGGATCACGCGCACCGAGTCGGGGTGCATCGACTACGTGATGTCGACCGCGATCAACGATCCGGACACCGTGCGGATCACTGAGCACTGGCAATCGGCGCAGGCGCTCAAAGAGCATCTCGCAACGCCTCACGTCGCCGCGTTCAGCACAGCGATGCAGAAGCACCCGCCAAAGGCGATGGACGTGAAGATGTTCGAAGCCAAGGAAGAGCCGTTCCCGCCCCGGTGAGCATGCGATGAGCCGACCGATCCTGTGGGGTGGCGGTACGGTGCGCACCCTGCGCGCACATTGGGCCCTGGCCGAGGTCGGCGTCGACTACGATGCGCGGTTGATCGGCTCCCGCACTGGCGAGACGCAGACGCAGGAATTTCTCGCGCGCAATCCGAAGGGCAAGATACCGGTGCTCGAGGACGGAGAACTCGTGCTGACCGAAAGTGCCGCGATCGTCCGCTATCTGCTCGAGCGATACGGGTCGGGTAGTCTGCAATCGCCCATTGAGCGCGCACGCTACGACGAATGGCAGTCGTTCATCCTGATGGAACTCGACGCGCATACGCTGTACGTGATGCGCAAGCACGGCGATCTGAAGGATTTGTACGGTGATGCGCCTGCCGCGATGCAGACCGCAAGCGATGGTTTCGTGCGCCAAGTGGCGGTAGCAGACGCCCGCATTGCGCGGTCGCCCTACCTACTGGGCGATAGCTTCACCGGCGTCGACCTGCTGCTTGCCACCTGTCTCGATTGGGCCGTCGCCTATCGGGTGCCGATCACGGCTACACTCGACGCCTGGCGACGGCGTCAGCGCGATCGGCCCGCCTATCAAGCGGCGCGTAAGATCAACTTTTCGTAACGGGAGGAAACCATGGCCTACGTCGAAGACCGTGTCGTACACGATGCCGACGCACACATCATGGAGACGACGGAATTTCTCGCCGAGTTCGCCACCGAACGTATCAAGCGCCACTTGATGGGCTTCGACGGCAGCGCCGCGGTCGCGACCAGTACCGAGTCGATCGCCAAGGTGTTGGCGCGTCATAGCGATGCCGACTATCGAGCCAAAGACAGCGACGAAATTCTCGCCCGCAAGAACTGGGCCGCGACGGGTGCGTACTTCAAGGCCGATCGACCAGCTGCGCTCGATCATCTCGGCTTCGCCACACAGCTCATGTTCAATACGTTCGTCAACGGTCACATGGCGAAATTGGAGCGCACGGCCACGGATCTCGATCTCATTTACGGCGTCGCCGCGGCGCACAACCGCGCGATGCTCGACTTTTGCTCGGTCGACAGCCGGCTGCTACCCACCGCGTATGTTCCGCTCGCCGACTTCGATCGCACGCGTACGATGGCCGAGCAGTGCGTGCTCGAAGGGTTCTGCGGCCTGCTGATTCCGTCGCAATGTCCCCGTACGCACTCGCCGAGTCACACCGGACTATTCCCAATCTGGTCGATTGCCGAGTCGGCGGGCGTGCCGATCCTGTTTCACGTCGGTGGCGGTGGCGTGCTGCTCGACCCCAACTACTTCGTCAACGGCTTGCCGGTACCCCCGGACTTCCACGGCGGTGCCGAAAACTTTCGTTCCGTCGATTACATGGCGATTCCCACGCCAGTGATGCAGACGTTGGCAACGCTCGTCATCGACGGCATCCTCGAAGATCATCCGCGCCTCATGTTCGGTGTCATCGAGCAAGGTGCAGGTTGGATCCCCAGCTGGATGCGCTATCTCGACTCGGCCTTCGAGGCCTTCGCGCGCCACGAAGCCAGGCTGCAACGGCTGTCCCTGCGGCCGAGTGAATACGTTAGGCGTCAGATTCGCGCCACGCCCTACCCTACCGAGGACGTCGGCTGGATCGTGCGCGAGGCCGGTGCCGAGATCCCGCTGTTCTCGTCGGACTACCCCCACGTGGAGGGCGGCCGCAATCCCATCAAGCGATTCGAGGGTACGCTCGGTGATACGGGTGATGCCGTGCGCGAGGCCTTCTACCGAACGAACTTCGAAGGACTGATGGGGGCAGCGCTCAGAGCCTGAGCACCATCTCGACGTCGCCGCGCGTGAAGCGGCGGTCGTTGACGTTTGGCAAGCGTTCGAAGCCCACCGACTCGTAAAGCGTCAGCGCGGGCGTCAACGAGGAGTTGGTGATGAGCATGATCTCGCGCATACCAACTGCCCGCGCGTGGTCGATGGCACTTTCCATCAGCAATCGGCCGATGCCGCGTCCCTGTGCTTGCGGCGTGACGGCCATCTTGGCGAGCTCGTAGACGCCGCTTGTGTGATGCATCAGGGCCGCCGTGCCCAACACCACCTCGTCTTCCACGGCAAAGAATATCTGTCCGCCACGATCGACGATCTCGGCCTTCGGGTCGGCGAACAAGCGCTCGTCCTCGGGCTCGATCGCAAACAGTCGCTCGATCCAGTCGCGGTTGAGACGCGCAAAATCGGCCGCGCGCGCTTCGCTGAATGGCTCGACCACGATCACGACAGAAACCAATCGAGAATGCGCGGGTTTTCGTCGCGCGGATAGGTATGCGACAGATCGTCGACTTCGCGGAACGTCACTGCGGCACCTGCGGCGGTCAATGCATCACGTGCGGTGCGGGCCATCGCAATCGGGAACATCCAATCGAGCGCTCCGTGTACCAGATAAAACGGTACACCCCGCAAAGCACGCGCCCCTTCGAGGATGAGCGGATGAAAACTGCCGGAAATCGGCGCGAAATGCGTGTACGGCTGCGCCTCCGTGAGGCCCGTCAACAGGCTGAACGTGCCGCCGTCGGACATACCCGTGAGCAGCACGTGCTCGGGATCGATCGACCAATGCGACATGGCACGCTCGACGCGATTGGCGAGCGCAGCGATGTCGATCTCCGGCTGCATCAGCGACCACGTCCCGTCCACCGATGTGGGCGCGAGCAGAATGCAGCCTCTAGTGCGGGCTTCCCGCAGCCATGTCCAGAGGAAGTCGGAACCGTGGCCGCTGCCGCCATGCAACGCCACGATCAACGGATAGCGCTCCGACGAATCGTAGTACTCCGGTACATAAGCGGAGATGCCGCCGCGTGTCTTGCGATCGTTGTCGGCATGCAGCACACCCACGTCGTCGCGACTGGCATCGGCGTCGGCCAACCGCTCGACGAGCGCATCGTCGTCGCGGGCAGCCGGCTCGAGGAAGAAGCGACTCACGGGGGTCAGTGCCTGCGCGATCGGGTACAGGTATTCGACCGCACGGGTGGTGCTGCGCATGGCGCGATAGGCGCCCATCACGCCGTTCGGATCGTCGGCGCTAGCCTGCACGCCGGCGAGCGCCGTGAGCGCCGCATCGGTGCTGGCGAGCACTCGGCCCTTGAAGAATGCCAGTTGATCCGGCCAGGGCGCGGCATCGAAGGGCGCGCGCGCGGCCGTGAGTTCGGCGTCGACGCCTTCGAGCATCGTCGCGATGGCCGGTAGATTCGGTGGGTGCAGGTGGCGCCCCGCGTAGGCGAGCGCCTCCAGCGCCGACATCAGCACCGGCACCAGGCCTGTGGTGGCTTCCAGCAACGGATCGTGTTCTTCGCTCATGCGCCGGACATTAGCTCAGTTCGCCCCCGCGCCGTTAGCTCGCCCCGGCAAGGTCGCGGCTCCGGGGCATAGCCGTTGCTCCGGGGCGATGTTGGTAGACTGTCGGCGGGTCTTGGTAGGGAATCTCGAGCATGCAGCGCCAATTCGATCGCGCCGTCGAAGACACCGGCAACGTCATCTTGCTCGAGCATGTGAATTTCACGGTGCCCGATCAAGTTGTTGCCCATCTGTTCTATGTCTCGGGACTGGGTTTCACCCGCGATCCCTATATGGACTTCGGCACCCTCGGCATCGACAACTTCTGGGTCAATGCCGGTGAAACCCAATTCCACCTGCCTAAGGGCAAGCCGCAGGTGTTTCGCGGCACCATCGACCTCATGATTCCGGATCTCGACGATCTCCGCCGCCGGCTCGATCAGGTGGGTCGTAGGCTGCGGGAAACCAAATTCGGATTCGAAGTGCACGACGATCATTTCGCGGTCACTTGTCCGTGGGGCAATCGGTTTCGATGTATCGAACCGCCTGCCGACTCGCGGGTCGGTCTCGGTATTCGCAAGCTCGACATGCAGGTGCCGCCGACGGCTGCAGCGGGCATCGCATCGTTCTATCACACGGTGCTCGGCACGCCGGCGCATTGTGAAAACGGCACCGCGCGCATCGCGATGGGCACGGAACAAACCATCGACTTTGTCGAGACCGACGGCGTCATCGCCGACTACGACGGTCATCACATTGCCATTTACGTGGCGGACTTTTCCTCGCCGCACCGCTGGCTCGTGAGCCGCGGCCACATCACCGAGGAATCCGACCAGCATCAATATCGATTTCAAGCCATCGTCGATCCCGAGTCGGGCGCGACGTTGACCGAGCTCGAGCACGAAGTGCGCAGCCTCAAACACCCGATGTACGCGCGCAACCTCGTCAACCGCAACGCGACACAGCACTTCTTCGCTTTCCATCGCGGCCGGGAGACTTTCGTACCATGACCGCCGCGCCACCGTACTACCTGCCGTTGAGCGACGAGGTGGCCGTGTTCGAAGCCGCCTACCAGGCGCGGCTGCCGGTGTTGCTGAAGGGTCCCACCGGCTGCGGCAAGACCCGCTTCGTCGAGTACATGACGTGGCGCTTGTACCGCGGCAGCGAAAGCGACCGACGCAGGAACATCGACCCGGCACTCATCACGGTAACCTGTCACGAGGATCTCACCGGTACCGATCTCGTCGGACGTTATCTGCTTCGTGGCGATGAAACCGTGTGGATGGACGGCCCGCTGACCCGCGCGGTCCGCACCGGCGCAATCAGTTACCTCGACGAAATCGTCGAGGCGCGCAAGGACACCACGGTCATCATCCACTCGCTCACCGATCACCGTCGCATGTTGCCGATCGAGAAGACCGCCGAGCTGATCGAGGCGCATCCGGACTTCCTGCTGGTGATTTCCTACAACCCGGGATACCAGGGCCTGCTCAAGGACCTGAAGCCCAGCACACGCCAGCGGTTCGTCGCGATCGCGTTCGACTATCCCGACGAGGAACGTGAGGCGACCATCATTGCGCACGAGAGCGGCGTCGACGACGAGACTGCCGAACGACTGGCCGTGATTGGCGCCAAGACCCGCAATCTTTCCGAACAGGGTTTCGAAGAGGGTGTGTCGACGCGCCTCCTGACGTATGCCGGTGCGCTCATCCGCGGCGGCGTCGATGCACGCCGTGCGTGCGAGATTGCCGTGGTCAATGCGGTGTCGGACGACACCACGGTGCAGAAGGCCGTAGCCGACATCGTCGACGTCGTATTGCCGTGACCACCGCCCGCGTCGCGACAGCGCCGGCAGGCCGCCCTGCCGCGGTCGCGCTAACCACGGTCGAGCGGCGCCTTGCCTTGTTCGCCAACGGGATTACCGGCGAGCACCACGAGATTCGCACGTACGGCGACGAGGAAGCCGGCGCGGATGCGATACAACTTCCCGAGTCGTTTGCGGCGTTCGACGACGTGACCGCCAATCTCGGCGCTTATCGATGCATGACGTTGCACCAGCTCGGCTATCGCGAGTTCGGCACCTATCGATTTCGCATCGCCGAGGCGCGCGCGCGTTGCCGTGAGCTCGCCGTGCGAGATCCCGGCGAGCCGAGCCCGCGACTCTCCGACTACGATCAGTTCTATGCCCATTTCGGCGTACCGGAAGCGGCTGCGCGCATATTCGAGATCGTCGAAGGTCACCGCATCGATTGCGCAATGCTTGCACGCTACCCAGGGATTGCTGCGCACTACCGACGGCTCTGTGCGTGGGAATTGGATCGGCGCCTTGCATCGCCCGAGGATCCGTTCGCTCAGCTAGTAGATGGGCTCGTGCGCTGGACGCTCGGCGAGTCACCCGACAGCCGCTTGATCGATGACCTGGCAACGATTGCCAGCGCCGTGCGCGGTACGGGTGCCGACGTCTACACCAGCGCGGCCGTGACCACGCTCATCATCGAGTGCCTCGAACGTCATGGTTTTCTTTCGACGGAGGTGATTCGCGTGCTCGACGGCCTCGACGCACCGCTCACCGAACGACCCGCCTTCCAAGGACCGCCGCCCAACGAATGGCTGCAACGCGAGGATCGCCTCGCCGATTGGCGCGACATGGTCACCGATCTCGATGAGCTGATCGAAGGCGACGACGAGCAAGACGGCGTGATCGTAGACCGCGCCCTCATCGATCGCCGCGATCTGCTCGCTCGCCGCGCCGACATGGAGCGCTCGGCGCTGGCGGCCGTGATCGATCCAGAGGACATTCGCGGTCGGCGCAGCGTGTGGTATCCGGAGTGGGATATGCATGCCAATGCGTATCGGCCGCGCTGGTGTCGCGTGCTGGAAGAGCGGCTCGCCCCCATGCCTGACTCGACCAATGACGCCGAGGCGCTGTTGCATCGTATCGCCGCACAGCGCAAGGCGGTGCGCGATTGCTTTCTCAAGTTGCCGCTCGAAGCGCTGGAGCGAGTACGGCACGTCAACGACGGCGAGGATCTCAACTGGGACGACCTGATCCGCTACGCCGTGGATCGGCATCGCGGCGACGTGCCGGACGAACGCGTCTACGAGCGTCGCGACCGCGCCGCGCGCGACATTGCCACCGTGTTTCTCGTCGACTTGTCCGCATCGACCGACGACGCAATCGTGACGCCGGACCCTGAACCGGAGCCTCAGGTGCTGCCACCAGCCACGGGCACGTATCCGCACTTGCGCGATCCCTACGACGACGACGGCTATGTGTGGGCGGCGAAACCCGCAGCAGAGCTGGAGCCTGTGCGGCGCATCATCGACGTACTTCGCGAATCACTCTGGCTGATGGCGGCCGGCCTGAACGACTTGCACGATGCGTTCGCAATCTACGGCTTCTCTGGCTACGGCCGTCACGAAGTGGAGTTCGCGATCGCGAAGGACTTCCGCGAGCCGTGGGATGGTCGCGCAGCGCGTGCCTTGCTTGGCATGAAGCCGCGCCGCAGCACACGCATGGGGCCGGCCATTCGCCATGCACGCCGCAAGCTCGACTCGACCCATGCCGCGCTCAAGATCTTGGTGCTCCTCTCCGACGGCTTCCCGCAGGACTGCGACTACGGTCCCGATCGGGGCAAGCACGACTACGGCGTCGCCGACACCGGTAAAGCCCTCAATGAGGCCCATTCGGCAGGCATTCAGACGTTCTGCGTGACCGTCGATCGCTCCGGCCACGACTACTTGAAGGCGATGTGCCCCGATGACCGTTATCTGGTCATCGAGGACATCGAAGGTTTACCGGCCGCATTGGCCGACGTGTATCAGATGCTCAGTCTTCGCTGAACACGCCAAGCAGGTGCAACAAGCTCGCGAACAGGTTGTAGATCGATACGTACAGGCCGACGGTTGCGCGGATGTAGTTCGTCTCGCCGCCGTGAATGACGGAACTCGTTTCCCACAGGATGAGCGCGCACGCGAACAAGACGACCACGCACGAGATCACCATCGAGAGCATCGGAATCTCGGCGAAGTAGTTGATCAGAACGCCGCCCATGATGACGAAGACGCCGGCCACGAGGAATCCGGAGAGGAATTGGAAGTCTTTGCGCGTCGCAACCGCATATAGCGACAGACCGATGAATGCGCCCGCCGTCAGACCCAATGCCTGACCGACCAACGCAACACCGTTCGGTAAGCTGAGATAGAGGTTGAGAAGCGGGCCCAACGTGTAGCCCAGAAATCCGGTGAACAGAAACACCGTCGCTAGTCCCCAGGCACTATCCGCGGTCTTGTGAACCAAGAACAAGAGCCCGAAAAAACCGACCAGCGTCGGAAAGAAACCCAAGTACGGCGCGTTCATCGCCATCGCCACGAATGTGACCAGCGTGCTGAACGCGAGCGTCATACCCAGCAGTAAATAGGTATTGCGTAGAACACGATTGACTTGCACCTCGCCACGTGCGCCCGTGGCGGTGAGCATCCTCGGTTCGGCCATGTCGACTACCTCCTCGTTAACGACGGAGGCGAGTCTATCAGAAGCGTCTGAACCGGCGTGGTACCGATGGGTAAGGGAAGAGTTGCTGAATGCTGTCGCGACGGAAGTATTGGAATACGGCCAACCATGCCGCCGTCGCCAAGCCCAACGCCACCACGCCCTCGATCGCATTCGAGCTCGCGGGGTCGATCATCACGAGGTGAGTCAAGAACAACGCCCCCCACACCCAGCTGCCTGCGAAGCTCAGGATTCGCACGGCCTCCCAACCGCGCTCGAGATGCAAGACCGCCACTACCGCGACGACCAGGCTGGCAATCAGCAAAATGAGGGCAAACACCTGCGCAACGCCGAACAGCTCGGCGTCGAGGTAAGGAAACGGGCAAAACGCCAACAGCCCGCCCAAGGCGAGCCAAAAGCCAACAGGTCCCCGGGACAACGCCCAGCGAACGACCCATCGCACCATGTTTCATTCCCCTCCCCGTCTGCTCGCCTCGTCACATCGGGCGCGCAAGACGCATTCGGATCGATGGTCGAACGACCGTATCACGACCCAGGAAACGCAGGCAAGTAGGCCCAATTCGTGCACGCGCGCACGCAATACGGGGAACCAAGGGTGTATGACGCTCCGCGACAGCGGTTTATGATGAAGGCGCTTTCGTGAGGAATTCACCGTGGATATCGAGCAAGTCAGAACTGCGCTCCTCGAGCGCAAGGAGGAACTCACCGAGCGCCACGGCCGAATTGCGCGGAAGACTCGCCATCGCGACGAGCCACTGCCCCAGGACTTCGCCGAACAAGCGGTGGAACTAGAGAATCAAGAAGTGCTCGAGGCCCTCGACGCGGAAGTGGCCGACGAACTGCGCCAGATCGAGCATGCACTCGCGCGCGTCGAATCCGGCGACTATCCCTATTGCAACGCTTGCGGCGAAGAGATTCCGGCCGCGCGCCTGAAAGCCCTGCCAACCACCAGCCTGTGCGTCGATTGCGCGACCGAGGCAGAACGCAGGTAGGAAATTCGGGACAGTTCACCTATTTTCGAAATAGGTGAACTGTCCCGGTTATTCATGCTCGCGAGCCTGCTCGCCGACCTCGTCCTCGTCATCCACTTCGCGCTTGTCCTGTTTGCGATCTTCGGCGCGCTTTTGGTGCTGTGGCGCCCTTGGGTGGCATGGCTGCATGTGCCGTATGTCGGGTGGGCATCGGCGGTCAATCTCGTGCCGTTCACTTGCCCACTCACGCCATTGGAAGTCGCGCTACGCCGCGCGGCTGGCGACGCGGGTTACGAAGGCGGATTCGTCGACCACTATCTAACGCCCATCGTCTATCCGGACGGCATGTCGGAACCCGTCGCCCTCACGGCTGGCGTGGCGGTCTTGGTGTGGAATGCGTTCCTCTACGGGTTCGTCTACTACCGTTACCGCCGATCCGCGAGCAACTCGTAGCAGCGCACCCGCGCCCGGAAATCGTGCGTGATGCTGACCACGATCAGTTCTTCAGCGCGACACCCCTTCGCGAGTTCGGTCAGGCGCGCATGCACCGGCACGCGCGTGCCCAGAATCTGATGCTCGCGCCGTGATGCAATGCGCTCGCGCTCGGCAGGTGTGAGCTCGAACGCTCGCGCTTCCGCGACGGAAGGAAACGGCGCAAATTCGCCACGTTCCACACGCATCCGCCAAACGTCGCGACAGGCCGCCAGATCCTCTGCCTCAGAGTCGGAATCCGCGCACAACACGAACACGCCGAGGCTGATGCGTGGCTCTGCGCTGGTCACAGACGGCCGAAAGTTGTCGCGATAAATTGCGCAACAGCTCTCTGCGAGATGCGGGCTGATGAAGTGAGCAAACGAGAGCGGCAAACCGAAATGCGCAGCCAAGCGCGCACCGTCTTCCGATGAACCGAGCATCCAGAGTTCCGGGACGGTGTCCGGTATCGGTGTGGCGGTCACCGGGGAGAGCGCTTCGGTATAGGGAGCATCACCGCGAATGAACGCGCGCAGATCTGCGAGCTTGGCAGGGAAGTACTCGATGCCGATCTTCGAGCCGTACGCCAGCGCAACGGCGGTGATGCCATCGCTACCGGGTGCGCGGCCGATACCGAGATCGATACGATTGGGATACAGCGTTTCCAACAGCCGGAAGTTCTCGGCCACCTTCAAGGGGCTGTAGTGCATCAGCATGACACCGCCCGAGCCAACGCGAATGTGCGATGTGCGGGCCGCAATCTGGCCGACCAAAATCTCCGGCGACGAGCCGGCGAAGCTACGCGACCCATGATGCTCGGCCACCCAGTAGCGGTGATATCCGAGCCGCTCCGTGATCACCGCTAGCTCCAGCGTTTCGGTGAGCGCATCGGCTGCGGAACCGCCGCTGCGGATCGGACTTTGGTCTAGCACGGACAGGCGCAGGTTGGCAGGTAGCGTCATGGAGGCATGATAACCACTCGGCCACGTCGATCACCGCGTCCAATGATCGGGTGAGGCTTGACGCATCGCGACCGGCGGCGCCGAATGCGTACTCCGTCTCCCGCGGAGAATCAGGTCATGACGAGCGAAACGACCCGCCGCGCAATGCTCGGGGCAACGGCTACACTCATTGCAGCCGGCGCATCATCCGCGGTGGTCACGCCCGAGCCGACACCAAGCGTCCCACCGTCGTTCCTCGGCCACCACGAGATGCACCCGTTGCGCTTCGATGCATCGCGCCTGCGCGGCCTGTCGAGAGCACTGCTCGAGTCGCATTGGCAGAACAACTACGGCGGTTCGGTGCGCACCTTGAATGCGGTCAAGCAGCGCCTCGCCGCCGCAAGCCGAGACCCCGACGTACCGCCGTTCGTTTACAACGGCCTCAAGCGCGAGCACCTGATGCGCACCGGTTCGGTGGTGCTGCACGAGTTGTACTTCGACGGGCTCGGCGGCAACGGTCGCGCCGACCATCGCATGCGATCATGGATCGGCCGCGCGTTCGGCACTTTCGATGCATGGGAGGCGGAATTCCGCCGGATCGCCTACGGTCTGAGCGGCGGCTGCGGCTGGGTGGTCCTGGCGCACGATGCCCACACCGGCCTGCTGGAGAACTTCTGTCTTGCGGATCACATGCAGTTTCCGGCCGGCGCCACGCCGCTACTGGTCTTGGATATGTACGAGCATTCCTATCAGTTGGACTACGGTGCAGCGGCGGCACGCTACATCGACGCCGCATTCGCCAACTTCGACTGGGAGATCGTTGCCGCCCGCGCCGACGCGATCACTAGCGGATCCCGCGCATGAGCCGCCAACGCGTGGCACTGGTATGGGCGGGCGATCCCTATGCGCCGACGCCCAACATCGAGTCGACCCGGCTCGCAGCCATTGGCCGGGCACTGTCGACTGTCGGGCTGGAACCCGTCGGTATCGCCTATGCAGACGAGATTGTCGACAGCGTCGAACCGCAACTGTCCACCTGCGATGCCGTCTTGGTGTGGGTCAATCCAATCGAGCGCGGGGGCGATCGAACAGTACTCAACGCACTACTGCGCCGCTTGGCGGACCAGGGTGCGTTCGTGAGCGCGCATCCCGACGTCATCGATGCGATCGGCACGAAGGAAGTGCTCTATCACACACGCGACATGGGATGGGGCAGTGACGTTCGGCTCTACGCGACGTCGGATCACTTCACGCGCGACTTCCCGACAGCTCTCACTACGAGCGGATCGCGGGTGCTGAAGCAATGCCGCGGCAACGGCGGCAACGGTGTGTGGAAGGTCACGCTCGCCGACGAGGCTAGCCTCGATGCCGACACACCGCTCCTGCTCCGGCACGCAGCGCGCGGGGGCGCCGAAGAGCCGACGACCCTCGCCGAACTCGTGCAACGTTTCGAGCCGTATTTCGAACGCGGCGGGACACTCATCGATCAGGAGTACCAGTCGCGAATCGTCGATGGCACGGTGCGTTGTTATCTCGCAGGCAATCGTGTCATGGGATTCGGCGAGCAGAAAATCAACGCGCTTTATCCGGCGCCGGGCGATGGTGGGGCGCCGCCGGAACCTGGACCACGGCTGTATTTCCCACCCACGCGTGAAGACTTTCAGCCCCTGAAGCGGAAGCTCGAGTCGCAATGGCTGCCGGAGCTCTGTGCACGCCATGAGCTGGCGGAACACGCGCTTCCAGTGATTTGGGACGCCGATTTCTTCTACGGCGCCGAGTCGGATCGTGACCCCACGTCCTTCGTGTTGTGCGAAATAAACGTGAGCGCGGTATTCCCCATCCCCGACGAGTGCCTGCAACCGCTCGCCGAGCTCGCGCGCACCCGACTCGAACACGTCCGCAACGCACGCCGGTAACGCACCACCGTGGAGCATTCCCCACTTCGCAATCGAACCTATCGGCGCTTGTTCGGCGCGCAGGTCGCCTCGCTCATCGGCACGGGATTCACGACCGTTGCGCTCGCACTGCTCGCCTACGACCTAGCAGGCGGCAAAGCCGGCGCAGTGCTCGGCACCGCACTCGCGCTGAAGATGGTCGCTTATGTCGGCGTCGCGCCCGTGGCCGGCGCATTGGTGCATCGCGTGCCACGCCGAACGTTCCTGGTCACACTCGATGTGGCGCGCGCAGCGATGGTGATGTGCCTGCCGTGGGTGACAGAGATCTGGCACATCTACATGCTCATCTTTTTGCTGAATGCCTGCTCAGCGGCGTTCACCCCAACGTTTCAAGCGACCATCCCGGACGTGTTGCCGGACGATCGCGTCTACACGCGCGCACTGTCGCTGTCGCGGCTCGCCTACGATCTGGAAAACCTGTTGAGCCCAGCGCTCGCCGCGATGGCCTTGCTCGTGATGCACTACGACGCCTTGTTCGCCATGAACGCAGCGGCATTCGCTGTTTCCGCCGCACTAGTGCTCTCGACCCGACTTCCCTCTCCGCAGCCTTCGCAACGTGACGGCGGTATCTGGCGCAATCTCGCGTTTGGAACTCGTGCGTATCTGGCGACGCCGCGGCTCCGCGGTCTGTTGGCGCTATCGCTCGCAGTCGCGTCAGCCGGCGCGATGGTCATCGTCAACACGGTGGTATACGTGCGCGACCAGCTGAACGGCTCCGAAGTCGACGTCACGATCGCGCTCGCGGCCTCGGGTGCTGGATCGATGATCGCGGCACTGGCACTGCCACACTTCCTCGACCGCCAACCCGATCGACCATTCATGCTCGCAGGTGGTGTGCTGCTCGCGATCGGTCTGCTCCTCGGCACGACGCAGCCAGGGTTGATGGCGCTACTCCCCATTTGGTTCGTGCTCGGCGTGGGATCTTCGCTAGT
>QJXZ01000003.1 GCA_003248125.1 Gammaproteobacteria bacterium | reverse complement strand
ATTGGACAGCACGATGACCGCGAGAAACGCCGCCGTGAGACCGAGCACCCGATAGATCGGCACGAAGCTTTCGTTGCGCGGGTGCGGCACCACCCACGGCAGCGCGAAAAATGCGAAACCCGCGACGATGAAGTGCTCAGGACGTTCGCCCGTGCTGATCCAATACAGGCCACTCCACGTACCCACCTGCGCGCTCAGGTAGGCCATCGCAAGCAGAATGCCACTCGCAACCAAGAGTCGTAGACCGTAGCCATAGGCAATCAGAAAGGCGAACACCGACCAGGCGAGAAACACCAGTGGCCGTGGAGTAGTGTTGAACAGCGTGCCGAGCACGACCAGATTCAGCACGAAGCAAGCGAGCCCCACCGTTGCCGTCAGGGTCGCGAAGTAACCGCTGCTATCACGCCGCTGCACCCATTCGGTGGCGCCGATCGCCGCGATTGGCGCCACGACCAGCAGCGAGATCTGCACCGGCGTCGCAAGCAGGCCCCAAACACGGTAGAAAAAGAAGTACACCGCCATCGCGAGCGCTGCGGCGCCAATGGCAGAGGCGACGCGCATGCCCCACGACAACTGCTTCTGCGCGACCGTGACATCGACATCGAAAGCCGCCTGCAAGCCGCGCAAAACATCGGCGTGGTGGGCATCTACGCGTGCGCGCTCCGCCTCCGCCATCGTGAACACGCCGTCCGACTGCAGCGCGGCAAGCTCAAGACGAAACGCATGGATCTGATCGACGCGCGCTTGCGCCCCTTTCTTGGAGCGAACTTCGTCCGTCACGCGTCGATCCAACCGCCAACGAGCCCGGCGATGTAGCCGCCGTCGACCACCACTTCGACGCCGTTCAGCCAACGGCTGGGTCCAATGGCGAGAAATTCGATGACCTCCGCCATGTCATCCGGGGTCCCCGACCGACCGATGCGGGTGATGATGGAGTCGTACGTATCAGCACCGACGTAGTCCCGAAACACGGGCGTGAGGCGCGTTTCGGTGATGCCGGGATTGACGCAGTTGACCCGCACCCCGTGCGGCAGCGCATCGCCCGCAGCGCGATACGTGTATGCCGCCGCGCACTGCTTCGAGAACTTGTAGGGATTGGATTGCCAGAGCTCGCCATTGCGGCGCGCCCAGTCACAACCCGCCGCGAAGCTCGGCGTATCGAGCAGCTCATCGACTACTGCGCGCCGTTCGCGCCAATCCCACCCCGCGCTCGATGCAACGACCACGATGCTGCCGCCGCGCACGATATGCGGTAGCAGCGCGGAGGTGAGATGCCGCATGCCGAGGAAGTTCACCGCCAGCACCGCCTCGCTAGGATGCGGTCCCGGCGGAATGCCGGCGACGTGAATCAGCGTTTCGATCTGCGCCGGCAGCCGCGCAACTGCGGCATCGATTGCTTCAACCACACCGAGATCGCAATTGACGTACTCGAGATCGGTGCCCGAAGGCGGCACGACATCGAGTACGTGCACGGCCCGCCCTGCAGCAAGCAAGCGCGTGGAAACCGCTGCGCCAATGCCACTCGATCCGCCAGTCAGCACGGCAACGCCAGCCATGCGTCTCCCATTTCCCCGCCCGTCGGGCAATGATATCCACATTCGCCAACCAGGAACGCGCTCAATTGCAGCCACACGAGTTGTCGGCCACTGCGGCACGGCGAATGATCGGCGCGCGGGAACTCTCGCCGCGCGAGTTGATCGAGTCGTGCATCGCGCAGATCGATGCCATCGACCCCGCCGTAAATGCAATGGTGGTGCGCGCGTACGAGCGAGCGCGCAAGGAAGCTGCGGCTGCGGAGCGCGCCGCCGCCGAAGGATCGAAGCTAGGCGCGCTGCACGGACTGCCCGTTGCCATCAAAGACATTCACGAAACGGCAGGTATCACGACCACGTTCGGCGCCGAGCGATTCCGAAACCACGTGCCAGACACCGATGCCGGGATCGTCGGCCGCATTCGTCGCGCCGGCGGCATCGTCATCGGCAAGACGAACGTGCCCGAAATGAGCATCGGTGCAAACACGGTCAATCGGCTGTTCGGGGCAACTGGCAACCCATTCGACGTGAATCTCACCTGCGGTGGCTCCTCGGGCGGCTCGGCGGCCGCCATCGCAACCGAGATGGCGCCGCTCGCGACCGGTTCCGATCACGGCGGGAGTTTGCGCATTCCCGCGTGCTACTGCGGCGTCGTGGGTTTCCGTGCAACACCGGGCGTGGTCCCGAGCGAACGACGTGCAGTCGCGCAGACTTTCTACAGCGTGCATGGTCCGATCGCGCGCACCGTCGAGGACGCGGCACTCCTCATGTCCGTCATCAGCGAACGAGCGCCGCACTATGGCCACGATCCGATGGCGTTTCCGCTCGACGCAAACACGTTCGCGGCATTGCCCGAAGTCGACATCAGCCGGCTGCGTATCGCCGTAACGGCGGATCTGGGCGGCGTACTCGTCTCGCGCAAGGTGCGTTCTTTGTTCGAGGATCGGGTCGCCCGAATTGCGCGGTTGGTCGGGCAGTGCGAGTGGCGGCCGATCGATCTCTCTGCCGCCCCCGACGTCGACTGGCACGTCAGGCAGGATCTGTTCGTGGCGCAATACGCTCGCGAAGCGGCGAGCTGGGACGCAGGATTCAACCCGAACGTGCGCGCGACCTACGACTCGGCGCTGCGTATGCCAATGATCGACATCGCCAAGGCACGCCGCTCGCAGATGGAACTGTGTCAGCGATTCGCTGCGTCATTCGACGACTTCGACCTCGTGCTATGCCCCGGCGTCAGCATTGCACCGTTCCCCTGGCGACAGTTGAATCCCGCCGAGATCGACGGCACGCCGGTGACCAACTACATGGCATGGCTCGCGCTCACTGCGTCGATCACGGTGGTGGGTCATCCGGTGGTCGCGCTGCCCTGCGGCAGCGACG
>QJXZ01000190.1 GCA_003248125.1 Gammaproteobacteria bacterium | reverse complement strand
GTCATCCCGACTCGTGAGCACCGTATGGCGCTTGTATTCCATCCGTAGAATGAAGCGGCGGCTCAGGTAGACGTTGATGCCGCCGCTGACGTGAGCGATTTCGTCGGTGCGATCCTGTGCCTGCACGACCGTGGTCTGGGGATCTATGTGAACCACCCCGGTTCCGATGCCGAAGAACGGCGATATGCGCCAGTTCGGGAACGGTGTCATGACGATCGCCGCGCTACCCAAATAGCCATCCGAGTAGTCGCCGAGAATTTGCGCCGCCGTGAGCTCAGTAGAAATGTTCGGTGTGAATGCGAATGCGGTTCGCAACGACAGTAGATTGGCCCCGCCGAAGTCGCCGCCCGAGAATCCGACCTCCCAGCGCCGGTGCTCGAAGTCGTCCATGCCGTATGACGGGAACTCGATTGGCTGGCCATCGAGGTCGAGCGTCGAGCGCATCTGCGATACGTTCGCCCACCCTTCCTTGCCGCGCGGCGTGCGCACCTTGTACCACTCGGTATGCTCCTTGAGCACCGTGATGCGGTCGCCTTGTGCCGCTACATAGAAAATCGGATAGCCACGGCCCGGACCAGTGCGCAACTCGATGTACGGGTCGGACACCACGACCTCGGGGCGATATTTGGCGGCGTGACTAACAGACGCCATAGTCACGAACAGGATCGCGAGCATCACGCTCGAACTCGTCGCCGTCGTCCTTGTCCGGCACATTGCGCTCTCGTTGCTCCCTAACGGTCCATGTCAGTTCTGTGGTGCAGCAAATGGGTCGTTGTAGTACTGCGCACCAATGTCGAGCCATTCCGAAACGAGCTTGAGCTCGGCACCCGATAGCCAGCCAGCGTGGGACGCGCCGAATGCGAAGCGCGAAAAAAAGCGGTCAGATGCATTCGCGCCTGCAGGCGACATGATCGGTCCCGAGCCGTCGGCATCGACCATCAATGCCTGGTAGCTGACGGCATGGTCGGGTTCGGCGGCCGATGGCGTGCCGCTCAGATCCAACTGTGCAGCCGGCACCTGCGCGGCACCCATCGCATCGACGGTCGAGTGGCACAGCGTACAGCGGTCGTCCGCTATCAAGTTGCCCATGCCATCGAACGACTGCCGTGGTGCTTCCCAGAGCGGCTGGATGTGCACCGGGTAGTGGATCGTAATTCGGCAGATCGCAGTCCAAGTACCGACACACGCAGGTGCCGTCGGCACCGGTGTTCGTAGATCCGTGAAACGATAGAAGAAGCTCGCATCCTTCGCCCGCACAGCCGGGTCGGTCCACTCGTCCGTGAATTCGACATCCACGTCCGGGGTTCGAACGCCATTGATGCGCGCAAACGTTTCCGCCATGGTTTCGCCAGCATCCGCGAACAGTGCCGGTTCGGTATTGGGGAATGGTGATCCATCGACGGGTGCACCCGCGTTCGTGCTCGGCGCTTCTGCGTCTGGTCGGCCGTGAGGCATCTCGCTCGCCGCCGCGTGGCAGCCATTACACTCACGCTCTTCGCCAGCCCGAAGCTGCATCCAGTTGCGGTGCCGCGCCGTGATTCGGCGCCCGTTCGCATCGAGCACGCTGATGAAGAAGGCAATGTCGGCCGGCACCTTCAACTTCACCGAGCCGTCCGGCTCGATCGGCACATAGCCAACGATCTCGCGCATCAAGTTGGCACGACTAATGCCGAATGCCGTGTCGTCGAAGTCCGCGATGTCGGGGTCCGGTATCGACACCGCCTTCTCGATTCTCAAGAATCGCGCCGGCCGCTCGTCGGCGGTCGTCGCGGCTGGATCGCGCAGCGTCTCGATATCGACGGCGGAGACACCGTCGAACTCATAGACGTTGCGAATGTGGAGAACACCCACGTTCTCACCGACCAGATCGGGATCTAGGTCGAGACCAGGCACCTTGTCGAATACGACCGGCGGACTTGCGCGGTCAGCCATCACCACGGCCTCGGTGTAAGCAAACCCCTCCTGACCCGCAACGATCGGTTGTTGCGTCACCTGGGCGACATCGAACATCCACACACCGTAGAGAGGCGGTGCCTCTTCGATGTTGGGCATGGCGAGTAGTGCTGCTGTGCAAGGCACGATGGTCGGGTTTGCCGGATCGCTAGCAGGATCGATCAGTCGACACTGGCTCCACGTCACCAGTAACCGATCGGTACCGTCGAACAACGGCTCGACGCTCGCGAACCGTCCGCGCGGCGAGGGGCTCGCATCGAGCGTAATGCTGCCGGGCACGAGCAACTCCTGCGCATCGCCCACGAGTCCCTGATTGGCGAACGTCGGCTGATCGTGGTCGCTGTAATTTGCAACGTCGATGGCAACCAACGCCGCACCCATGTGCGTTTGCGGATCTGCCGACCGCATCGACACCAGCAGGCGACCGTCCGGCAGTTCCCGCGGCTCGGCGAAATCCACGTTCTCGCCATTCGGGCCCGTGTCATGGCTGTGCACGCCATAGAGAACCTGATGCTCCGTGCCGTCGGGGTTCATGCGATACAGATTGACGCTGTCGCCGCCGGGAAAGTTGTCCCAGCGGCTGAACACGACCGTACCATCGCCGAGGACGGCGGGATCGAGGTCGCTGCTCTGGTTGTAGGTGACTTGCTCGAGATCAGTGCCGTCTGCGTTGACGACGTGCAATGCGAACGCTTCCTGATCCCGATCTTCATCCAACGCCGAGAACTGCGGCTTGCCCTCGTCGAGCAATACCGCCTTCGCTCGCCGCTGCCGCGTCGACGAGAAGATGATGCGACCGTCCGGCAGGAATCGCGGCGCAACATCTTGACCGTCCTCCGCGACAATGTCGGACGCGATCACGCGCCGCAATGCATCCGTGGCGCGATCGTAGATCCACAGGTTCCACGTCGGCTGCTCGTCGTCGCCGAGATTGGGGTCTTCCGGTGCGCGCATGGCGAACACGAGCTGCATGCCATCGAACGACGTCGACAGGTCCTTCACGTCGTAGCTAGGTGGATTGCCCATCGCGTCGTCGGGAAACACACCCGCGGTCAGGCTCCTTTCCTGTGCACTGGCTGAAGCACGATCCCGGAACAGAAGTTCTGCTCCAGGGCGGAATGCCGCCGCATCAGTCAGGTCCGCAGCTAGCAAATCGCCGTTGTCGTCGACCAGCAGCGGCCGCTTCACGTACGCGATCGGATAGTCGACCGCGACGGGATCGGCGTCTTCGCCGCCAAACGATAGATTCGAGCCACCGCCACTGCCGCTACCACACGCGACCACGGCGCCTGCGCCTACTAGCAGAATCAACAGTTTGGCTAGGGCTCGAAAGTCGAGCGCACGCACAGGACGCACCTCGAGTAGCTGCGTTTACATCGGCGCCACAATTCTTCCAAACCGACCACCAGGAAGATGTGACCGCGCGCACAGCGGCATTCAGGTCGCCATTGGTGAGTTGCATACGTTTGTGCGGCCGGTCACCGCTTCCCGCGAAGAAATCCCAAGAATTAGCGAAGTCACTCGAAGGCGTGCACGCGCCCGTGGGTGGCTGCACATCAAAGGAACGATGTCCCCGAGCAACGCCGCGAGCGCACGACGCGACCGGGTGCGGCCTGATGCAGTGAACAGGAGTGCAAACCATGGTCCGCACCCCGAGCGACGATCGAGCGCGGCCTGAAACAGCCCCGCCCGACCCGGTCCGACCCGCATTCACTGCCCTGCGGGCAATGGCAATCGTCGGCGCAGTTGCCATCACATTGATCACCCTAGCGCCAGCCGTCGAGGCTGGCGCTCGAGACCAGGCCAAGCGCATACACGATCGAATCGCCGGCGTGCCACCGAGCGCAACCGTGCTGCAGCAAATGCAGGACGAAATCGAAACGAATAACGACCCACTGGCTGCGGCATTGATCGCAACCAACGACGCGGGCTTCTACAACATCACGCTCAAGAACTTCGCCGCGCCATGGACCAACCGCGATCGTTCGGTATTCGTACCGCTAAACGACTACACCGCGACTGTCATCGGCATGGTCCGCGACAACGTCGACTTTCGCGAGCTTTTGTACGGCGACATCCTCTACATCGGTAACAGCGTCACGCCTCAATACCGAACCGACTCGAACGCGCATTACGAGACGATGGAGACGCAAGGGCTGGATCTTTCCAATCCAAACGTCCTCGTCCGGCGCACGCAAAGCAGCATCACGGGCCTGCCAAGCAATGCCACCGCCGGTGTCATCACCACGCGCGCGGCGGCTCGCGCCTTCTTCGTCGACGGTACCAACCGCGCGATGTTTCGCTTCACGATGCTGAATCACCTTTGCAATGACATGGAGCAGGTGCAAGACATTCACCGCTCCCCTGACCGCATTCGTCAGGATGTATCACGCAGTCCCGGCGGTGATTCGCGCGTCTTTTTGAATGGCTGCATCGGCTGCCACTCGGGCATGGACCCCCTCGCCCAATCCTTTGCCTACTACGACTTCATCTACGACGACGTCAACGATCCGGAGGCAATCAACGGATCACTCGCGTACACACCCGGGACAGTGGTGTCGAAGTATTTCAACAACGACACCACGTTTCCCTACGGCTACGTGACGCCCAACGACGACTGGGACAACTACTGGCGCGCAGGCGTCAACTCACTGCTCGGCTGGGATCAGTCGCTGCCGGGCTCCGGCGCTGGCGCGAAGTCCATGGGCATGGAACTCGCACACAGCGAGGCGTTCGCGCAATGCCAGGTCGCGAAGGTGTTCAAGAACGTATGTCTGCGCGATCCGGCCGATGCTGCCGACCGCGATCAAGTCGCCGCGATGGTCGCGTCGTTCGAGGGTGCCGGCTACAGCCTGAGGCAGGTGTTCGCGGAGTCCGCCGTCTACTGCATGGGCAATTGAGGCGAGGTGACGCAGATGTACACACGCATGCAAGCCCATAGCTGCCTCGCAAACGTCGTCGTCGTCGCGTTGACGATGCTCGTCACCGCGTGCGGAAGCGGCAGCGGAGCGCAGACACAAACCAACCCGCAGACCGCACCGCCGACGGTCTCGAACTACAACGGCCCGCCGCCGGCCACGGACGACGTGCAACGCTTCAAGATCAATGTCTGGGACAATCTGGTACCGAACAACCGCTGTGGCACGTGCCACAACGAGACGCAAGCGCCGCGCTTCGTTCGCGCAGACGACATCAACCTCGCGTACGACATCGCCAACACCATCGTCGACCTCAACGACCCCGGCGCATCGCTTATGGTCAACAAGGTTCGGGGCGGCCACAACTGCTGGCTGACGAGCGACGATGCCTGTGGCGACATCATCCAGTCGTACATCGAAGCATGGGCGAGTGGCAGCCTCGGCGGTGTCGGTAAGGAGATCCAGCTGGTCGCCCCGCCGCTCACGGACCCCGGCGACAGCCGAAACTTCCCAGAGGACTCGTCGCTGTTCGCCGCCAACGTGCATCCGCTGCTACTGCAATATTGCTCCGGATGCCATCGCGACGATGCAGCAGTACCGCAATCGCCGTTCTTCGCCAATGCCGATCCCGATGCCGCGTACGAAGCCGCAAAGGCGAAAATCGATCTCGACACGCCGGCCAACTCGCGTCTCGTGCTGCGCCTGCGATTCGAGTCGCACAATTGCTGGAACGATTGCCAAGCCAATGCGCAAACGATGGAAAACGCCATCGCCGCGATGGCGGGTGCAATTCCAATCACGCAGATCGACCCCGATTTGGTCACCAGCAAAGCGCTCACCCTCGTCAATGGCATCGTTGCCTCGAGTGGCGGTCGCCACGAAGCGAACGTCATCGCGCTCTACGAGTTCAAGACCGGCGCCGGTACTACTGCATTCGATACCTCGGGTGTCGAGCCGAGTTTGAATCTCACACTCTCCGGCACCTACGAGTGGGTCGGCGGCTGGGGTCTCAACTTCACGAGCGGCAAGGCCCAAGGTTCGACCGCGGCGAGCACCAAGCTCCACGACCTCATCCGCTCGACTGGCGAATACTCGATCGAGGCGTGGGTCGCGCCCGGGAACGTCGTGCAGGATGGCCCCGCCCGTATCGTCAGCTATTCGGGCGGCGTCGATCGACGCAACTTCCTTCTCGGTCAGACCCAGTACAACTACGACGCCCTGAACCGGAGCACCACCACCGACTCCGCAGGCGAGCCGCGGCTCTCGACGGCGGATGCCGACGAAGACCTGCAGGCAACGTTGCAGCACGTGGTGGTTACGTTCGATCCCGCCAACGGTCGGCGCATCTACGTGAACGGCCAATTCACCGACGATGTTGACAGCGTCAGCGGCGGTGCGCTCACGGACTGGGACGATACCTTTGCGTTTGCGCTCGCCAGTGAAGTGGACAACAGCAATCGCTTCGCCGGTGTCATCCGACTAGTCGCGATCCACAACCGCGCGTTGACGCCGCAGCAGATTCAAGAAAACTACGACGTCGGCGTGGGCGAGAAGTACTTCCTGCTGTTCAACGTCAGCGATCACGTTGGTATTCCCGATGCCTACGTGGTGTTCGAGGTGAGCCAATTCGATTCGTATGCCTACTTGTTCAACGCGCCCTTCTTCATCCTGCTCGATGGCACGGCGCTGCCCGGCGACATTCCGATTCAAGGCATGCGCATCGGCATCAACGGACGTGAGGCATCCGTCGGCCAGGCGTACAGCAATATCGATCTTTCGATCAACGATGCTGAATATGCGGTCGAGGGTCGTCAATACCTCTCGTCTCTAGGTACCGTAATCGCGATCGAAAAAGGGCCGAGCGACGACGAGTTCTTCCTCACGTTCGAGCGGCTCGCCGATTCGAGCAACGTGTACGTCGAGGCACCGCCAGCCATCCCCGCGGCACCACCGGACGTGCCACGTTCGCCCGCCATCGGCGTGCGCGATTTCGCCGAGATCAATGCCACCATGGCGCGCATCACCGGAGTCGGGCAGAACCAGGTTGCGACGCTGTATGGCACGCTACGACAGTCACTGCCCGTGGATCCGAACGTGCGGGGCTTTCTCGCCTCGCACCAAATGGCGGTCACGCAACTCGGCTTCGCATACTGCGATTCGCTGGTCGACAGCACCACGCTGCGCAGCGCTTTCTTCCCCGGATTCACGGCATGGAACGCGGATCCGGGCACTGCCTTCGATGCGGCGGGCCGCAACGCCATCATCACGGCGCTTTACGACAACGTGCTCGGTGCAGGGATGACCGTGCAGCCGAGCTTCAACGACGTCACCACAGAGATGAACGATCTGATCGACGATCTGACCACCTGCGTGGCCGGCGGCAACTGCAGTGCCGACCGCACCGAGCTCGTCGTCAAAGGTGTCTGCTCATCCATGCTGGCAAGCGCCGGCATGATGATCCAGTAAGCGAGGAATTGATCATGATTCGCAAACGAACGCGCAATTACGACGATCCCCTTCGCCACCCGGATCATCCGCGACCGCGGACGCGGAGGCAGTTTCTTTCGCAAGGTTTCATCAGCGGATCGGCGCTCGCACTCGGCAGCTCACTGGTCACCGTGCCGTGGAGCCGCCGTGCACACGCACTCGACCCCCAATTGCAGGCGCTGCTCGCAGGTTGCGGTGTCGGTGGCGGCAGTGGGCGCAAGATTCCGTTCATCGGCTTCGACCTGGCCGGCGGCTCGAGTGTCGCAGGCTCCAACGTTCTGATCGGCCAGCGCGGCGGACAGCTCGATTTCATCAGCACCACTGGCTACGAGCGCCAGGGTTTGCCCGCCGACATGACGCCGCCAGTCGTGAATCCTGCGACCGGCACGAACGACTTCATCAACACCGATCTCGGGCTCGCATTTCACTCCGACAGCGCGTTCCTTCGCGGCATCACGGCGCGCACCTCCGCCACGACTCGGGCCAACATCAACGGTGCCGTCATTCCCGCTCGTTCCGAGAACGACACCGGCAACAACCCGCACAACCCCATGTACGGCATCGCTCGTGCAATTGCGGCAAACGATGGTAGCCCTGGCCAAGTGGCCGATCTGGTCGGCTCGGAGAATACCGATTCCGGCGGCAATTCGATGGCGCCTGCGTCACTGATCGACCTCACGCGGCGGCCAACCAAGGTCGACCGGCCGAGCGACGTGGTGGGTCTCGTCGACGTGGGCGATCTGACGGCGGTGCTGGCTGCCCAAGATGCAGTGCGCGTGATGGAGTCGGTCTATCGTGTCAGCGATCAGAAGATGAACGCCGTCAATCCCTACGAGCCCGTGCAGATCACCCAGGATGACGTGGTCCGCGATCTGGTCAAGTGTGGCTACTTGAAAGCCGCCGACCTCGCTGACAAGTTCGCTGGGGTGCCCGTCGATCCGTTGCTCGATCAGAACATCTTGAGCATCTTCGACAATGGCGAGCTGGGGCTCGGCGGGGCCGACGGCAACGAATTCCGCAAAACCGCCTCGGTGATGAAAATGGTCATCAACGGATTCGCCAATGCCGGCACCATCGAAATGGGCGGCTACGACTACCACGGTGGTGCGCGCGCAGAAGGCGAAGTGAAGGATTTCCGTGCCGGTCAGTGCATGGGTGCCTGTCTCGAATACGCAGCGATCCTCGGCACGCCGCTCATGATGTATGTGTTCTCGGACGGTTCGTTGTCGAGCAACGGCGTCATCGACAATTCCGCGAACGGCCGCGGCAAGGGTGAATGGACCAGCGACAACCAGCAGACCGCCGCGGCCTGGTTCCTCGTTTACAGCCCTGGCGGGCGCGCGACGCTGCGCGGTGGCACGGCCGCGGCGCAAGCCATGCACCAGCAGATTGGTTGGATGCGTCCAGACGGATCCGTAGAAACGGGCGGCACACCCATGGCCAACAACGTCAACTTGCTCGCCTACTCGGCTGTGCTGAACTACATGGCATTGCACGGCGACGAGGCTCTATTCGGCACCACCTTCGGCAACGTGTTCGGTGTTGCGAGCCAAACGACGCTCGATAACTACATGGCATTCGAACCCATTGTGCCGGGCTTCATCTAGCCCGGGTCGTGTAGGCAAGACGATGCGCGGTTAGCATGGTCGGCTGACGAATGCTCCGACAAAGGATGGTCGGATGACTGACGGCAACGATTCACCAGTACCCATCGCGCACTTATTCGCGTGTCCGCGATGCGACGGCCGCTTGCAGCTCGTCGAGGAACGACTCAGCTGCCCCGCCTGCGCCATGCAGTTCCCCTCGGTCGGCCGCGTACCATGGTTGTTCGCTGAACCGCACGCCGCGCTGGGCGAATGGCGAGTGCGCATCGACGCTGAGCTCGCCGACTTGGTTCGACGCGCGGCCGACGTACAAAGTGCCATCGCACGCTGCGAGCGCGGCTCGACCGCTCACCGACGACTGTCGCAACTGCTGCGCGGCTACCAGGGTCAACACGCCGCAGTCACGGATCTCATGGCACCGATTAGACCGCCCAATCTCGAGGCACCGCTAGCGGCACATCTTGCGCTCAGGACCCGCCTGCCACC
>QJXZ01000228.1 GCA_003248125.1 Gammaproteobacteria bacterium | reverse complement strand
CTGCGAAGTTGTCCGTCCCGACGGTGGGTGTCATCAATTGGGGAAACTGAATGAGCCTGTTTGAGTACCTTGGTGTGATTCTTTCGGTGATCATGGGCCTCGGCGTCACCCACGTGCTGGCCGGCGTTAGCAAGACGATCCACCATCGCAAGACCGTCAAGCCATACTGGGTTCAATCACTGTGGGCCTTCAACGTTCTCATCTACATCGTGACCATTTGGTGGGGCATGTTCTGGTGGAGCGGACAACAAGAATGGTCCTACTTCCAGTTCTTGCTGCTGATCCTTTACGCCATCTTGCTGTTTTTGTGTGCCTCGCTGATCTTTCCGTGGGATTTTCCCGCTGATTTCGACTTCGAGGAACACTTCTACCAAACTCGCCCTTGGTTCTTCGCGGTCTTGGCGTTGGCCTGGTGTGTCGACATTCCAGAAACAGTCGCAAAATCGCATGGCCATCTGCGCGAGCTGCCCGACGCATACCTCGCGTTGGCAATTCCTCACATCGTTCTTGCCACGATTGCGGCATTCTCGTCTAGCAAGATCTATCACAAGTTCTTCGCGATCTTCTGGCCCATTTTTACGGTGGGCTATTTGTCGATGACGACGCTGGCGGAGATTGCCACCTAATCGCTCACGCTTGCGACGAGAGTGAAATTCAGCGGCTCGTTGCAACGCACACGCCGGTATATCACGTCGGGGTGACATCGAGCGCCCTCATCGAGACAATGCAGCGAAAGGCCAAGGAGACAGACGGTGGCCACAACGATCGATCACATCATTCTGCCCATCAACGAGCCACTCGCTGATTCAATTGCGTTCTACTGCGAAGTGCTCGGATTCACGAAAGACCAAGAGCAGGGCCCATTTCAGGGTGTTCGCGTCTGCCACGACTTTCTCATATTGCTCAGCCCCTACGGCACGCGAGGAGGCACGCATTTGGCGTTCAACCTCGATGCCGACCGTTTCGATCGGGTTTTCGCCGAGATTCGGATGAGGAAGCTGCCCTACGGCGATCAATTCGACCGAACGAGCAACTTCAAGGGGCCAACGCCGCAGCCGGGCGCCACTGGAGATGTGCCGGCGGTCTATCTCCTCGATCCCAGCGAGCATTTGATTGAACTACGCCGCGTCGGCAACCCGTGAACGTGCAATTTGGCGTTAGGCTGCGAGGCGACAATCGTGGAAGTTGAACGATTCGAAGATATCGAGGAGGAGTTCACCGACCGTGTGCGGTCGATGATTTGGTGCAACGCGGCCACGATTGATCGCCAGGGCCGTCCTTACTCACGGATTCTCCATCCGCTTTGGGAGCGGAATACTGGGTGGATCCTAACGCACCGCAACTCACACAAGGCAAAGCATCTGGCGCGAAATCCGTTCGTCTCCCTCTCATACATCCGTGGTGACGTGCAGCGACCGCTGTACATCGATTGCACCACCAAATGGGTCGAGGACACGGATGAACGTGAACGGATCTGGAACCTGGCACTAGCCGAACCACCGCCACTCGGATTTGACCCGGCGCCGGACTTTGTTTCACCAACGAACGCGAACCTCGGAGTGCTCGAGCTCCAACCGTGGCGCATCGTGGTTGTCACATTTCCGGCCGCCTCGTACGATGAAGGTCATCGCGTCTGGAGAGACAAGACCGTTGCTTAGCGTTCGTGTGCACACGCCTTTGCTCATGCGAGCAGCCAGGCGTCACGGCAAATCCTCCAAATGATCAACGGTAGCTGTCTATGTGGATCCGTCCGGTTCGAGATCAAAGAACCGCCCGAACGCATGAACATTTGCCACTGCTCAATGTGTCGAAAGGTCACGGGCTCGGCCTATGGCGTGTTCGCCCACATTCGGAGCGACAGATTTCGCTGGACGTCGAGCGTGGACAGCATCGTCGAATACGAGTCTTCTACGGGGCACGTTCGCGCGTTCTGTCACACTTGTGGCTCGTCCGTGCCCAACGTGAAAACGGAGTTCGCATGCATCCCGGCTGGCGCCTTCGATTCCGATCCCGGCGTCAGGCCCATGCTTCAGATTTTTGCCGGTTCCAAAGCAACGTGGTATGCGATTGCGCAGGATCCAGTTGCCTACGAAGAGTTCGACCCTGATTGATGCCGAGGCGCGCGCATGCTGTCGTACGCCCAGCCGAATGATCGAATGCCTGCACAATTTGCCGCCGATTTGCCACCGGCCTATCCTGCACGCTGACGAGACGAGCACGAGGCCCAACCATCGTTCTCGTCACCCGTTGGGACGGTTACACCGCCAGCGAGGCAACGAGACAGAATGGACAACGAACACGTAACCGTATTTTTCTACGGACTGTTCATGGATCGGTCCCTGCTCGCGGAAAAGGGAATCACCCCATCACAAGCGAAGTTCGGACACCTCGATGGGTTCGCTTTACGCATCGGCACCCGCGCGACACTCGTTCGGAACAAAAGCAGTCGAGCGTATGGTGTTGCGATGACTATCCGAGCCGAGGAACTGAGAGCACTGTATTCGGAGCAAAGTGTTGCGGACTACGTTTCCGAATCCGTGTCGGTTGTGCTGCCGGACGGTTCAGTCGAGTCGGCGCTCTGCTATAACCTTCCGGTGAGCAAGCTGAGCGGCACGAATGCCCAGTATGCAAACTCTCTGCTAGCACTGGCAGAGAAGCTGGGTTTGCCAAGCGACTACCTTCAGCAGATCAGGGAGCAAGTGAGTGACGCGTAGACGCGGCATCTATCACAGATCGCAGCCGCTCGAGTCATGACGAGGTGCTCGTAGGGATGATTACTGTCTTCGGCGAAGGGCGCGGATTCCGAGTGGTATGGCTACTGGAGGAAATGGGCCTCACGTACAGGCTGAGGCCCGTCGACCTATTGACCGGTGTGCAGAACGATGCAGAATTTATGGCGATCAACCCCGGCGGGTTCATCCCTGCGATTCGCGACGGCGATGTCACGATGATCGAGTCCATCGCGATCATGGAATACCTGATGGCGCGCTACGGACCGACGCCGCTCGCACCGGACCCGAGCGATCCAACCTTCCCCGCGTACCAGCAGTTTCTGCATCTTGGCGAAGCCGGGCTCGCCGCTTCCATCTATTTCGTCGTCGTCAGCCGAAACCTAGCGCCCGAGACCGAGCGGCAAAACTGGGGCGCGAACAAGGCGTTGGAGGTATTCAAGAGCCGGCTCGAGTTGGTGACTCGTCGTCTCGAGCATTCGCCCTACCTCGCTGGTGAAGCGTTTACTGCGGCCGACATCTCCGTGGCCTACGCACTGGAACTCGCCCAACGCAGTGGCGCGGCCGCTCTCGGTGAGATTGAGCAAGCGTATGTGGCTCGAACCAGCGCACGTGATGCCTACCAGCGGGCCATGGATGTGTGCGTGGCGACCAAGGCCTGGGCCGCCGAGGCGGCAGCCAGGAAACGAGGGTCTCTGCAGTGAGACCCATACTGTCGGTCAAGGCAATGACTACGGCCGCGTCCGCGCCTCATTTAGATCGCTAGTGGTCATCTCATCGTGACGAAGCGGCATCACATTACGAGAGAGCAATTCGCCCAGACCTTCCCTCGTCTGGTGGTCGGGCGCTCGTTGCTGCCAAAGAAGCGATTCGAGCTGCAGATGCTGCTCGCGAGCGTGGCATTTGCATTCCAGTTCGGTGAGACCTACTCCGAAGGCCAGGTTAACGGACTGATCCTAGAATGGGTCTCGCGATTCGGTGCCGAATTGGGCATCGACCATGTCACTCTTCGGCGCTATCTGGTCGACGAAGGTATTCTGAATCGCGATGAATTCGGATCGGCCTATCGGCTTGCCACTTCGAGTCCCTTTTTCACGTACGACCCATCCATACGTGATCTGGATCTCGACGAGCTCGTAGCGCTGGCCAGCCAAGAGCGCGCGGCACGCAAGCACGCGTTTCTGATGGCAGAGCGGAGCAGAAAGCAGAATGGCATGTGAGGTGGCGCGATGAATTGGGATGCTCTCGGCGCAATTGGAGAAATAGTCGGGGCGTTCGCAGTCGTGCTCACTTTGGGTTATCTCGCCATCCAAATGAGACAAAACGTGACTGGGATGAAAGTCGCGGCCAAGCAGGAGATGACGCGGCAGTACAGTGACTACGTCGATCTCCTATTGGCCAACCCGGAGTTGCGTGCCCTGAATCGAAGAGGAATGAACGGTGAAGCGCTCAACGACGACGATCGGGCAGTTTTTCTTTTGCTGATCGCGAAAGCGTGTTGGTATTTCGCGTCGATGCACTACCAGTATCAGCAGCACTCTCTGTCGGAAGACGAGTGGAATCAATCCAAACAGCTCATTGCGTCCTACTGCTTGGCGCCCGGATTCAAGAGCTACTGGGAAGAACGGGGATTCACCTACTCGGACTCATTTCGTGCGTACATCGAGTCACATTGGTCAAACATGTAACATCACCGTTGGCCAGCCGCATTGAATCTCGCGTGAGCCACTAAGTAACGAGATCCTTTGGTGCCTCGATGTACTTCGCGCGCAGGTACTCGCCAAACGACTTCGCCTGACCGTCGATGCGCGTATTCGATGACACACCATCCTTGAGAATGCCGCGCACGTAGAAGTTGAGGGCGCGCAAGTTCGGTAGCTCGTACCGCTCGACATCGAACTGCGCAGTGTCGGGCAACAGACGTTTGAATTCCTCGACCGTCAAATAGTGATAGAGGAACGCGTACGACTCGTCGGTCTTCGCCCACACGCCCAGATTGGCGCAACCGCCCTTGTCACCGGAGCGCGTACCGAACAAGCGCCCGAACGGAATCCGCGTCGTTGCCCCTCGAGGCGCCCGTGCGATCTTGCTCGGCACCCGCTGATAGTAGATTTCCTCGAGACCGAGTTGGCTCGTCGGTACCACGTCGGTGGTACTGCCACCACAATGCACGTGCTCGACGATGTGCTTGCTGTCGATGAGCGCCGGCCAATAGACGATGACTGGCGCACCACCGCCGACGATGTTACGGCCCGTGTAGCCGGGATAGTTGGCGAGTGCGAGCTCCACGACCTTGGCCGAGAACAAGCGTCCGACACGATCGGGATCGGACGACGTCACGTGGATGCGCAACGCCGCAAAGGCTTCTTCGTTGGTGCTTGGGTCTTTCTTATCGCTGCGAACGAGTTGCACGTCGACTTCGTCGAATTGTGCCTTGCCGCCAAGCGAGTGAAACAGCGTGTCGGTGAAGACCTCGGCCTTCTCCTCGATGTCGAGCCCAGTCAGTAGCATTTCGCAGCTGTTGCGATAACCACCGGCCGTGTTGATACACACTTTGTGCGTCGGCGGCGGGCTGCTGCCGCGACACCCCGATACACGTACGCGATCGCTACCGACTTGCTCGATTGCCATGGTGTCGAAGTGTGCGATCACGTCGGGATTGACGTACGCGGGCGTCGAAATCTCGTACAACAGCTGGGCAGTAACGGTGCCCACCGACACCAAGCCACCGGTGCCCGGATGCTTGGTGACCGTGAAGCTACCGTCGGCTTCGATCTCGGCGATCGGGAAGCCCACGTCGCGGTAGCTCGGCACTTCCTTGAAGAATGAATAGTTGCCGCCCGTGGCTTGCGCACCGCACTCGATGACGTGTCCCGCAGCGAGCGCACCGGCGAGCGCATCGTAGTCGTTGCGGCGCCAACCGAACTTCCATGCCGCGGGGCCGATTACCACTGCGGCATCGGTGACCCTCGGGCAGATCACGACATCGGCACCTTGATCGAGCGCTTCTTTGATGCCCCACGCTCCGAAATAGGCGTTCGCGGTGACGGGTTTGAGGCCTGAATTTGCGAGCGCAACGTGCCGATCGATGTTCTCGAACGCTTCACCCTGTGCCTGTAGATCGGCAAGCCGCGGCATCAAGTCGTCGCCATCGATGTAGGCAACCTTGCCCGCGAGCCCAAGCTCCGCGAGCATGGCCTCCACTTCTTCGGCCATGCCCTTCGGGTTCAAGCCGCCCGCATTGCTGACTATCTTGATACCGCGCTCGAGGCACGGCGCGATGACTTCGCGCACTTGCTTCAAGAACGTCCCGACATAGCCGGCGCTCGAGCGGCGCTGTTGCATCTGGTTGTAGAGGATCGTCATGGTGAGCTCGGCCAAGTAGTCGCCGGTCAGCACATCGATCGGCCCGCCCTCGACCATTTCGCGGGCAGCCGACAGGCGATCGCCGTAGAAACCGCTGCAATTCGCGATGCGGATGATGTCGCTCACTTCTTCTCCGTCTTCACGTCTTGGGCCCATCTCGGTTTGCGCTTCTCACGAAACGCCGCCATGCCTTCCGCACCTTCCTCGGATCTGAACAACTTGGGACTCCATTCACTCGTCACCTTGAAGCCTTCCTCGACCGACAGCGTCGGCACCAGCCGCACCAGCTTCTTCGCCTCGATGACGGCATTCGGCCCTCCCAACCGAATCGCATCGACCTCTTCCTGTACGGCGCTCGTGAGCTCGTGAGCCGGTACCGCGCGATGAGCTAGGCCGAACCGAACCGCGTCGTTGCCGTCGAACCGCTCGCCGGTCAGGAACAGCTTCATGCCGTGATGCACACCTAGCTTGGGCAGGCAAACCACCGAAATGACCGCCGGAATCACGCCGATGCGCACCTCCGAAAAGCTGAATAACGCCGCTGCAGACGTGATCACGATGTCCGCTGCGCCGATGAGGCCAAGCCCGCCCGCAAACGCTGCACCATTGACCGCCGCGATGACGGGCTTGGGGCTTTCCATGATGCGCGTCAGCACGTCGGCATACGGTACCGCTCGACCGCCGCCGATCGCCTCGCCGGGCGGGCTCTTGAGATCGGCTCCCGAGCAGAATGCAGGTCCGGCACCCGTGATGACGATGCACCGCGCCTCTTTGGTCTTGTTGGCGTTTTCGAGGTGGTCGTATAGCTCGTTGACCAACCCCGCCGACAGCGCATTGCGGTTCTCCGGACGATTCAGCGTGATCCACGCTGCGCCGTCGCGCACATCGAACAGTGTGCTTTCGCTCATTTTCCATCCTCCCGCGCGCCATCCAGTTCGAGCACGATCAATAGCGCACCATTGGCCACTTGTTCGCCTTGCTGAACACGCAGCTCCTGTACCTGACCATCCTCCGGCGCAGTGATGCGATGTTCCATCTTCATCGCCTCGAGCACGAGCAACAGCTGCCCCGCGACCACGCGCTCACCGTCTTGCACATGCACGGCAATGACCTTGCCAGGCATGGGCGCCACCAAACCGCCAGCCACGCCCTCGCGTTCGCGTTGCGGGAACCGCGGCTGTTCGACGAGCTCGACATCGACGCCGTTCCCATGCATCGCCCAACGCATGCCATCACGCACGTAGGCGAGCGCCACGCGTCGACCATCGAGCTCGAACGAAACCGTATCGCCGTCGCGGGCAAGACGACGCACGACATGCTCACCATCGTCGCTCGCAACGTGGAAGCTGCCGTCGCGCCGCGCCCGATATTCGATGCCGAATTCGTGTTCGCCATGGCGATAGCGCACGCTTTGCGGCGGCATGCGGGAATTTCGGTAGCCGCTTGGCAGACTCGCGAGCGCGCGGGCCTTGGCGCGGCGATCGAGTTGAGCGGTAAGTGCCGCCGCCACGGCCGCATCTCGGATCCCCTCGGCGGTGGGCGCTCTTACGCGAGCCGGCTTCACGCGCTCGATGAAATCCGTGGTCGTGTCGCCGGCAAGGAACGCCGGCGTGCGCAAGGTCGCCACCAAGAAATCGCGGTTGGTCACGATGCCTTGCACGCGCGTGGTTTCCAGCACGCGCGCCAGCCGCAATGCGGCTTCGCGCCGAGTCGGTGCATGAACGATCACCTTCGCCAGCATCGGGTCGAACTCGATACCGATGCGACTACCGGTTTCGATTCCGGAATCGAAGCGTGCCGGCGCCGAGTCCGAAGGCACCCAGGCGAGCACGTCCCCGGTCACTGGCAGGAAGTCGTTGACCGGGTCTTCTGCATAGAGCCGCGCCTCGATCGCATGACCATCGAACCGTAAGGAATCTTGCGTGAAGGACAAGGGCTCACCTTGTGCCACGCGCAGTTGCTCACGAACGAGATCGAGCCCCGTGACCGCCTCGGTGACTGGATGCTCCACCTGCAATCGCGTGTTGACCTCCAGGAACCAGAACTGGTCGCCGTCGAGGAGAAACTCGACGGTGCCTGCCGATCGATAGCCGATGGCGGCAGCCGCCGCGACCGCGGCATTACCCATCCGTTCGCGAATTTCCGGCGTTACCGCAGGCGACGGTGCTTCCTCGATCACCTTCTGATGGCGGCGCTGCACCGAGCACTCGCGCTCGAAGCAATGCACGACGTTGCCGTGCGAGTCGCCCATCACTTGAATTTCGACATGGCGCGCCTTCGTGAGCCAGCGTTCGAGGAAGACGGTGTCGTCACCGAATGCCGACTTCGCTTCGCGGCGCGCGCTTTCCACTGACGCTTCGAGCTGTGCCGGCGTAGATACCACCCGCATCCCCTTGCCGCCGCCGCCCGCCGACGCCTTGATCAACAGCGGATAGCCGACCTTCTCGGCGATCTTCGCAAGATCGGCACCGTGACCGACCACGGCCGCGGGAAGCGTCGGAACATCGGCGCTTTGCATCAGTTCCTTGGCCGCGAGCTTGTCGCCCATCTTGGCGATCACCTCCGCGGATGGACCAACCCAGGTGATACCGGCATCCGCCACCGCCTTGGCGAAGGCGGCGTTCTCCGACAAAAATCCATAGCCGGGGTGAACGGCATCGGCCCCCGCGCGTTTCGCGGCTGCGAGCACTTTCGCGACGTCGAGGTACGTTTCACGCGAACTCGCGCCGCCAAGTGCAATCGCCTGATCCGCTTCCTTCACATACGGCGCGTCGGCATCACCGTCGGCATAGATCGCAACGGTGCCGATGCCCATCGCGTGCGCGGTGCGCATGATGCGGCGCGCAATCTCGCCGCGGTTGGCAACCAGCAGTCGTTGAATCGTCGTCGTCATGGCCGTCACATCCGCCACACACCAAAGCCTTTCGCACCTGCAACTTCTTTGCTGTGGCAAGCGGAAAGGGCGATGGCAATGACCGTGCGCGTGTCGCGTGGGTCGATCATGCCGTCATCCGAGACGCGCGACGTGGCATACAGGCCGAGCGAACGCTCCTCGGCCCAATACTCGACGTTCGCTGCGCGCTTGGCGTCGGCTTCTTCGTCGAACTTCAAGCCCCGCCGCTCGGTGGCCGCGCGCTGCACGATGCTCATGACACCGGCCATTTGCTTCGGGCCCATCACGGCGATCTTCGCGGTGGGCCAGATGAAAGTGAATCGCGGGCCGAAGGCACGGCCGCTCATGCCATAGTTGCCAGCCCCGTACGAGGCACCGACGATCACGGTGATGTGCGGTACGGTGGAGTTGGACACGGCATTGATCATCTTCGAACCGTTTTTGGTGATGCCGCCTTGCTCGAAGTCGGTGCCAACGATGTAACCGGTGATGTTGTGCAAAAACAAGAGCGGTACGTCGATCTGATTGCAGAGCTGGATGAACTGCGCCGCCTTCTCGGACGACTCGCTCATGAGTGCGCCGTTGTTACCGAGGATGCCGATCGGATAGCCGTGAATCGACGCCCATCCGGTAACGAGCGTCGGTCCGTAAAGCGGTTTGAATTCTTCGAACCGCGAACCGTCGACGATTCGCGCGATCACTTCGCGCATGTCGAACGGCTGTCGCAAGTCGGTGCCTACAATGCCGAGCAGTTCCTCGGGATCGTAGACGGGCTCTTCGATGGGCAGCGAGGGCCCGGGCCCTTGCTTGCGCCAATTGAGATGGGCGAGTACGTCGCGGCACATGCGTATGCCGTCGTGCTCGTCCTCGGCCAAGTAGTCGCCGAGCCCCGAGATCTGCGTGTGCATCTCGGCGCCACCCAAGCTTTCCTCGTCGGCATCCTCACCGGTCGCCATCTTGACGAGCGGCGGGCCGCCCAAGAACACCTTCGACTGCTTCTTGATGAAGATGTTGTAGTCGCTCATACCGGGTTGGTACGCACCACCCGCCGTGGAGCTGCCGAACACCACCGAAACCGTCGGGATACGCATCTTCGAGAGTTCGGTGATCTCGTAGAACAGACGACCCGATTCGGCAAAGTGACCGTTGTCGCGACGCATCGCCGCCTCTGGATCCTCGTCGCCCGAGTCACCGCGCAGGTCGGCACCCGCAGATTCGACGAACTGCACGTAGGGCAAACGGTTTTCGCGGGCGAGCTGTAGGCCGCGCATCAGCTTCTTCGAGTTGAAGGCGTTGAACGCACCGGCCCGCACGGAAGGGTCATGACCTAAGATCACGCACTCGACATCGGAGATGACACCGATCCCGACGATGAAGCCGGAGCCTACGGTGAAGTTGGAGCGCCAGGCGGCCAGTGGGCTCACCTCGAGGAATGGGCTGTCGCGATCGAGGGCGAGTGAAATGCGCTCACGAATCGGCAATTTGCCGCGCGAACGCAACCGACTCATAGCCTCGTCGCCGCCGCCGGCCTCGACCTCTTCCAACAAACCGTCGATCAGCTCGAGCTTCGCGAGCATGTCGGTGCGGTTCTTCGCATAGATCGGTGAGCGCAGGTCGAGATTCGACTTCAGCACCTGCATCGGCGCACATCCCCCTTATGTTCTCGTGCCCGATTCGAGTCTAGCCGCGCCCCGATGGTTTACCAAGCAAACGCGCGGAGGCGGTGCCCTGCGAGTGGTTGTGCCAGCATGTCAATGCGCGATTGCCGCAGCGGCCGCAGCCATCGCATGGGCTGCTAGACTGCACGCAGATACATAGGGGGCTCGGGATGACGATCACGCTCTATCACTGCCAGGGTGCCCGTTCGGTGCGGCCGCTGTGGACGTTGCTCGAGATGGGCTTGCCGCACGAGCTCGTGACCATGCCTTTCCCGCCTCGCTACCAGTACCCCGGATACAAGGACATCAACCCACTCGGTACTGTGCCGACGATGGTGGAAGGCGACTTGACGATGACCGAGTCGGCCGGAATCTGTCAGTACCTCGTCGATCGCTACGGCCCCACACCGCTCGCTCTCACGCCGCAGGATGCCGAGTACGGTGCGTATCTGAATTGGTTGCACCGGTCCGATGCGACATTGACGTTTCCTCAGACTCTAGTGCTCAGGTACACACGGCTCGAACCGGAGGAGCGCCGCATCGCACAGGTCGCAGACGACTACCGCAAGTGGTTTCTGGCCCGCATGCGCTGCGTCGAAGACGCAACTGCAACGCGCGAATACCTGGTCGCCAACCGCTTCACTATCGCCGACGTCTGTGTGGGCTATGCCGTGCATCTCGCGCTGTCGCTCGACATCCGGGACGTGCTCACGCCGAACGTGAAGCGCTGGTGGGAGCAGATCAGCGCGCGGCCGGCGTACAAGCGAGCGGCGGCGTAGCGTAGGAGCGGGCTTGCCCCGCGATCCGAGCAGCGACCCACCCCGCCGGGAAGCTCGGCGCCGAGGCAAAGTTCGCCTCCGAGGCGACGTTACGGCAGCTCGGTTTGCAAGGTAGCGCGAAACGCGGTCGCCGCGGCGAACGACGGCGGATCGATCACTTCGAAAAGGCCACCGCTGCGCATGCCGCCGTGCGACTCGCCTGCCACGTAGCGCGCAATCGCGGAAGTCAACGTGCGCTCCGATTCCGTGAGCGGTTCGCTGCTCACCACCACGAATGCCGCGGTGAAAGCGTTTTGCGCGACGTCCGGCGTCGGGTTGCGCGTACCGTACGCCGCAACGATGTCGTCGATCGTCACCGCGCGCGTGGCCGCCTCCGGCAGGTAGTCACCGAACTTCACCTCCACCGACGGGTCGGTGACGAAGCGCAGCGGCGCCACCTCGTCGCCGCGCGCCAACCCCATCAGGTAGAGCTCCAGCATCGAGAACGGATTGGCGGCGAATTGCTCGGAACCGTTGGCATTGGTCACGAGGTAGCGCCCTGCACCATCGGCCAACAAGTACGGGCCGTTGCCCATCTGACCGACATGTGTCGACGGGCCCCAATGGAATCCACCCGGCAGACTCAAGTTGAGCACGGGTGCGTCGAGAAACGCACCCCAGCGGTGACCCAGCTCATGATTCACTTCGATGCCGAGCACTCGTGCATTTTGATACACGAGTTGCTGCAAGCGACCACTACTGCCGTACGCAGCCGAGTGATCGTAGTTGGCGATGGCAATGCCTTGTACGTCGTTTCGCACGCCCAACGATCGCGGCACACCGTCGCCCGTGCTTGCACTGCTGAACAGCACGACGAAATCGAACCGATCACCTGGGAACAGCTGGTACACACGCTCGGTCACCGATGCGATACCGCTCGCTTCGAACGTCGAATCGATGACGTTGATGAAATACTGGGTTGCGCTCGAGTCCGGCGCTAACTCACGCACCATGAAGTCGGCCGCGAGGCCGCGACTCACCAAGCCGAGTTCGGCATTCGCATCGACGCTATTGCTGGGCGCGACCGGCGAACCATCCTCGGCGATCGCGGCGATCGAGATCGGCACCGCATCGATCTGGCCGTCGTAGCGCCGCAACTCCATGGGCTCGGCAAGGTCCATCGCAAACGACAATGTCCAAACACCGTCACCCGCCACGCGGTCGCCATGGCTGCCGTCGTCGTACATCGGCCGCTCGATGTGCGCGCCGGTGCCGCCCACCAGGCCATCGAAATAGGAAAGCTGAAAGCGCAGTCCACGGACGCCCCGGGTGCGTGCGGTTACGGTGACGGCGCGCGACGCGAGTTCGTCCGCCCAAATCGCATACGGCGCCACTCGAATCGACTCGAGCAGGAAAGTGGACGGCGGCGTCGGCGCCGGACTGCCGCTCGCAACGCTGCCCGGTGCCGATGGCGTGGCCGAACCACCGCCGCCACCACAGCCGGCGAGCCACGCGCACGCGACGAGCATCGAGGAAATACGAACCTTGGCGGAGGACAACGCGATACCGCAGCGTTGTGAGGTGCCGGCATGGTAGGAAGCCGCGAGCCGGTCGATGTGCTGATCTTGTGGGCAGCCTGCGAGCACAGCGTCAAGGCTTGTGTGCGCGCCGGGAAAGTCACGGATTAACGCCGCGGCGCGTCCGTGCTAGCTTCGCCACGATTGTTGGCATTTGAGGGAGTACGTCATGAAATCGCGCGTTTGTGACATGTTCGGCATCGAGTTTCCGCTGTTCGCCTTCAGCCACTGCCGCGATGTCGTGGCGGAAGTGAGCAAAGCAGGCGGTTTCGGCGTGTTGGGCGCGGCCGGCCACACGCCCGAGACCCTCGATATCGAGCTCACCTGGATCGACGAGCACATCGACGGCAAACCCTACGGAGTGGACCTGATCGTGCCCACCAGCATCGCCGACAAGGAAGGCACGCGCACGGCGGCGGAAGTTGAAGCAGCCATTCCCGCCGAGCACAAGCGCTACGTGGAGCGCATCCTGGCCGAGCACGGCATCGCGACCAACGATCTTTGGTCCGGCGGCGTTCGTGAATCGTTTGGCGACAACATGCGCGAACGCGGCGCGGCGGCTGTCCTCGACGCGGCATTTTCACATCCCATCAAACTGATCGTGAACGCGCTCGGCGTACCGCCGCCGTTCATGATCGAACGCGCGCGGAAGGAAGGTGTGCTAGTCGGAGCGCTCACCGGCGCCAAGGAGCACGCCGTCAAACACGCCGAAGCAGGTGTCGACATCCTCATCGTGGCGGGTGGCGAAGCGGGTGGTCACTGCGGCGAGATCGCGACGATCGTGTTGGTGCCGGAGGTCATCGAAGCGCTTGAACCCTACGGCAACCCACCCGTGTTGGCGGCGGGCGGTATCGTCACCGGCAAGCAAATGGCGGCGTGCATGGCGATGGGTGCCGATGGTGCATGGACCGGATCAGTGTGGTTGACCACCGCCGAGGCCGAGACCAACGCGGTCGTGAAGGAAAAGATGCTGCAAGCGAACTCGCGGCAGACCGTTCGTTCCCGCAGCCGCACCGGCAAGTACACGCGGCAATTGCGTTCGCCGTGGACCGATGCATGGCAGAGCGAGGAAGCGCCCGATCCGTTGCCGATGCCGTTGCAGAGCCTGGTCAGCGAACCTGCCTTGCGCAAGATCGACAAGCTGGCGCTCGCTGGCGATCCGGGCGCCAAGCAGCTTGCCACTTACTGGGTGGGACAAGGCGTGGGACTCATGAACGAAACGCGATCGGTGCGCGCCGTCGTCTACGACTTCATGGAGGACTTCTTGCAGGCCGCGGACCGACTGAAGTCGATCGTCGAAGACTGACAGCCCGCCCGATCAGCCGGGCCCTTCAACGTGGCGAAATCGGATATGAGCGTGGGCCAAACTTCGGCCCGTGGAGGCGGCCGCCGACATCGGCGAGCACGCTTCAGGTCTGCCTTCGACGCCCCAAGATCCAATACCGTTCACCTTCATCGAGAAACTCTAGTTCGAAGCCGGTGAAGAGGTGCTGCATTTCCTCGCGCGCGAAGAAGTGGTGGACGACGCCTACTTCGTGACCGATGGTGGGCACCCACGTCCCAGTCTCGATCTCCTGCCCCTGCGTGCGATCTACCCAGTCTTGCAAATGTCGCGCGCTCAAGAGATCGGCGAAGAAAAGTGCGCCCGGCGCGAGCACGCGGGTCAGTTCGGCAACTGCACGCACGAGCTGATCGCGCGTCTGATGGTGAAAAGCCATGATCGAGATAGCCGCTTGAAAATGCCCATTGGGCCAGCGCAAGCAACTCATCTCGCCGATCTCGAGATCCTCGGCAATGGCCTCTCGTCTTAGCCACGCGCGAGCGTGATCGATAGCCGTCGGCGCCGAGTCGATGCCGGATGGCTCGAACCCTCGTGCCGCGAGGTACACCATGTTCCGCCCGTCGCCGCAGCCAAGATCCAGTACACGACATACATGCGCCGCCTCGAAGCGCGGAACGATTGCTTCGACCCACGGTTCGTGCCGCCCGCTCTCGAGATATCCCGCCGTGGGCCTACGCTGATAGGCAAGCTCCCAACTATCGACGTCAAACGCTCGGACCATGCGTTGCACCAACTTCGCTACGGCACCCCGGCGCGACTCAACCCATCGAGGTACCGCTTTCGTTGCGCGGATTGCTTGACGAAGAACAGCTTCTCGCGCGCAAATGCACGCGTGAAGCCCGGCCGCGCAGCCAACAAACGCGCAGTCGCGGCAAAGCTCTCCTCCATTCGCCCGAGATACGCGAGGGCCACCGCGCGGTGCGCCAGCGCCCAGTATTGGCAGTTCGGAATCTCCGCGGCACGATCAGCCCACAGCAGTGCTGCTTCGTAATCGCCCTTGAATATGAGTGCCAATGCACCGTAGGACAGAAATGCCCACCGCTGCGGATCGTTCGAGCTGATATCGATGGCGTGCTCGAAGGCATGAATCGCGTCGTCATACCGACCTTGATACGCAAGCGTATCGCCAAGACCGCAGTGCGCCGCGGCTAGCGTCGGATTCAAGCCGATGGCCATCTCGTTTTCGCGCTCCGCGGCATCGTACTCGCCGCGCGCGAGCTGTACGCGAGCTTTGAGGGCATAGAACACTGCATTCTGGTCATCGATTTCGAGCGCGCGTTCCGTTGCCGCGAGCGCTTCGTCCAGCAACTCAGGGGATGGCGTCGTGTCCCAGTAGACCATGCCGAGCACCACAGCATACGCCCACCATGCATGCGCTTCGCCGAAGTTCGGGTCGAGCTCGCGACTGCGGCTCAAGAGTTGTTGTGCTTCGACGTTGTCCTCGGCCGTGAATTTGAAGAAGTGGTGTACGCCGAGGTGATAGCAATCCCACGCCTTCAAGTCGGTGCGCGGGGCCCGCACCACTTTCTGCCGTTCGGCGAATCCGACTTCGGGCTCGATGCGCGCCGCGATCATGGTGGTGATCGCATCTTGTACTTCGAACACGTCCTCCAAGCTGCGATCGTAGCGTTCAGCCCACAGGTGGCCACCACTCTGCGCATCGACCAGTTGCGCGGTCACGCGCAGCCGCGCGCCAGCCTTGCGCACACTGCCTTCGACGACGTAGTCCACGTCAAGTTCGCGGGCAAGCTGCCTGACGTCGACAGCCGTCCCCTTGTAGCCGAACGTTGAATTGCGCGCGATCACTCGCAACCAGCGATGCCGTGACAGGTTGGTAATGAGATCTTGGGTGATGGCGTCGGAGAAATACTCTTGGTCCGGGTCACCGGACAGATTGACGAACGGCAACACCGCAATGCCAGGCCGGTCGTGGCGCACAGGTGCAACAGCGGCAGTTGGCGGGTCACTCGCCTCCATGGGTGCCACGAAGCGATAGCCGTGACCATGCACCGTGCGAATGACGGATTGGGCATTGGCATCGTCGCCGAGCGCACGGCGCGCCTTGCGGATTGCCTGGGTGAGTGACGTCTCGGTGACCACGACGCCGGGCCATACCACATCCTGAATCTCGGCTTTGTCGACCGCTCGCTCACGGTTTTCGATCAAGAAGCGAATGAGGTCCAGTACCTTCGGCTGCAATGTCACCGGCCGGCCATCACGCTTGAGTTCGCGCGTATCGAGATCGAGCTCGAAGTTGGCGAATCGCAACACACCGCTCGTTCTAGGGCCCTCCGTAGTCATATTCCGACGGTCGCGATCAGCGAGAGATCATCGAATGATCATGGCTCGGTCAGGACGTGTAAAGCGCGCTTCCCCACACTGCGCTCATGCACCGTCGGTGTCCTTTGATCAACGAGGAGGAAAACTGTGAAACGCGTGACGATTTTCGTCTATGGGGTTGCGAGCTACTTGCTGTTTCTCGCCACCTTTCTCTACACCATCGGCTTCGTGGGCAATCTCGTGGTGCCAAAGTCGATCGATTCCGTGCCCACCGTACCGCTGTGGCAAGCGCTGCTGGTCGATACGGTGCTGCTCGGTATCTTCGCCGTGCAGCACAGCCTGATGGCGCGACCATTCTTCAAGCGCTGGCTGACTCGATTCATACCGACGTCCGCCGAGCGTAGTACCTACGTGCTAGCCTCGAGCCTCGCGCTGTTGTTGCTCGTTCATCTCTGGGAACCGATCGGCGGCACGATCTGGCAAATCGAATCCGAGATCGGCATTGCCCTTGCGTACGGGATCTTCGCGGCCGGCTGGGTGCTGGTGCTGATTAGCACGTTCGCCATCAACCACTTCGATCTGTTCGGGCTGCGGCAAGTGTGGTTCGAGCTTCGTGGCAAGGCGTACGCACCGGTCGCCTTCAAGCTGCCGATGCTGTATCGCTACGTACGCCACCCCCTGTACGTTGGCTTCTTTTTAGGCATCTGGGCGACGCCGGTCATGACGACGGTACACCTGTTCTTCGCCATAATGACGAGCGCCTACATCGTCATCGGAACGTATCTCGAAGAACGTGACCTCAGAACGGTGCACTCCGAATACGACGCCTACGCCCGCACGGTTCCGCGCTACGTGCCTCGCCTGTTTGGCAAGGGCGGCACCGCTTAGCAACCGTCCTGGGGTCCTGGAAAGGGGTTTGGCACGCGCTAGGCCCCTCCTTCCATTGCTTCTGGCCGCGATCGCCGCGTGCCACGCTAGAGCGCTGCCGCCCGTCACGCCGCCCGTCGACGTTCCCGAGACCATACTCGAACTCACGCGCCGGCAACTGGAGACTGATGCGCCGGGTATGGTCGGCGCTAGCCTGGTGCGCGCCGAACGGAGAACCTTCAACGACGGCTCGCTCGACTGCCCGGAACCGGGCGTGCTGTATACACAAGCACTCGTGGCGGGCTATCAGGTCGTCTACGAGCACGATCGCGACACCTACGACTACCGCGTGACCGAATCCGGCATGGTCAGACGTTGCACCGCGCCTTGAGTTAAGCTCGCCTTCCTTTCAGGACATGAGAAGGGAGAACGATCATGGCGACTCAAGAGGGTGGTCGGCAGCTGCGCTCGACCGTGAAGAAGGACGGCACCTTGAAACTCGAGCTGGTAACAGTGCCGATTCCAGAGCCGAAGGACAACGAAGTGGTGGTGCGCATCGAAGCATCGCCCATCAACCCGTCGGACCTGGGATTGTTGTTCGGCGGTGCCGACATGACCACGGCCAAGGCCTCCGGCAGCAAAGACGATCCAGTCATCACCGCATCGATTCCACCCGCGATGATGCGCGCCATGGCGGCACGGGTCGACCAATCACTACCGGTCGGCAACGAGGGTGCAGGTGTCGTGGTGAAGGCTGGAGACTCGCCGGAGGCGCAAGCGCTCATGGGCGAGACCGTCGCGGTCTTGGGCGGCGCGATGTACGCGCAGTACCGGGTGATGAAGGCAAAGGAATGCCTGCGGCTACCGAAGGGTACGTCCGCGAAGGAAGGGGCCGCGTGCTTCGTCAATCCGCTCACTGCGATCGGAATGGTCGAGACCATGAAGCGCGAGGGCCATAAAGCGCTGGTGCATACCGCGGCGGCGTCGAACTTGGGGCAGATGCTGGTGAAGCTGTGCAACAAGGACGGCGTCGAGCTGGTCAACATCGTTCGCAAGGACGAGCAGGCAAAGCTGTTGCGATCGATCGGCGCGAAGCACGTGGTCGATTCGAGTTCGCCGAAGTTCATGGACGAGCTTGTCGAAGCGTTGGTCGCCACCGGCGCCACCATTGCATTCGACGCCACCGGCGGTGGCAAGCTCGCGAGCAACATCCTGACCGCCATGGAAATTGCGGCCGGCAAGACCGCGAAGGAGTTCAGCCGCTACGGATCCACCGTGCACAAGCAGGTGTACATCTACGGCGGCCTCGACCGCTCACCCACCGAGCTTACCCGCGGCTACGGCATGGCGTGGGGCATCGGCGGTTGGTTGCTGACACCTTTCCTGCAGAAGATCGGCCCCGTAGAAGCCCAGAAGCTGCGCGAACGGGTAGCCGCGGAGGTCAAGACCACCTTCGCGAGCAGCTACGCCAAGGAAATCTCCCTGACCGAGGCGCTGACGCTGGACGCCATCGCGGTCTATGGACAGCAGGCCACGGGCAAGAAGTACCTGATCAACCCGAGCAAATAGTCCGCCGCTTGCCCCGGGGCAACCCTTCCTCCGGGGCAAGGTCGTTGCTCCGGGACAAGCGTGGTATTCCCAGCTGGCATATATTAGTTTTGAAATATTCCATTTTTCCCAGAGAGTCGGGCTGCTAACGTGCCCGCCCTCGCAAGCCCTTGAAGGATTTGGAGTCGAGCTATGACCGGTTACCTGCAGCAGATCGAGGACGTTCGCAAGGTCCTGCGCCAACGCGACGAATGGCGCGCCATCAATCCGGAGAGCGTGGTGCGGATGCGCCTGCAGAACCGGTTCAGGAATGGCATCGAGATCGCCAAGTACACGGCCGACATCATGCGCCGCGATATGGCCGCCTATGACGCCAACCCGGCCAACTACACACAGTCGCTCGGCTGCTGGCACGGCTTCGTCGCGCAGCAGATGGTGATGTCGGTGAAGAAGCACCGCAAGAGCACCGAGCGCAAGTACATCTATCTGTCGGGCTGGATGGTGGCGGCACTGCGGTCGAAATTCGGCCCGCTGCCGGATCAGAGCATGCATGAGAAGACTACGGTGTCCGATCTAATAGAAGAGATCTACACGTTCCTGCGCCAGGCGGACGCGCGCGAGCTGCGCCACGTCTTCGTCGAGCTCGACGAAGCACGCGCTGCCGGGCGGCCGATCAACGACGCCGTGAAGAAGATCGACAACTACCAGACGCACGTGGTGCCGATCATCGCCGACATCGACGCCGGCTTCGGCAACGAAGAAGCCACCTACCTGCTCGCCAAGCGCATGATCGAAGCTGGTGCGTGCGCCATTCAGATCGAGAACCAGGTGTCCGACGCCAAGCAGTGCGGCCACCAGGATGGCAAAGTTACCGTGCCCCACGAAGACTTCGTGTCCAAGCTGCACGCGGTGCGTTACGCATTCCTCGAACTCGGTGTCGACAACGGCATCATCGTCGCGCGCACCGATTCGCTCGGCGCCGGACTCACGCAAAAGGTACCGGTTTCGAAGCAGGCCGGCGATCTGGGCGACAAGTACTGCAGCTTCCTCGAGACCACACCCGTCACCGACTTGAACGAGCTCAAGGACGGCGACATCGCCATCCACCAAGGTGGTCGGCTCTGCAAGCCGAAGCGACTCGACAATGGTCTCTATGCATTCCGCGAAGGCACAGGTGCCGATCGCGTGGTGCTCGATTGCATCACCAGCCTCGAGCATGGCGCCGATCTTCTTTGGATAGAGACCGAGAAGCCGAACTTGAAACAGATTTCCGGCTTGGTGAACGCGATCCGCAAGGCACGTCCGGAAGCCAAGCTCGTGTACAACAATTCACCCTCGTTCAACTGGACGCTCGCGTTCCGTGAGCAGGTATACGAGGAGTGGAAAGCCGCTGGCAAAGACGTGTCGAAATATCCCGACCCGAAGAAGAACGGCAAGGCGTTGATGAGCGCGGAACTCGACGACACCGAGCTCTGCAAGGAAGCTGACCGACTCGTGCAGCAATTCCAACGCGACGCGGCACGCGAAGCCGGCATCTTCCATCACCTGATTACGCTGCCGACCTATCACGATACGGCGCTCGGCACCGACGTGCTATCCGAAGGCTACTTCGGCGACCTCGGCATGCTGGCCTACGTGCGTGACGTGCAGCGGAAGGAGATTCGTCGCGACCTGGCGAGCGTGAAGCACCAGGATCTCGCCGGCTCCAACATTGGCGACGACCACAAAGAGTATTTCCTGGGCGAAAAGGCACTACTCGCCGGCGGAGCCGCGAACACGATGAATCAGTTCTGAGGTGTAATGAGGGGCCGGATGCAAGTCCGGCCCGTCGCTTGATCATGATCGATCCCTGACCGCACGACATCGAGAAGACGCGTGCCGTATTCACGCCAGACAGCTACGTACAGCTGCTGTCCGTCACGCGCACGTTCTATCCCGATCTCGCAACTCGGTTCCACGACTTCAGGGGTCACCTCCTGGTCAGCCGCCACGAATTCTCCGCGCCGTGGTCGAGGAATTCATCCGCACGGCGATGAACTCGTCTATCTGCGCGATGGCGAGACCGACTTCGTGCTCTGGCGAAATGACGAGGAGGAAGTCATTCGCGCGAACGGTGAAAACGCGTTCGTGGTGGTACCCGCGAACACGTGGCATACGGCGCGGCCGTTGCGGCCCACCAGCATGCTGTTTCTGACGCCAGGCGAAGGCGCCGTGAACGCCGAGCGGCCGAGCTAGGATGGCGGCGAAGCGCAATCCGCTGCCAAGAAGCCGGGAATGTCATTAGCGCCCGGTCACTACCGTCTTCGATCGCGCCCTTTTCGAACTCCTCTTCTGCTTTCTTCTGCCGTTCACGGCAGGTAAAACGGTCCTGGCCGCGTGTAGAGGTCTTCGTAGTGCACCAGCACCGGTTCGCCCAACGCGCACGGCACGCCATCTCGGAACGCCCACTCGCCGCGATCGCAATTGTCGGCAACGACGTAGCCGTTGATGAGGAAGCGACGGTCGCCGTCCGACACGTTCGGCCCTGAACCGTGCACCAGATGCAGATGCCACAGTGCCACGTCGCCCGGATCGAGTTCCAGGTGCACCCGGCGCGTGGTGTCGATACCTACGGCCGCGAGTTCGCCGTCGTCGAGCGCGCGCTCCATGGTCGGGCGGTCGCCACCGAGTGGTAGCTCGCCCAACCGATGGCTACCCGGGAGCACCGTCATCGCACCGTTCGCAGCGTAGTGCGCATCGATCGCGATGCCGGTCTGAACGTACGACTCGGCCGGCGAGCGGTAGGCGCTACGCGGGCGACGCGAGCGAATGTCCTGATGGTAACCGAACTCGACATTGGTGGCGCCCGGCGGCTTCCAATGCAGCTGATTAATGATTTGCTTGAGATCGACGCCAACGAGCGGCGCCAAAATCTGCAGCATGCGCGGGTCGACACGGTAACGCGCCAGCACGGCGTTCTCGTACGACGGCCATTGCACCATGCGCACGATCGTGCCGAGTCGCGGATCCGTTGCAACCCGGAACAACAGGTTGTGGTCGCGATAGCTCCTACCGCGGCGCAGCCCCGCCTCGTAGAGGCGATCGAAGGCTCCGGCGAGCTCCTGCACCTCTCGCGGCCGAAACACCCCGCGCACGATCGCGAAGCCATGCTGGTGATAGTGTCGGACGTAGTCGCATCGCATCACGGCCTCCGATACCCGAGGTCACGGTAGCGGGCCGCGCGGCGTAGAAGGTACGGGCTTGTAACGAATATCGGGCGCAAATTCGGGCACTTTCGGCCAAAGCGTAACGCGCCTGTGCTACTGGCAAGGGCGGACGAGCGCGGCACGCCACGGCCACGCTCCTGCTGCGCTTGCGACCCGCAAATCGCGGCTGAAGTCGCCGGCCGGGTCTCAGATCTCCGCCACGATACCTTTTACGAGGCGCAGGCAATCGTGGTCGGTCATGGCCACGTTCATGTAGTAGAGGCCCTGCCCCCACAACCGTTTCATGCGCGCGCCTTCGGGCTTGTCGAAGATCGGCATGGTCGCTGCACCGATCGTGATGAGCGCCATCCACCACAGGATGAAGCCGAGCCGATAGTCGTCCAGCAGCATGTCATAGCTGTAGCGCGCCGCTTCGGGATTCACGGCGAGCAAACGGTCGTGGTAGTCGCGCAATATCGCAAGATCCTTGCGCCTAAGCTCGGGCGGCGCGGAGTGCTGCCAAGCTTGCGTGAACTCGGGGCCAGGTGGGCCAGCACCGACCAGCTGCCAATCCACGTAGGTCAGCTGCGCATCATCGTGGTCGGTAGTGCCATTGCGCGTTCGAAAAATGTTGTCGGCCCGCATGTCGCCGTGCAGCAACGTCCGCGGCCGCGTCGACCAGATGCCGTAGACATGATCGATGATGGCCGCGCAGTCGGGTCCCGTGATGACGTCGGTAATAGCGCGCGTCTGTTCGCATCCTGGTAGATCGAAGATGTCCTCGCCGAACATTTGTCGGTAGAGCTCGAGAAATGTCTTCTTCTCTTCCGGGCAGGCGCGACATGCGGCATCCAAAGGGAACTCGTAGTCCTTACCGCCGAGCCAAGGTGCGTCGAGCGCCGACGATTCCCAGAATCGCCCGTGCATCTCCGCAAGCTCGAGCGCAATGCGGCGCATGAAGTGCTCGTTGGGCGGGTCATCTACCTGATCGAATACCTTGGAGTGCACCGTGAGGTCTTCCATCGCGATGACGAAGAACTCCGGCCTTTGCTCGTCGTCGGTCGCTAGCGAATAGATCGCCGGCGACCGCAGCGGCACGCGCTCGGCTAACTCACGGTAGAACGCAAGCTCCTTGGCGTAGGCGTTGTTGGCGACTGCTTGGGCACGGCGCTCGTCGACACGATTGGCGAACTTCGCCACCAGCGAACGTGGCGCTTGCGTGCCATTGGCGTACTCGATGTCGTGCACGATGTAGGCATCGGACAGTACGCCGCCTTCGATGAAGCGGTGCTTGAAGCCATTGACCTTCGCGCCGAGCGCAGCCGACAGCCACGCGCTGTCCACTTCGTCGATCGTCTTCGGAAACCTCTCTGCCATGCAAACCCTCCCGTCCTCGACTCTCGCCGAGTTGTTCATCGGTCCCTTTCGGCTATTCCTCCAGCAATCCGAACCGCCCCATGGGTGTCTGGACTCCACCGGCGGCAAGCGCGTAGGTCGACGAATTGGCTTCGAACACGCCATACGTCGTTTCGCCGTCACACGTCACGCGACAATGGTAGTCGTCGTTGCCGAGCACCTGTACGCGCTGCACCGGATCGCCGAGATCGAATGTCTCGCCGCTCACCACCTTCTCACCGACGTACATGCCGTGAAACAGGTTGCCAGTCGGTGTGCCACCATCGGGACCACCATACATGCCACAACGCAGTGCGGCCACCTGATTGCCGAGCACTTGCCAGTGGAGCTCCTTCACTTCGCCAGTGTCGAGCAGATTCGTGGTACGAATTTCCCGCAGGGTCTTGCGGTCATCGTCGAAGCGGACACGAATGTCCTGATTCACGACTTGGCCGGCACCGGGTCGTGCATCACCGACGTTGTAGAACACGCGGTTCAGCCAGATCGACCAGTCGTCGAATTCCACCCATTGGCCGCCCGGCGCCGTGGTTGGGCGACGACCGCCCGCGATGGCGTGGCCCGGACCGCCGACACCGTCGCGCACACCCCAATGATGGTCGCGGGAACCCAAGAACGCCGACTCGGTGAGCTCGAATCGCTCACCTTCGACGATGACGACACCGCGCTGACGACCGAACGACTCGTATCCACCGAGCCCGGGCGGGCGCAGCACTTGCCGCTTGGAGTCGAACCAGTCAATCTCGTAGCCGATGCCGTACTCGTTGTCGACAAGCGACAAGTGCCACTGCCGGAATGGCTGTACCACTTCGAACGAGAGTGGACCGACCGTCATGTCGAATCGATTGCGCGTGAGGCTACGGTGGGCGCGGACCGTGGTATGGCGACCGCGCAGATTGACGATGCCGTACGCTTCGACGGTCTTCAGGTTCGGATACAGGCCGAAACCCGTGACCACCAACAGTTCGCCAGTACGATCTTGGGCCGTGAACCAATAGCGTTCGTAGGCGCGCGGGTCGCTGCGTGCCTCGAATCCCGGAAAGCCGTCCTCGGCCCATTCATGCACCGGATATTCTTGCAGCGGCGTGAGCGCGCCGTACTCTTCGGGCAACTCGAAGTCGACTTCGATGGCCATGGTTTGCTCCTATCGCGGTGAGTGTTGTAGATAGGCGGGTTGGCCGCCGCGTCAACCATCGAGCCTGACGATGCGCGTGCCGAGGTTGCCACCGGCAAGCAAATCCACGAACGCACCCGGTGCAGCGGCGAGCCCCTTCACTTCGTCGGTGAGCGCCTTCAGCTGTCCCGACTTCAGCCAACCGGCAATCTCCTCGCGCGCTTCCGCGTAGTGCGCTGCGTAATCAAACACCAGAAAACCGCGCATGGTGATGCGTTTGTTGACCAGCAAGCCCGGCACGCCCTTCGGTCCCGGCTCCGGCGAATCGGTGTCGTACTGCGACACCACACCGCAACAAGCAATGCGGCCACCGACGTTCATGCGAAACAGCGCCGAGCCCAAGATCATGCCGCCCGTGTTGTCGAAATAGACATCGACGCCGTTCGGTGTGGCGTCCTTGAGCGATTGACGGTAGTTGGCGTCCTTGTAGTTGACGGCCACATCGAAGCCGAGATCACTCGTCAATACGTTTGCCTTCGCATCGTCACCGCACACGCCGACCACACGACAGCCCTTGATCTTGGCGATCTGCCCGACGATGTGACCGACGGAGCCCGCCGCCGCCGACACCATGACGGTTTCGCCCGCTTTAGGCTGGCCCACCTCCAGTAGGCCGAAGTAGGCGGTCAGCCCGTTCACGCCGAGCGGTCCCAAATAGTCGACCGGCTGGTGAGCCGTTGGAATCTTGGTGAGCGCCTTCGCCTTGTGGATGGAATAGGCCTGCCAGCCCGTCGGCCCCACGACGCTGTCGCCGGCTCCGAAGCTGCCATCGTTGCTCTTGATCACCGTGCCAACGCCGGTGCCGTTCATCACGATGCCGGTTTGCGGTGCCCCAGCATAGCTCGCGCTGCCCTGCAAACCGGCGCGCGTGCCTGCCGTGATGGCGAATGCGATCGTCTTCACGAGCACTTCGCCTGCACCCGGCTCCGCTACGTCCGCCTCGGCGAGGCGGTAGTTTGCGGCCGTGAGCTTGCCCTTCGGCAACGAATCGATGATGACTTGCTGATTCTTCATATTTGCTCCTCTCAGAGGTTCAGTTGGATCGCCGCGGCAGCCGACAACCGATCCGGCGAAACGACGTCCTGAAACTCACCGTACGACTCGCCGGCGAAGTCCCAAGCGAACATGCTCATCCAGGCGAAGTAGCCGGGACTCGCCTGCTTGGCGAGATGATTGCGGGCGCGGCCGCGAATGTCGAAACGGCGACCAGCCTCATCAGTGACTTGCAAGCGCACGACGTTCGCCCGCCCGCGTTCGTCGCGCGCGATGTCGGACATCACTTCGGCAATTCGGCTGCGCTCGCCATCCAACTCGACGTAGCCCGTGGACATCGGCGGATCCATCGTCAATTGCGAGATGACGAGAAAGCTGCCGCTCGCATTGATGCCGTACACATAAGATGCACGCGCATCGTTGCTGTCGAGCCGCGGCCCCCAAGATCGGTCACGCATGCCGAAGCAGTCGAGCTCGATGCGCTTGCCCGCGAGTTCGAGCCAGCCTTGCACGCGACTCGGTTGATCCCAGTGGCCGACCGCCCGTGACGCGACCACGACATGATTCGATGTGATGCCAGTCACCGTGAGATCCGCTGCATACACCCCTTCGTCTTCATACCGCACGCGATACGCATTGAGCGGCTCGAGGATGTCGTAGCGCAAACCCTCGAGACGCATCGATGCACCTTCGAATCGAGGACAAGCCAAATGCCAATACGCACGGTAGTAGGGTGCGGTCCATGCCGTCGAACGTTCGGGCGCCCACAACGCGACCGTGAGCGCGGATATCCCGAGATTGGGTCGGAGCAGCGGATAGAACGTACCCGACAGGTTGCGCGCCGGATCGTCGAAGGAAAACCAGTAGGTCTCGGTCCACCAGCGCTCGTTGGTCGCAGGCGGATGGAAGAAATCGTCTTCGTCGCGTAGCGCCATGTCGTTATCCAAGCGCCAGAAATGGCTTCGCCGCGATCATACGCGTCAAGCCGTCGGCTTGAATTCGACGCAGACCGTTACCGTACACGACCTCGAGCGCGTCGTTCGTTCGGGTAGGGTTCGCGGCGATCCACTTCAAAAACTGGCGATCGACGTCATCGTCGTCGATGGGCCCGATCAATGCGCCTATCGCCGCGCGTTTCTCGCGCTCGATCGCCGGCGCCAAACGGCTCAGAGAAAGGATCTGTCTCGCCATTGGCTCCACCTTGGCGCGCCCCGCATCGGTCGCTGGCCAAGTGAGTGCCATCAGATCGACCAGCGCTGCCAGATTCTCGGCAAGCTCGCCTTCCGTCGCTGCCAGTTCGATGGGCACGTTGGGAACGACACGCCCTTCGAACTCCAAGATCGCGCGCGGCAGGATGACGTTCATCAACGTGATCAGACTGATGTAGGTGAAACGATCGAGCGTCTTGGCGCCGTTGTCGAGGGCAGCGAGGCACGAGATCAACCAGATGTACATCACGCCGATGCGGTAGTACGCAATGCGCCTTCGATCAACCTCGTAGCCAGTCCGCGCCTGCCAGCGCCCGAGCTGCGCGTCGAAATCGCCGATGCCGCCACCGAAGTGGTGACCGCGAAACGCAAGCCAAGCCAAATCGTCCATTGGATCCCCAACATGCACGAATTCCCAATCGAGCAGCGCCGTTACGTGCTCGTCATCGTGCAGAAAGTTGCCGGGACCGACGTCGCCGTGACACACGACCAATCGCTCGGCGTCGCGCGGAGCATGCGCCCTCAGCCAACGTGTCGCGAGTTCGGCTAGCGGGCTCGCGCGCTCGACGCGTGATCGATAGATACCCTCCCAGAGATCGAGCTGCGCGGACGCGGCATCGCGCCGATCGCGCGGCGGGTCAAGCGCGTCGAACTGCGGACCGCATTCGATGCGATGCAGATCGGCGAGCGCGTCCACATAGTCGTCGATGATGTGCGCCCGTTGCGTTTCGGACAAGCCATCGAGGTCGGGTCTACCGCGCGCCATCTCCATCAGCACGGCATCCGGACGCGATGCAATGAGCCGTGGGATGCGTACAGTGGTGTCGGCTAGCGCGCGATAGACACTCGCCTCGCGCGCGAGCGTCAGTGATGTGTTGGCAACGGGGCCGTCACCGGCGTCGACGCGCAACACGCACTTCCCCTGGTCGGCATCGATCAGCCAGGTGACCCGCGACGCGCCACCGGGTGACCGATCGCATCGACGAATCGTGCCGACCTCACCTTCGACGAAGGCGCGCAGATCCGGCGCGAGCGTGGAACTCATACTACGACTAGGTCTCTATGGGAGCGGGCTTGCCCGCGATTCCAATCATCAGCCCTCCTCGCGCGCGCCCACCTGCTGCTCGAGCTTTTCCTTGAGCTCGGTGAGCTGGGCACCGATGCGCGCGAGCGCATACCATGTACCCGTCGCCACTGCCGCCTCGTTTCGGGCGAGCGGCAACAAGGTGAGCCGATCAGCCTTCAGCTGCTCGAGTACCGCATCGGTCGCCACCGTGTCTTCGATGACCGGCGCATCCTCCCAATAGTAGATCCGCAGAGGGTTGTGTTGCGCTTGCAATCGCGTTGGCAAAAGGCCAGCAACGGTTGTCCGCCATTCGCCCCGCAACTCGGCAACCTGATCGAGCAGCACTGCAAATCCCTGGTAGGTATCCCCCAACGCGTCGGCAGTACCGTGATCGGCGAGCAACCGCAGCCTTCCGGAAGCGACCAACGACTCGAAACTGTGGCGATTCAGCCACGGGCGCATGGTACTGGCACTGCGTGCGAGCGCGGTGACCAGCGCATCTGGATCATCGATGGGCGCGTCGGGGAACTCCAAGTACGCGATCACGCGTTCCAGTGCCTTGAATTTGGATTCGACGAGCCCGCGCTGGATGAACCCCACGGTTCGCAGATTGGAATCGATCTCTTCCGAGATGGTAGCGAGGTGCGCCGTGAGATCACGCTGCTCCTGACGGTCTTGCCGCCACTCGTCGACGCCGAGCGCGACCAGCACGCCCACGACGATGGTCACGAACTCTAGCGCGACCTTCTTTGTGCTCGAGAGGCTCGGCAGCAGCGAATACATGCTCGCGGACGCTCCTTGCGGTCGTTGATGTTGCACGTCAGTGACGAGCCGTCGTGACAGCGGCAGCATACCGCGAAACGTCGCCTCGCCAACGCGGTCGAATCGGCTGCGCGCCACTTCCCTACTACACGCTTCGGCTCTACCCTACCGAGCGTCGATCTCGGGGAGGGAGGCGATGAATTGGGACGCCATCGGCGCCATCGGTGAAACGTTGGGCGCGGTCGCCGTGTTCGTGACGCTCGGCTATCTAGCCGTTCAAGTTCGCTACGCCAGATCGGAGGCACGGCGCGCGATCAGCCAGGGCCGCAACGAAGCGATTCGCGATCTGTTCGGCAAGCAGATGAACGAACGCGTCGTGCATGCGACGGTGAAGGCGCACCAAGCCATGGATGTGCCGCCGCCAGATTACCCTGCCGAACTGATGGCGCAGGGCGGGCTGACGCAGGAGGAAGCGTTGACCGTCCACAGCCTGCAGGCTGCCTGGTGGACGTTTCGTTTGTACATGATCAACTACGTCGACGAGCTGCCCGACAGCGAACGCCGAAACTTCGACCGATCGATTGCCGTGAACTATGGCAGGCCGGGCGTCGCACGCCGGTTCTACGAGGCCATGCGACCACATACGCACCCCGATGTAGTGCGCTACATCGAGGACGTGATCAATCGCTCGCAGAGGGGAATGCCATGAATTGGGACGCCATCGGCGCCACAGGTGAAGTGTTGGGATCGCTCGTCGTGCTGATCACGCTCGCCTATCTCGCAGCACAAGTCAGGCACGCGCGCTCGCTTCTGAAGGTCAGCGTGCAGAGCATGTGGCTGCAGTCCGCGCGCGACAGTTGGCTCAACCGCATTCAGAGTCCCGAGTTGGTTGACGCCATTCTCGAAACCGACGCGATTCTGGGTGAGGGATTCTCGCTCGGCCACCCGTTGATTCAATGGCTGGTCGACGAAGTGGGCTTGGACCGCCGAAAGGCCTACATGATATGCGCCGATCAAATTGCCAGTTGGCAGAATTGGGTGACTCAGATCGAGCACGCCGACGTTCTGGCCCCCGACGTTCGTGCCCGCTTGCATGCGTCGATACGTAACGCGTACGGACGCGGCTACGCTAAACGCTTCTGGGAGTTTCAACGCCGCGCCAATGTCGAGGTCAATACGATTCGCTACATCGAGGATGTGCTTGCACGATCGAACTGACGCTATCGGGCAATGTTAGGAGACGGGCGCGATGCAATGGACCATTCAGGATCTGGGTGCGGTTGGCGAATTCGTGAGTTCGATCGCGGTATTGGTGACACTCATCTATCTGGCGGTGCAGACGCACCAAACGCAGAAGTTGGTGCGGGGGCAAACGCGGCAAGCATTCGCGGATAGCACGCAGTTTGCGCTCCTGACCAACGCCAATTCCGACTATCTGCCGGCAATCGCGGTCAAGCTGGAAGCGGCCGGATTTCCGGACGACCCGCGTGCGATCGACGTGCTCGACGCGACCGAGCAGTTGCGCTATCGCAATTACCTCCTCGGCAACACCCACCGGATCCGTAGCCACCTCTATCACGTGACCATGGGGCTTGCCGATCGATCGCTCGCACCGCCGCGGGGTACCTGGGAGCCCCGACTACGCGCTTTTGGACTGGACGACTCCGCCGCCGACCTCGAAGCGCTGTACGAAGCAATCGAGCAGCAAGGAGCGAGCGCGCGATGAACTGGGACGCGATCGGTGCTGTGGGCGAGTTACTCGGCTCCCTGGCCGTGCTGGTGACACTCGCCTATCTCGCGGTGCAAGTGCGACATGCACGTGAACAGATGGCGCGCGCGGCCCGCGATGCGCGATTCGATGCCCTTCGCCAACTATCGACGCTGTTGGTGACCACCCCCGAACTCAGGCAGGCACAGGAAAAGCTTTCACAGCACCTTGGTCATAGGTTTGATCCGACGTGGAGGGACTTCGTGATCGCCAACGGTGGAACCGCCGAAGACGCTGCATTGCTCGGCTCACAACAATTCATGCGCTGGTCGATCGCAGAGCAGACGCTCGGCAACCTCGAGGACCTCTTGCCCGGCGAGCGAATGCAGGCCGAGGGATTCTACCGACGGATATACGGCGGCGACGGGATCGAGGCGCATTACTATCGGCTCGTTGCGCGGCCAAATTTGAATCCGGACGTCGTGCGCATCATCGACGATCTACTGGCAAGGCCAGATTGAGTGGTGGAGCAGCCGAAATGGAACTGACGAACACGGCGGCATTGCTCGGCAACATCGGCGAGTTCGTCTCGGCAATCGCCGTCGTAGCAACGCTCTTCTACATCGCGCTGCAGGTGCGTCACGCCAAGGATGCAACCGAGGCAAATACGCGCTCGATCGAGGAAAGCAGGCGCGTCGCCATGGTCGACTCCTACACCCGCCGGCTCGAGGCGATGGAGCGGGCCGCAATACAGCTCGCGCTATCGGGGGAGCTGGCCGACATCGTCGCGCGCGTCCA
>QJXZ01000067.1 GCA_003248125.1 Gammaproteobacteria bacterium | reverse complement strand
GTAGACCGACTTCATGAGGGCGACGACGCCGGCCATGTGCGGGGCAGCCATCGACGTGCCTTGCAGCACGGTGTAGTTGTGTACGAGGGGCACACCGGTGTCGTTGGCAGCTGTGCTCAACACGCCATCGGCCAAGCCGTCGCCGTTGCGGTCGAAGCGTGCATCGCCACCCGGTGCGGCGACATCTACGGTGGCACCGAAGTTGGAATATGGCGCCAACGCATTGGTGATGGACGTCGACGACACCGACACCACGCCGTCGTACGAGGCTGGATAGAACGGTGCCGACGACGATTCGTTGCCGGCCGCCGCGACGATGACGATGCCGAGATCCCGCACTTCGGTCGCGAGTTGTTGCTCGCCGGCCGAGCTGCTCGATGATCCCAGGCTCAGATTGATTACGTCTGCGGGTTGGCTCGGCACCGTACCGGAGTCGTTGGCGAGGCCCGCCGCGAATCGCACGGCTTGCATCACGTCAAAGTTCGTTCCGAACTGCTGGCCGAGTGCGCGCACCGGCATGATGCGCGTATTCGTACGCCAGGTGACACCGGCGACGCCTTCGCCGTTGTCGCTTCGTGCGGCGACGGTGCCGGCCACGTGCGAGCCGTGAAATGTCGAGCCGGACGTGGCGCTCGGATCGCCGGGGTCCGTGGGATCCGAATCGATGCCATTGCCGTCGCCGGCCGACGCGACGTCGCGGACGAAGTCGTAGCCAGGCACTGTCTGGCCGGCGAGGTCGGGGTGATTCGGCAGGATGCCGGTGTCGACCACGGCAACGATGACGGTGGCGGGATTGGCGGGCAACAGATCCCATGCCAGCGGCAAGTTGATGTTCGCGTAATGCCACTGGAACCGATAAAAGGGATCGTTCGGCACCGCCGCCGGATAGCGGATGTAGTTGGGCTCCGCGAGTTGGATGCCCGGTAACTTGGCCAATCGCGCGGCGGCCGCGAGGGTTTCGTATTTGTCGGCCGATGCGTTGTCGATGCGCCCGCCGACACGCAATCCAGTGATCGTTTCGAGCGCGCGACGATCGGCCAACGCGTCGCGCACGTTAACGAGGTCGATGCCGCCACCGCCGGCCACGCGTTGAAACTCGGCCGGCAAGGTTGCGCCGTCGGCACCGAAGACCACCACCTCGCCGGGCACGAAGTCGCTCGCCAACCGCTGCGTGCCGAGATCGGCGGCGGTCGGCAAAGTTTGCCCGAGGTTCAGAACATACGTCGTGGCGCCCGCGCTGATGCCCACTTCGATGTAGAAGTCACCTGCGCCTGGCGCCGGCAAGGATGCGGAGGTGGTAACCCCGCCCGGAACGGAATCGACCATGCCCTGCGACGCGTCCCAGATCTGCAGCGTCAGCGTTGGGTCGTCCGCCGGATCCGCCGGCGTCGGCTCACCGACCGTCAGCAAGATTGTCTCGTTGCCCGCCAGGCTCACCCGGTAGAAATCGGCGACATCGCCGGCGGCCGGGAGGGCGCCGGGCCCACCAGCCCCCGGTTGCGTCAAATACCCGCCGAGACTCACCGGGTTGGTGATCGACTGCGCATTGTCGAAATCGTTGTTGGCCACCGGCACATAGGGATCCCACGGCGGACCCTCGTCGTTGACGTCGCTGTCCACCGCCGACGACGGCAGGATGAGGACGCTGCCCGACAGCGTGAAGTTGCCGCCGGGCGGGCCAACGCGGATTTGCGCTTGCTTGGTGCCGACAGCGCCGTCGTCGTCGCGTACGGTGAGGCGGGCAGTAAAGAAATCGCCGTCGCTGCCCGCGTTGTAGGTGTGGCTCGGACTCACTTGGCTCGAGAGGGGCGATCCGTCGCCGAAGTCCCAGGAGTAGCTGGCGATGTTGCCGTCCGGGTCGTCGGAGCTCGATGCATCGAAGTCGACCGTCAGCGGCGACTGGCCGCTGACGGGATCGGCGGTGAACGCCGCAGTCGGTGCCATGTTTGCCGGTGGCGGAGGCGGTTGGTTGCCGCCGCCGGCGCCACCGCCGCCACCGCAAGCCGCGAGCATTGCGGCTGCGACGAGGGCGCCTACGGCGCACAGCACGGCACGAATCTTCATGGCGGCGATTCTGTCACGACCGCTCCGCCCGAGGTGTGATCCGTACGGGGTTCGATTGGCTGCGAGGTAACCGAAGAGGCGCGGGCGCTGCGGGCTTCCTTGCCCATCCCGCTTCACACTCGGCTAGAAGCCGGGGTGCCTCCTCGGCAGGGTGTCGGGGCGCATGCCCCGAGCAAGGAAATAAAAAGGCGTGTTGCCGGCGGGCGCCGGCAAAGGCAACTCCAGTTCTGGGGGAAGGACACTTGAAAGGGAGGACTGCATTTGGAGTTACACGCACGCCGTAAAGCGAACTTGCGGTCCATTATGTACAGTACGGATGACCTGTCAACAACTTTGTACAGGTTTTGTCCAGGTTGAGTTTCAATGCCGTGCCGACCCGGGTTCCAGGATCGCGGCAAGTGCCCGTTCGAGTTGCGCCCGCGCGTAGGTGACGTCGGCCTGGGCGCGCTCGTAACTGTCGGCCTCGGCGCTGTCGCCCACGGATTGTTGCGCCGCGAATTCGGCGAATGCGTTGAGCTCGGTGATGAGCCCGATCAGCTGCGGCGGCGCGTCGCGCCGTTGCCGGCGCGCCTCGGCGGCGAGCGCCACCAGCTCATGGTCGGTGTAGCGTCGTGGTGCTGTGCGCCCGGCGCGCAGCGGCGTACCGGTCGGTGTGGCACAGGCATGGGTCAGGGTTTCCCATGCGATGGGCCACGCGTACGTCGCGATACCGCCTTCCCGCAACGTGTCGAGCGCGGTCCGCGATCCGAATTGGTAAACGACGATCAATCGGGCGTCTGGAAGTGCGCGGCGCACACGCTCGAAATCCTCGAAATTCACGCTCGGCATGGACAACACGATGACGTCGAGCTGGGCGCGTTCGCGCTCGCGTGCATCGAGCAGATCGGCAATCGTCACCCAGCGCTGCGCGATCTCGACGCGATCCGAGTCGCCACCTTGCTGTTCGAGTAGCAACAGGGCCGTACCGACCAACCCGACCTGCGGCACACGGTGCGGTGCGACCGGACGAGCGACCGGTTGTGCGCGCGCGTCGAGCTGCGCATCACTGAGTTCCGCTAGGGAGGAAATGGGATGGCCGGCGTCGATCAGCTGCTTCATCTTGGTCAGCCGGGCGAGTTGCGCGTGGCTGTAGTAGCGGGTGCGCCCACTGCGCTCGGCAGGCGCGATGCCGTGGCGCCGTTCCCAGGCGCGCAAGCATTCGACGCTCAAACCCGTGAGCTTCGCCACGGTGCCGATGCGGTACAGATCGTCGGCCAAAGGCCACCCTACAAACTGTACAAGGGGACCGGGGATTGTACGGCGCTCGGCAACGGTGTCCAGTACAAAGTGCCGAGCGTTCGAGTCGGCCGATCGGCGGTCGGGTGGGAGATATGAGGCGGCGTGGCGACAGCACTTACGCGCTGTCTTCGCGGCGATGGGAGGAAGGGGAGAGAGACACCGCGCCACGCCTTCGTCTTTCGAGTGCCAACTGCCCCCCGAAAAACCGGGCGCATTCTACGGATTCGCATCCTGGGTGCAAACGCGACGGCGGGCTTTTTTGTAACAAGCTGTTTCACCCCCGCACGGGTTCACAGCGTCCAGGCAATTCCAGACAATGGCGGGCCGTTTTCGCGCTCGAGGAGGTTAATCGGTGCAGAACAACGTCGGTCTTTTCCTGGCGAAACGCGCCATGTTGAGCCCCAAACGGGAGGCCTATGTCGATGGCGCCAGCGGCCTCCGCTTGACCTACACCGAACTCAACGCGCGCGCCAATCGGACCGCCAACGCGTTCGCGGCAGCAGGTATCGAGAAGCGCGAACGGGTGGGGCTGTTGCTGATGAACAGCGCGGAGTTCATGGAGGCTTACTTTGCGCTCGGCAAGATCGGTGCCGTGGTCGTGCCCCTCAACTGGCGGCTGGTCGCCGACGAACTCGAGTTCATCTTGAAAGACAGTGGCACGCAGCGGCTGATATTCGGCGACGAGTTCTTGACGATGGTCGAAGATCTCTACAGTCGCGGCGACAAGACCGACGTGCGGCAATGGTTGCAGGTGACGGGTAGCGAACCGCTGGCAGGCTTTGCCGAGTCATACGAGGCGTTTCGTGATGCCGCGGCTGATACCGAGCCCCCCATCGGCGCAGCCGACGACGACATGCTCTACATCATGTACACGTCGGGCACGACCGGATTGCCGAAAGGTGTGGTGCACACACACACCTCGTCGATGTGGGGCGCGCTGACCATCGCCGCCACTACGTACTACCACGAAGCCGAGCGCTACCTTGCGTGCCTGCCGATGTTCCACGTCGGCGCGCTCACGCCGTTGACTGTGAACGTCTATCGCGGCGCCACCAACATCGTCATGCGCAGCTTCGATCCGGTGCGCGCTTGGCAGCTGATCCAAGACGAGAAAATCACGTCCGGTCTGGCAGTGCCCGCGATGCTGAATTTCATGCTCCAGGTGCCAAACCTGGAATCCTTCGATCACTCGACGCTCCGATGGTGCATGTCCGGTGCGGCGCCGGTGCCGGAGGCTTTGATCCAGGCATACGCCGACCGCGGCATCGAGATTCATCAGGTCTACGGCCTGACCGAAAGTTGCGGGCCGGCATGCTTGATCGATGCCGAGAATGCCCTCACCAAAATCGGCTCGACGGGCAAGGCGTTCTTTCATACCGACATCCGCATCGTCGACGACCATGGCCAAGACTGTCCGCCCGGCGTATCGGGTGAGGTGTGGGTGAAAGGGGCACACATCATGCGCGAGTACTGGAATCGCCCCGATGCGACCGCGGAGACCATCGTCGACGGCTGGTTGCGCACCGGCGACGTGGCGGTGTTCGATGACGATGGATTCGTCTACATTCAAGACCGCATCAAGGACATGATCATCACCGGTGGCGAGAACGTCTATCCCGCGGAAATCGAGAACCTGCTGATGGCGCATCCCGGCATACGCGAGGCGGCGGTGATCGGCCAAGCGAGTGTCAAGTGGGGCGAATCGCCGCTCGCCATCATCGTCAGAAGCGACCACGATTTGAGTAAGGCCGACGTACTTGCGTACTGCCGCGGCAAGCTCGCGGGCTACAAGCAGCCGAAGGCGGTCGAGTTCGTCGACGAGATTCCGCGCAATCCGAGCGGCAAGATCTTGAAGCGCATCTTGCGCGAACGCTTTCCAGGACCGGCGGCCGTCTGATGGAACTCGCGGAACTCGAAACCCGTTTGCTGCCGTTCTGTCGCGAGCGCTACGCCGATCCCGACGTGCGTGTATTCGACGTCACCAAGATGCCCGGTCACGCCGGCTTTGCGTATGGCTTCTCGGTGCAGAGCAAGGGCGTGACCGAGAGCTGGTTCATCCGCTTGCCGCCGCCGAACGTGCAGTGGAAGGGGACGGCCGACGTGCTTCGCCAGGTCGAAGTGCTGAATGCGCTGGACGGCACGAACGTGCCGCACTGCTCGGTGAAATGGTCGGGCGACGAGCTCGAGTGGTTTGGCTGTCCGTATTTCGTGGTGCCGAAGCTCGAAGGCGACGTGCTGCGGCTCGGGCCCGGCGAGTGGGGGGCAGCGCTCGGCAAAGACAAGCTGCTCGACCTCGGCCGCCAAGCGATGACCGCGTTGGCGGGCATTCATCGGCTCGATTGGCACAAGACGCCGTACTTGGGTGAGCCGATACCATTCGAGGACGACGTGGTGCGCTGGGACCGTTTCTACGAGCGTGCGGCCGATCCGGAGTGCCTCGCGCTGGTGCCCGAAGTGCGCGCGCGATTGCTCGAGACCTTGCCGAAGGATGCACCGGTGGGCGTGTTTCATGGCGATTTTCAGACCGCCAATCTGTTCTGCTCGAAGCGCGGCGATTTACTCGCAGTCATCGATTGGGAATTGACCGGCATTGGTGCGACGTTGAACGACGTCGGCTGGATTGCGACCTTCAGCGACCCCGAGGCTTGGCCCAAGGGTGCCGTTGCGCGGCCCATGTTTCTCGATCCCGACGCCTTGATTGGCTTCTACCAGGAAGCGTGGGGCGAACCGTTACCCGCGATCGATTGGTTTCGTGCACTCGCTGCCTACAAATTCGCCATCATCACGGGCTTCAACTTGATGCTGCACCGGCGCGGCAAGCGCGACGATCCGCTCTGGGAAGTCACCAAGTTCTCGATGGAGCCCTTGATGGCACGTGCCAGAGACCTGTTGCGCTAATCGGTTTTGTCGGCGCGAGCTGCTCGCGATCAACGCCGGCTGGCGATCAGTCGCTCCCGCCCAACCGCCGCCAAAGCATCAGCCCCCACACCACAACCACCAAGCTGAGCGCCACGAATACGGCGGCCGAGCCCATGTCTTTGGCACGGCCGGCGAGCTCGTGGTGTTCGGGGCTCGCCCGATCCACGATGGACTCGATTGCACTGTTCAGGAGTTCGGTGATCAGCACCACCGCCAAGGTCGCGAGCAGCAGCGCGACTTCGGTCTTGGTGTCACCCAGCCAAAACGCACAAGGTGTCAGCAACGCCGCGAGCACTGCCTCTTGACGAAAGGCCGCTTCGTTGCGCCACGCGGCGCGGAAGCCTCTGAGCGAGTAGCCGGCGGCATGCCAGATGCGAGTCAGGCCCGTCGAGCGCCGTTTTGGCACGCTAGTGCTCGTCGTCTGGACAGGGACCGTGCTCGATCTGCACGGTGGAATGGTCGATGCCGAATTCGGACTGCAGCACCTGCTTGATGTGGGCGATCACGGTGCGCGGCTCGATTGCCTCGTCGATGCGTGCGTGCAACGTCACGAGCGGACGCTCCGACGTCAGCGCCCATGCGTGCACGTGATGAATCTCGAGTACACCGGCGACACGATCGGCGAGCCGTGCGCGAATCTCGTCGAGGTCGAGGTGTTTCGGCACGCCTTCGGCGAGGATGTGGGTGGCTTCACGCAACACTCGGATTGCGCCGCGCAATAGAATCGCGACCACTACGAACGCCAGCAGAGGGTCAGCATAGGTCCAGCCGGTCAGCAGTACGGTGCCGGCGGCGGTGATGGCCGCCACCGAGCCCAAGATATCGCCAAGCACGTGCAACGCGGCTGCACGAACGTTGATGTTGCCTTCCGTATGGTCGTGCAACAGACGAAACGCAATCAGATTCACGATCAGGCCGACACTGGCGACGGCGAGCGCCGGGCCCGCCAGCATGGGCTCGGGCGCGCGCAGCCGACCGAACGCCTCGATCACGATGAACGTGCAGAGCGCGAGCAATAGCAGGCCATTGACGAATGCCGCCAACACCTGGAAGCGATGGTAGCCGTAGGAGAGGTCGGCATCGTTGTCGCGATGACTCAGGCGCACTGCATACCACGAAAGGCCTAGCGCCGAAGCGTCCAAGAACATGTGGCCGGCATCGGCGAGCAACGTGAGCGCGTTCGCGATCCAGCCACCGACGGCCTCCACAAAGACGAACGCGGCAATCAGCACGAACGCGCGACGCAGCGCGTGCTCGTGGTGCGTGCCTTTGGTCGGTGCGTGGCCAGCAGACATTGAAGTCGGTTCTTCGAAACTGCCGCCTTATGATGTAACAATCCGCGCGGAATGAGAAAGGTGGATTGCCGATGAGCGGGGCGGCCGTGCGATGACACGAATTGGTTCGCATACGATTCATGCTGCCGCCGCGCTCGAGGCACTTTGCATCGAACCGAATTGGGCCGACATCGACCCCGGCGCCAATCGCGCATTGATCGTCGACCTGCGCCATGATGGGTTTGTTGGCGACTTGCCCCGTGTGGTCGATTGGTTCGCGCGTCAGGTGGTGCCCGTCATCGGTATCGGTAGCGAAGATGACTCCCCCCTTGCGCCGCTCGTGGACGTGCTCGTCGAGGACGAGTCAGCCCTCGAGGGTATCATCGCGAAATGCGATGCGAATCCCGAAGCAGCGGCGGTGCTCGTACAAGTGCTGCGCAACATCGGGCATTTGGGCATCGCCGCAGGGCTAGCGCTCGAGTCCATGGCGTATGCCACGCTCCAGGGCGGGAGTGAGTTCGCGCGGTGGCTAGCGCAGTGGCGCGCGCGAGGGCGATCACCGAAGGTCGATGCCTCGGCCGATGTGCTGCTGATCCATCGCGAGGGCACGCGGGTCGACCTCGTGCTCGACAGCGCGGTAACGCGCAATTCACTGTCGGTCGCGATGCGCGATGCGTTGACGAATGCCTTCAAGCTGATAGCGATGGATGCCAGCGTGGAGCAAGTACACGTATCTGCGAATGGCCCGAGCTTCAGTGCCGGCGGTGATCTGGACGAATTTGGGTCGCTCACTGACGTCGCGGCGGCGCACCACGTTCGCATGCTGCGGATGCCGGCTCGGTATCTGGCGTTGTGTGCCGACCGCTGTCACTTCCATGTTCACGGCGCGTGCATCGGTGCTGGCATCGAGATCCCGTCGTTTGCAGCGCGCATCACCGCAACGCCCGATGCGTTTTTTCAGCTGCCCGAGGTGGCCATGGGTCTGATTCCAGGCGCCGGCGGATGCGTCGGCATTCCGCGCCGGATCGGTCGCCAACGCGCTGCTTACATGGCACTGTCGGGCGAGCGCATCGATGCCGAACGGGCGTTAGCTTGGGGTTTGGTGGACGCGATCGAAGATCGGCGTGCCGTCGCATAGGGTGGCCCGCACGGCCGCGCTCGTGAGGTCGACCCTCGCCTTGCGCCACGGCCGATCGAGCAGACAGAGATCGGCGATTGCCCCTACCTTCACCCGCCGCGGGCACGCCGGTTCATTGGCAGTGCCGAGGTAGAGCCCGAGCGCCCGCTCCGGCGTCAACCGTTCGTGCGCACCGAGTACCTGACCTTCCGCCGTGGTACGTGTCACTGCAGCCTGCATGGCGCGCCAGGGGTCGGCGTGACCGAACGGCGCATCGGTCCCGCCAGCGAGCGGTATGCCGGCCGCGAGCAGACTTCTCGCGCGATACAGCGATTCCTGGTCGGCGGCGGGCACGTCGGTGATGTACGCATCGCCTCGCTCGGCCACGAAGTTGGGCTGCGTCACCACGGTCACGCCCAACTCGTACATTTGTGCTACCAGCTCCCGGGTGGCGACAGAGGCATGCTCGATACGGTCGCCCGCGCGCGGCTTCGCCTCGCGTAGCGCGGCCAAGGCGAATACCAACTCGGTTTCTGTCACGCAGTGGATGGCCACTGCACGATCGTGAAGATGGCTGTCGCGAACGATTGTGCACAACTCGTCGAATGGCGGTAGTGAAGATTCGTGTAGATGTACCTTGCGCGGTCCCACTGCAACCCGTGTCGTGCCGGCTGCGCGGTGCAGCGCTGAACTGCCGGCGACCACTATGCGTTGTAGGAGTTGCCCCGCTGCAGTCGCGGCCGCGAACAGAGAAATCGTTTCACGGTCGTTGTTGGGCGTCATGTCGGTGACGCTGGTAACGCCGTAGCCCGCCAGTCTCTGGCTTGCGGCATGGAGCGAAGGCGGGCGTGAGCCCAGCCGCGCGCGCAGCAGCCAGTCTTGATCGAATAGACGGCCGTCGCCGCGCGCCAACGCGGCATCGCCTAGGGCGTCTAGCGCAGGGGTGTTGAGCACCCAGAGCCGGCCCGAACGATGCTGAACGCGCACCGGACGGTCGG
>QJXZ01000362.1 GCA_003248125.1 Gammaproteobacteria bacterium | reverse complement strand
AACAACCGTGACGCTCGGCCGCTATCCACTGTTTCAGCAAGCTTATCTGGTCAACGACTTGGAGGAATCGGTGCGCAACTGGAGCCGCTTGTTCGGTGCAGGGCCATTCGTGCTGGTACCGCATCACAAGACCGACGAGTTCGTGTATCGCGGCACGCCACAGGAAGCAGACGTGTCGTACGCGTTCGGCTACCTGGGCGACATGATGATTCAGTTCATCCAGCAGCACGACGACACGCCGTCGATCTATCGCGACATGTATCGCGCCGGCGAAGAGGGTTTCCATCACGTCGGCGTGCTGGTGCACGACTGGCAGGCCGAGCGGCAGCGCTTACTCGACGAAGGATTCGAGGTGGCCTGCGAGCTTTGGGCCGACAACGTCAACGCCGCCTATTTCGACACGCGCGCGGTGAACGGCGGCTTCACCGAAATTCACGGCGACCCGCCGCACATCCTCGGCACTTTCGCCACCTGGCGTCGCGCGCACGAGCTGTGGCAGCCGGGCGACGATCCGTTCATGCGGCGATAGGAAGTTAGGTCATGGCGCTCCTCGACGGCAAAGTCGCACTCGTCACCGGCGCGGCGGTCGGCCTTGGCAACGCCTTCGCCAAAGCGCTCGCGGCAGAGGGTGCTCGACTATCGGTTTGCGACGTGCGCGAGGAGATCGACGCGCTCGGCGTCGACATCGATTCCGAAGTTCTCAGGATCAGGGCCGACGTCTCGATCGCGGCCGACGTACAACGTGTGGTCGCCGACACCGAGAAGACCTACGGCCGCATCGACGTGCTGGTCAACAACGCCGGCGTGTGGGCCGGCTCGCGGCCGACCGACGATCTCGACAAGACGCTGGCCGACTACGATTACCTGATCGGCACCAATCTCAAGGGCAGTTTTCTATTCGGCCGCGCCGTCATCCCCATCATGCTTGCGCAAGGCGACGGCGACATAGTGAACATCTGCACCGATCACGTGCAGACGTGCGGCTCGCCATGGCAACTCGATCACGACGATGCACCGAACTGTCCGTGGGCCGGCCAACCGCCGCGGCCAACGGGCGGCGGACCCGGCATGGATCTCTACGATGCGAGCAAGTGGGGCCAGCTGGGGCTCACCTTCGCATGGGCGCAAGCACTCGAACGCCACGGCATTCGCGTCAACGCGATGTGCATGGGTGCCACCGACTCCTACATGCTACGCAGCTTTCACAACTTCGAGCCGGCACCGGAAGAGGAAGCGCGCTGGATGAAGGCCGCCGACATCGCGCGCCTCATGATCGACTTGATCCGCGATGGTCGCACCGGCGACTACATCGGTGCCGCAGTCGGGCATCCGATTGTGTTGCCACCGCGACGCGCCAACCCATACGTCCTGCCGAGGAAACCACGATGACGGACGTCGCTGGACGCTCGGCAATCGTCACCGGTGCCGCTCGCGGTCTCGGCCGCGCCTTTGCGTTTGCGTTGGCGGATGCCGGCGCCAACGTCACGCTCTGCGATGTCGATGAGCAAGTGTCGGCGGTTGCGGAGGCAATCGGAGTACGCGCTCACGCCATGGTTGCCGATGTCTCCATGCGCGAAGACGTCGAGCGGTTGGTGGCGACAGCCGCCGATCGCTTCGGCGGCATCGATACGCTGATCAACAACGCCGGCCGCTGGCGACGCACGCGGGTCACCGATTCGTTCGACAAGGCGCTCGCCGATTGGGACTACATCATGGACACCAACCTGCGCGGCTTGTTGCTGCTGTCGCGGGCTTGTGTGCCGCACATTCGTGCCCGCGGCGGCGGCGACATCGTCAACATCAGCACCTACTACGTGCTGCCGGCCAAGAGTGCTGGCACCAATCAACCGGACACCGACCTCTACAACGCCTCGAAGTGGGCGCTCAACGGTTTCACCCAAGCCTGGGCAAAAGTGCTCGCGAAGTATCGCATTCGCGTCAACGCGCTGTGCATGGGCGCCACCGACACCGCGATGCTGCGCGGCTTGTTCGAAGGCGACCCGCCGGCGGATTTCGCCGCCACGTGGATCAAGCCGGAGACCATCGCCCGGCAACTCATCGATCTGCTCACCGAGGGATCCGACGGCCGCACCGGCGAGAACATCGGCGCGTGGGTAGGAGAACCTGTGGTGCTCGGGCCGCGCAAGCCGGCGCATCGCGCGGTCACGGGGTGAGTCCCTGGGACGTCGCGGTCAATAGGCCTTTCCATCGAAGCTGACCGGCAAATGCCAGCACGTGTGCATCTCGCCAAAGCCAAGCGACTGCAGCCGCGGCGGTTGCGCGTCATCCGCCAGACGCAGATCCGGAAGGCGATCTAGGAGCATTTCGCTCGCCGTCACCACCGCATCACGGGTAATGGCGTACAACGAGCGCGGCCGATCTTCCGGCACCGCCGGATGCTTCGATGGCGCACCAAGGCCCAACGTGATGCCCGATGGCAGACCGTCCGCGCGGTACATGCCGCGCGGCTCGCGCTGCGTGAGATCAGGTCGGCCGACGATGAACCGCTCGGGATCTGCGAACACGCGCGGATCACGATTGGCTCCACCGGCCACGCAGAGGATGAGCGCGCCCTCCGGAAACACCTGACCGAAACGTTCCACCTCATGGCGTGCATAGCGACGTTTCATGAGCACAGGCGTGGAATGGCGCACCGCTTCGAGATACGCAAGCTTCATCATGCGCGGATCTCGCGTTCGTTCCTCACGGACACGCTCGAACTCTTCCGGATGCGTCAGCAGCAGAAACCACAGATTGGCGAGCGCGCCGTGCAAGGTTTCGTGGTCGGCCTCGAGCAGCGTCGCGACTAGATCTTCCGAAGTAACCCCGCCTTCCACATCGAGCGCCGCGATCACCGAGATCATGTCGTCAGCGGGCGCGATACGGCGCTCGGCGAGCAATGGTGCGAAGTAGTCGACCAGCTCGAAGAACGCATCGCGACCCGACTGCTCGGTAGTCGCAACGCCAAGCACGCCGCGTTGCATGCG
>QJXZ01000068.1 GCA_003248125.1 Gammaproteobacteria bacterium | reverse complement strand
CCGCGTCGCCGACGACGGCGCTTGGTACGAATGGCGCAGTTGTTGGTTCAACGGGCTCTACAGTCGCGTGATTCCTAGCCATGCCATCGAACTCGTCGCTGCCTATCTACACCGTCAGGTGACCAACATCCTGCAACGACGGGGGTTGACGGGCATCGGCCTCGCGCGCCAGCAGCAGCTCGCCTCGTTCATTCATCTGTGTGGTGCGGGGGCAGGCGAACGTTTTGCGGCGGCGGGCTTCAACGTCGCGGCGGTTGCGCGCTGCGGCGATCACGACGTGGCTCGATATCTCGCCAAGGTCGATGCCGCGCGGCGCCAATTCGAGCGCTTCAATTCGCGTGCAAGCCGCGACCGATGATTTCGCGCATGATCTCCGACGTTCCGCCATAGATGCGCTGCACGCGGGCGGCCGTATAGAACTGCGAAATCGGGTACTCCGTCATGTAGCCGTACCCGCCGAACGTCTGCAAACAGCGGTCGACCACCCGCCCCTGCAGCTCGGTGGTCCAAAGCTTCGCCATGGCGCCTTGTTCGGCCGTCAATTGGCCTGCCACATGGCGCCGAATGCATTCGTCGATGAAATATCGCGCGACGGTCAGCTCGGTCTTGACGTCGGCTAGGGCAAAGCGTGTGTGCTGGAAGTCCAGTATCGATTGATCGAATGCCCGCCGTTCGCGTGCGTAGTCGAGCGCAAGCTCGAATGCGCGCTCCGCCGACGCCACCGCAGCCACCGCGAGCGACAATCGCTCCTGCGGCAGTTCACGCATCATGGCGATGAAGCCTTGGTTTTCGGCGCCCAACAAATTCTCTCGAGGAACCACCACGTCCTCGAAGAAAATCTCGGACGTGTCTTGATCCTTCATGCCGATCTTGTCGAGATTGCGGCCGCGCCGAACACCGGCCCGATCACCCTCCACCAGAAACAGGCTGATACCTTTTGCACCTGCGCGCGGGTCGGTCTTCGCCGCGACGATGAACAGCCCCGCGTTTTGACCGTTGGTGATGAAGATCTTTGAGCCATTCAGCCGATAGTCGTCGCCAATCTTCTCGGCACGCGTGCGCAGCGCCTTGAGATCGCTGCCGGCATTGGGCTCCGTCATGCAGATCGCGCCGATGGCCTCGCCACTGACCATGCGCGGTAGCCACGTCGACTTCTGCGCTTCGGTGCCATAAGCGAGTAAGTATCCGGCAACGATGTCCGAGTGAACGCTGTACGTCGCTTGCGACAATCCAGAGTAGGCGACTTCCTCTGCCACGACCACATTCATACGGAAGTCGCCACCCGGTCCGCCGTACGCTTCCGGGACCTGCGGGCAAAGCAGCCCCGAATCGCCACAACGGCGCAGGAAGTCGGCGGACACCTTGCCCGCCGCATACCAGGACTCCAGCCCCTTCGGGACCTCGTCGGCAAGAAACCGCCGCACCGCATCGCGATAGATGGCGTGCTCCTCGTCGAACAACGGGCGCATTTGGTCGATGCGGGTCATGTGCCGAGCCTCGCTTGCTGACTTCTCGTCGACGTCGAACTATCTGCTAGAGGACTATCTGCCATGACCAGGACTGTCATTCAAGCGCTGCTATCATCCGTCCGTGTCGCTCGCAGTCGTTCTCTCGTTGCTGTTGCTTACACTCGCCACCCACGTCGGTGTAGGCGCCGGCATCGCTTGGGACGCGCTGAACGGTATCGGGGTAGTGGCGTTGGCGGTACTTACTGCCCTCCATGTCGAAACGATCGCCACGAGCCGTGAGACCGCGCGTTCGGCCGCGGCTACCATCATCGCTCACACAAGGCTCGCCTATCTCGCACTCGCCGCGATCATGTTGCACGCGCTCGGGCTGCTGCTCACCGATCGCGTGACCCTCGAGTATCTGAGCTTGATGAGCCCGCTGTACATGGTTGCCGCCATCGCGGCCGTGCCGATCCTCGTCTGGCTGATGGTTGCTTCGTCGGCGCCGCGACGGCGCAGGTTTTCGTCACCGACGGAGTTCCGGTTGGTCCATCGATTGGCCGCAGCCGTGCTGCTACTTTTGGCGGCATGGCACGTACTCGGTACGGGCCACTATCTCGGCCAACGGCCCCAGCAGATCGCCGCGATCGCGATGCTGGGCAGCTGTCTGGCGGTGCCGCGCACCGTGGCGAAGTGGTGCGCAAAATTGCCGCCCATCGAGCTGGGTACGGCTTCGACGCTGTTGATAGCCCTACTCGCGGCATTCGTCGCCGCCAGGAACGCCTGACCTGTGGCGCGCGGATTCTGGATCGTGTTGGTACTGGTGATCGGCACCATGGTGTTTGCGGCCACCCAGCAGCGCCACCGCGGCGAGCGCTTGCCGGTCGCATTCGCCCACGCCGATCACAGCGGTCAGAATTGCATCGAATGCCACCATGATTTCGCCGACCACAGCGGTAATGGTTTCTGCATCGATTGTCACAAACGCACCGCCGATCTCGACGTCGTGATCGAAGCGCAGTTCCACGACTTCTGCCGCGGCTGTCACGTCGAACAGCGACAAGCGGGCAACGATGGTGGTCCCGTGCGCGCATGCTTCGACTGCCATCATTTGGAGCATCTACCGTGAAGTGGTGCCTTGTCGCGTGTTTGCTGCTCACTCCGGTTTCCCTCCGCGCGGATGGATACGATGAACTGCACGCCGCACTAACACAGCGTTTACTATTGATGGAGGATGTCGCGCGCTTCAAGTGGAACGTCGCCGCACCGATCTCCGACCCCACACGCGAGCGCGCACTGCTCGATGCGCTGACGAAGTCATCGGCGGATGAACGTCTCCCAGCACAATACCTGAGTGGCGCCCTCGATGCGCAAATGGCCGCCGCGCGCGCGTATCAGCTGCAGCGGTTCGCTGCCTGGCTAGCAAACGACCAGCGGCGCTTTGCCGGGGTGCCCGATCTGCAGACCGAACAACGGCCGGCAATCGACCGGGCCACGGCGCGACTACTCGAGGCGATCCGTTCCGAGCGCTGCATCGCAACCGACGCAACCCG
>QJXZ01000168.1 GCA_003248125.1 Gammaproteobacteria bacterium | reverse complement strand
CCGGCGATATGCGTGCCACAGATCTACCACGGCGGGCGCGACCACCTCGAATCCGGCCGTCACGAGATGCTTCGGTAGCCAATCACCGCCGTTGCTCGCGAGGCTGGCCAGTTGGGTCGGCAACTCGGCGCTAGAGATCGACTCGAGGTCGGACAAGGCCGCAGCGAAGCGTTTCGACCAATCGGCAAACAATGCGTGCGCATCGTTGCGTGCCGCCGAGGCGAGATGTTCTTCGAGGTGCCATCCGTGCACCAGGCGCCACGCGTCGACAGCCACATCGACCAGGCCGTCGACGTTCGAAGTGACCGCAGTAGGTGCCGTTTCGCGCCATAGCCAACGCTCGGCCTCGGGCTGCAATACAGATCGTACGGGGGCGTGCCCGGTGTCGACCGCATCATGAAATGCGTCGATCAGATGCCTTTCGATTGTCGCCACGCGTGCGGTATGCCACGCGTGCCGAGCGAGAGATTGCTGGTGCCGATCGAACGCCGTCGTATAGGCGCGTTGCAGCCGGTGGTTCGGTACGACGAGATGACCGCTCGTCAGCGCAGTTGTGAGTGTCTCGTCGAGGGTGACGAGACTCCGCATCGGCATGATTAGGGTGTGCTCTCTAGTCAGTCGGATTGTAGGTCGGTGCGAGCAACCTGGCGATGCGTAGTGTGGCGACAACGCCTACAATGCGCGCCGCTCATCGAACAGCTACCGAACATGTCTCGTCCTCTTTCTGGTCGCGTTGGCTTCGTCAGCCTCGGTTGCCCAAAGGCGTTGGTCGACTCCGAGCGCATCCTGACGCAGCTGAAGCTCGAGGGCTACCAGACCGTGCCGACTTTCGAAGGCGCTGACGTGGTAGTCATAAACACGTGCGGTTTCATCGACGCGGCCATCGAAGAGTCGCTCGAGACGATCGAGGAAGCCGTCAATGCGAACGGCAAGGTCGTCGTTACCGGCTGCCTGGGTGCACGTGCCGAATTCATTCGCGAACGATTTCCGGCATTACTGGCCGTGACGGGGCCCGCGGCATACGAGTCCGTTCTCGACGCCGTGCACCAAGTCGTGCCACCGCGCCCGTTCGATCCAAAGCAGGACTTGCTGGGAGCGTCCGGCGGCGTGAAGCTCACGCCACGGCACTATGCATACCTCAAGATTTCCGAGGGCTGCAATCATCACTGTAGCTTCTGCATCATTCCTTCGATGCGTGGTCGGCTGGCATCGCGCCGCATTGGCGATGTGTTGGACGAGGCGGAAGCACTCGTGCGTGCCGGCGTGAAGGAGTTGCTCGTGATCTCACAAGACACCAGCGCATACGGCGTCGACCTCAAGTACCGCACCGACTTTTGGCAGGGACGTCCACTCAAGAACGACGTCTACACGCTCGCTGCTCGGCTCGGCGAAATCGCGCCGTGGGTGCGGATGCACTATGTCTATCCATATCCACATGTCGATCGGCTGCTGCCGCTCATGGCCGACGGCAAGGTGCTACCGTATCTCGATGTGCCGCTGCAGCACGGCGCGCCACGTATCCTCTCGCTCATGCGCCGGCCAGCGGCTGCGGAGCGCACCCTCGATCGTATTCGTGGGTGGCGCGAGATGTGTCCCGACATCACGCTGCGGTCGACCTTCATCGTCGGCTTCCCTGGTGAGACGGAGTCGGAGTTCCAATCACTGCTCGAGTTCCTGACCGAGGCGGAGCTCGATCGAGTCGGGTGCTTCGCCTACTCGGACGTCGACGGTGCGGCGGCCAACGCATTGCCGGATCCGGTGCCCGAGACGGTGAAGGTCGAACGGCTCGAACGGTTCATGGAGCATCAGGCCGGCATCAGCGCAGCCCGCCTTGCACGGCGGATAGGGGAGACCATCGATGCCATCGTCGATCGGGTCGATAGCGATGGCACCGTCGTGGCTCGTTCGCGCGGGGATGCGCCGGAGGTCGACGGCCTCGTTTTCGCCACGCCCTCGACGGTGCTTGCAACGCCGAACGCGGGTGACTTCGTGCGGGTGTGCGTCGAGGAAGCCGACACGCACGATCTGTTCGGTACCCTGGTTTCCGACTAGGTTGTGTCGGAACCTGGTATCCTACGCCGCGTGCAACAGCGACATGTGGTCAAGTGGTCATGTGGTATTTGATCGAGGACTTCTTCGAGCAGAGCTGGATCATGAAGCTCTTCCTCCTGTGGGGTTGGCTTTCGGTGGCCATCATGATCGCGAGTCTCGCGCTCTCCTGATCGCCTCCGATGTGGCTGCGCGCACTCACCCCCGAGCAGCGCCACGCGCTCCTCGATCTCGCCTACAACGTCGTCGTTTCCGATGGGCTACTCGATCCCAATGAGGAATTCATGCTCGCGTCCTTCAAGCGCGAGATGGAGTTGTCAGCCAAAGTAGAGCCCACCTACCATGAGCTCGATGGCATCGACAAAGTCTTCGATACTCGTCGTGCTCGGACGATTGCGTTGCTCAATCTGCTCCGACTCAGCTACGTCGATGGCGCATTCGAAATCGAGGAGGAGTGTTTACTGCGTGAGGTCAGTCGCGCATTCGGTGTAACCGACGCCGAGTTCCTGCTGCTCGACAACTGGGTACGACGCTTTGTCGCACTCGAGCGCGAGGCGCTCGGCTTCATGTAGACGCGGTGGCCCGCGCGGCGACGCTAGCTGCCCGTTTCGAGGGCGTTGGTTGTTACGGTGGCTACTTCCCGTTCCAGGCCCGCGAGTTGTGAACGAATCTGGTTTCGATCGAGCTGCGTGGCCGCGCCCGTGCGAAACTGGATGCCACAGCGATACCCCCCATCACGCAAGCTTCGGCAGTTGTGGATCACGCCGACCACGCCTTCGATGTGCAAAACACCGAAATCGAGTTCGATGTCCACCGTCTGGTTCGTAGCGAGCGGCCGTGCCAGGCGTAGCGACATCCCGTAGCGGTTGAAGTCGAGGACGTCGGCGGTGATGCGCGGCCAGGGGAAGCGCACACCGATGGTTGCCACCAAGCCAGGTGCCTCGCAGCGTGGATGTTGCCGACGTTCGGTGCCGAAA
>QJXZ01000142.1 GCA_003248125.1 Gammaproteobacteria bacterium | reverse complement strand
GTCGGCAGGAAACCCTGTATTGGCAAGCACTTACGACCGCCCGGCACGGTCGTACCGCGCTTGGTGCCGCCACAAGGAGTTGAACCCTGGACCTTCTCATTACAAGTGAGCTGCTCTACCGACTGAGCTATGGCGGCGAAAAAAGGGTGGCGAATTCTATAGAAGGGTCCCTAGGTCTGCAATCGCGGGACACGGCGACCAATCGAGCGCGGCGGCCGGTACCCCCTGGGGCGCCGCGGAACTCACCAGTCGATAGGCCACGGGCGCGAGGGGCGCCATGTGGGTCGTGAACCCGAGTTTGGCGACGCGCGCCAATTGCCGTTCGGCGCCCTCGCGCCGACTGAAGACGCCCACCGACAGATCGCCGGCGCGCGCGCCAGTCGGAATTTCGTGGCACTCGAAGCCGCGATCGGTGAGCTTGGCGCAGATCCGCCGCCCTTCGGCCCGGTCGGCCGGCGCGGGAATGTATACCAGGTGGTCCGAATCCGGCGCCTCGACCTCGACCATTTGCACGCGGGTGTCGTCACTGGCGATCGCGGCCATGATCGATTCGGCCCGCGCCCGGTCCGTGATCGGCGCGCTCACTAGACACGCATCGGGTACGGACGCGGGCACCTCGGGCTCCAGCGCCAAGTGAGCGGCCGACCCGACCGGATCGGCGTGCGCCACCTCCGAGAGCAATTTGACGGCGGGCGCCGTCAATGGTGGTGGTGGCTGCGGCCGTTCGACGTTTGCGGGCAGCCACAGGGCCATGCCTGTGAAGTACAGACAATTGGCCACCAACAAGGCACCGAGCAGATATTTCACGGACGCTTCCACGCCATCATGGCAAAGCGAGTTCCAGTCCTTCGAACACGAGATCCTTGCAGTGCTGCAAGGGTCGATCGATCAACGCGGCCAACGCCTCGGCATCGCCCCCACAAAGGATCAGCGCGACGGCATGTTCGCACTCGATGGCGAACCGATCAACGCAATCGCCAGCAAACGCAGCGAGCATCCGCGCCGTGCCGCGCGTGACGGCGGCGTGCGTCGTGGTACCGGGAGCGAAGTCGACATCCACGGCGCCTGCAGATACATGCACTTGCGCCGTGTTTCGATCGAGGGCTGCCAGCATCATCGCGAGTCCCGGAACGATGTATCCACCCTTGTGCTCGCCGGCCCCATCGACGAAATCGACGGTGCAAGCACTACCGGCATCGACCACCACGAGCGGCGATCGCACGCGCTGCCAAGCCGCAACCACTGCGAGCCACCGGTCGACACCCAACTGATCCGGCGCGTCATATCCACAGCGCACACCACCGAGCGTTCGCCCCGCCTTCGCAAATTCCGCTTCTACACCGAATTGTCGGCGAATGGCGCTGGCAATCTCGTGCTCGACTTCGCGTCCTGCGACACTCGAGATGCGGACGCGTTGCGCATGCCACCGCTGCGGCAACGCGAGTTCGAATGTCGGCTCGCGCGCTACGGCGCCCGTAGCTGGCGGCGGCCCACTCCATCGCCATTTGATTCTCGAGTTGCCGACATCGAGGTCGAGAACGCTCAAGAAGCGCGTTCCGCAATCGCGCGCAATGACACCTCGCCGGCATTGAAGGTGACTTCACCGGCGTCGGTCTCGACCCGCAGTTCGCCCGTCGCAGTGACACCGAGCGCTCGACCGGTTACACGGGCCTCCCCGCACCGCACCTCGACACTGCGCCCCGCATGCACGTTGAGCGATTCCCACAACGGCTGAAAGCGCTCGAAGCCAAAGCTCTCGAACGCGGCGGTGAACTCGTGGACGCGCGCAACCAACGCCGCTATCAACTGATTCCGGTCGACACGCAGACCGGCATCGGCGAGCGCTGCGACCGGCGCCCCGATCGCGGCCCGCGTCCGCTCATCGAGCGCGACGTTCAAGCCGACGCCGATAATCACTTGTGCCGGCGGCGCGTCTCCCAACAGCTCGATCAACACGCCGCCAAGCTTTCCTTCGCCGAGCATGATGTCGTTCGGCCATTTCAGACCGACGCGCTCCAGACCTAGGCAATCGAGCACGTCGACCACCGCAAGTCCGACTACGAGACTCAATCCGCCGACTTTGGTGAGCGGCACATCGACCGCATGACCGATCGATACCGCGACGTTTTGACCCGCGTCGCCGGCCCAAGAACGGCCACGACGTCCGCGTCCCGCAGTCTGAAATTCGGTGGTGACCACCAGACCATCGATGGGCCCAGTGCGCGCGATGCGGGCGAGGTAGGCATTTGTCGAGTCGATACGCTCGAGCACTTCGAGTGTCTTCAGCCACGACCGCGTGGTGCGCGGCAGGGCGGCCGAGATGCGGCGCGAATCGAGGGGCTCCGTCATACGTGCCGAACCGCCGAGTCGTGCAGTACCACAGATTTAAGCGTGCATAGCGTGGTCAGTAAAGTCACCAACCAACCATGCGCCATGGTCCCAGAACGCCCGCAAGCGATCGATCGCCGCGGACACGTCGTAGCCCTTGCTTCTCAGCCACGCATCATCGAAGTAGCTATCGCGATACCGTTCGCCACCGTCACACAGCAGCGTGACGATCGATCCACGTATGCCGGCGGCGCGCATCTCCGCCATCAGCTCGACGACACCGATAAAATTCGTACCTGTCGAGCCGCCGACGCGCCGACCCAGCACACCGCTCAAGAACCGCATGGCCGCGAAGGAATCCTGATTGGGCACACGAATCATTCGATCGATCACGCTGGCGATGAAGCTCGGTTCGACGCGCGGCCGGCCGATGCCTTCGATGCCCGACGCGTCTGGGCGCGTAACACCGGCATCCCCACCACGGTAGTAGTCGAAGAACACAGATCGTTCCGGATCCACGACGCACAGCTTGCCTGGTGAGGCGCGATAGTGCAGATATCGCCCGATGGTCGCCGATGTGCCCCCCGTGCCCGCGCCGACCACGATCCAACTCGGTTGCGGATGTCGCTCACGGGTCATCTGCTGGAATATCGATTCCGCGATGTTGTTGTTACCGCGCCAATCGGTAGCGCGCTCGGCCATCGTGAATTGATCGAGATAGCAA
>QJXZ01000192.1 GCA_003248125.1 Gammaproteobacteria bacterium | reverse complement strand
AGTCCTGGGCCGATCTTCATCGAAGGTGGTGCGTGGGACTACATCAAGAAGAACATGACGCCGTTCTACGAGCAGACGCTTGCGCAAATTCCGCTCGGCCGGATGGGATCCGCGGACGAAGTGGCGGCGACCGTCGCGATGCTCGTCAGCCCGCGTTGTGGCTTCACCACCGGCACCAACGTCGTAGTCGATGGCGGACTGACCAAACGCATCCAGTACTGACGCGAATGGAGGGGGCGCGACCTCCGCCCCCGCTTGGAGGGACCAATGAGCGAGCACAGAACGACGAACGTCTACCTGGTGGCCGCCGGTGACTACCACGACATCGACTTCGCGCGGCTCGAACTCCTGAAGTTACTGGCCGAGGACGAGCGGGTGAGGGTGCGGGTGGCGCAGGACTACCACGATCTGGATGCGATCAATGCCGCCGATTACCTGCTCACCTATACGTGCAACGTGGTGCCGACCGAGGCCGAGCAGAAGGCACTCAAGGCATTCGTCGCCGGTGGTAAACGATGGTTCGCGTTGCACGGCACCAACTCGATTCTGAAGTTTCTCGCCGACGGTCGTGTCGACGCGCCGGAGATCGCGCCGATCTTGATGGAGACGTTGGGTACTCAGTTCATCGCGCATCCGCCGATTCAACCGTTCAAGGTTCGCGTAGCCGATCCGACTCATCCTCTGGTCGAGGGCATCGGAGAGTTCGAGACCGACGACGAGCTGTATCTATGCCGTATCCACGGCAAGCTGCACACGTTGCTGGACACGCGATACACCGGTGACGCGAAGGGGTTCGTGGCGGACCAGTGGGACGACGACGTGTCGCGCCCCGTCTATTACATCAACAAGATCGGTAAGGGAGAGGTGTTGTACCTCAACCTCGGGCATTGTCGTGGCCACTACGACATGCAGTCGCTCGGCATGCCCTACTACGCGAAGATCGAGCGCGGCTCTTGGCAGCTACCGCAATACTACGAGTTGCTGCGCCGTGGTCTGAAGTACTGCGCAACGCCCGCGGCGGCGTAGGGTCGAACTAAGGCGGTCTTGGCACCGCCTCTTGTTTCTCCTAATATTGAAATTGTGAAAGGAAATTCAAAAAAAGACTTCGTTGTCGAAGAACGCGCGCAACTCGAAGCGCTGGCATCACCCAAGCGCGTCGAGATCGTCGACCTGGTGACGGCAATGGGGCCGTGTTCGGCTGCAGAAATCGCCCGTGAGATGGACGTGGCGGCGGACGCTCTCTACTACCATTTGAAGAAGCTGGTCGGGCTCGGTCTGTTGCTCGAAGTGGGGAAGCGCGCCTCCACTACTCGGCACGAGACGCTCTATGATGTGCCCGGCGCCTTGAATCTCCGCTATTCACTGTCCAGCAGTCCACAGGACGTACTCAAGAAGACGATCGCTTCGGTGCTGCGGCTGTCGCTTCGGGATTTCACGCGTGCCATCGACCGTGGCGTGATGGGCGATGACGCCTTGAGCGGCGGTCGTGAAGTCGGCTGGTTGTCGCGTCGCGAACTGGCGGCGCTGAATGCCCACTTGCGGGCCGCCCGCGAGATTTTGCGGGCCGGCAAACGGGGCCGCGGCCGTCATCAGATTGCCTTGACCTGGGCGACCACGCCGATCGCCCGGCAGCAATCGTGATGCGGGTGCTCACAATGAGTGGCCAGATCGACGAGGCAGTTGGCGAAGTTCGCCAGCGATGCGCTCGGGGTTCGATGCAAGTCGTTGATCGGGTTCGAGGTTTCAACCTGGCGCGGACGTTGCATCGCCGCACGCGCCGAGACTTTCAGGAGGAGTAGCCATGCTCGAGTTGCGTCACGTCAGCAAAACCTATCCCAATGGCGTGGAGGCGCTCAAAGACGTCTGCCTCGACGTTCCGCGGGGGATGTTTGGATTGCTCGGGCCCAATGGCGCGGGCAAATCGACGCTCATGCGCACGGTCGCAACATTGCAGGATCCCGACAGCGGCGAGATTCGGCTCGATGGGCTCGACGTGGTGGCAAACAAAGACGAACTCAGACGACAGCTCGGCTACTTACCGCAGGAGTTCGGCGTCTACCCGCGTACGTCTCCGCTCGTCATGCTCGATCATCTCGCCGTGTTGAAAGGCATCGGCAACCGAAAGTCGCGCGCCGAGCTGGTCGAGCGGCTGCTCGTGCAAACCAATCTCTGGGACCTGCGCAAGAAGAACATCGACACCTTTTCCGGCGGCATGCGGCAACGATTCGGCATCGCGCAGGCCCTGATCGGCAACCCGAAGCTCATCATCGTCGACGAGCCGACCGCCGGACTCGACCCGGCCGAGCGCCGACGGTTCCACAACTTGCTGACGCGCATCGGCGAGGAAGTGGTCGTCATTCTCTCCACTCACATCGTCGAGGATGTCAGCGATCTATGCACGCGCATGGCGATCATGGGCAACGGTCGCATCCTGGTGGAAGGCGAACCACATGCGCTGATCGCCAAGCTCGAAGGTCGGCTGTGGAAACGCCTGGTGCCGCCGACCGCCGTTGCCGAGCTGCGGCGAGCGCTACCGATCGTGTCGACGCGGATGAGTGCAGGTCGAACCGAGATCCGCGTCGTCTCGGAGCAACGCCCGGAAGCCATGGATCCCGCCGACCCCAATCTCGAGGACGTCTACTTCGCAACGCTCGAGCAACACGGCATCGAAGCCGTTCTGGAGTGATCGGCAGATGATCTTCGAAGTCTTCAAGTTCGAGTGTCGATATCAGCTGAAGAGTCCGCTGTTCGTCATCATTGGCTTGGTGTTCGCGTTACTCGCCTATCTGGCGATGGCCAGTGAGAACGTCACGGTTGGCGGCGGCACAGGCAACCTGAATCTGAATGCGAGCTTCACGATCGTCCAGACGCACTTCGTGTTCAGCATCATCGCGATGTTTGCGGTAGTGGCATTCGTCGCCACACCGCTGACCCGCGATCGCGAACTCAAGACTCAGGAGATGTTGGTCGCGACCGGGTTGTCGGAACGACAGTTCTTCGTCGGGCGATTTGCCGGGGGTTTGCTGTTCGCCTTCCTCGCCGCTTGCGCTGCTATTCCCGGCACGCTGATCGGTACGTTCATGCCATGGCTCGATCAGGAGCGGATCGGCGCATTTGCGTTCGAACCCTATTGGTTCTCCATTTGGGCGGTGATGTTGCCGGCGATTCTGATCGTCGGCTCGATCGTCGCCAGCGTGGCTGCCATCACGCGCTCGATGATTGCGTCGTACACCACGCTGATCGCGCTCATCCTCGGGTGGATCGTTGCAAACGTGAACACGGACCCGGAGACGATCGCAGCGACCGCCCTTGCTGATCCGTTCGGAGCCATCGCGTTCGGCGAAACGACGCGCTATTGGACCGTGTTCGAGAAGAACGAGTTGGTGCCAACGCTGGCGGGCACGATGCTCGCCAATCGTGTCCTTTGGGGCGGCGTTGCGCTGGTCGCGTTGGCCGCCGCGCTGCTACGCTTTCGATTCGCGCCGGCGGAAGGCAGGCGCCGTGGCAAAGCCGGCCCACCTCCGACCGCCGCAATGCGGATCGTGTTTCCGTCGGCATTGGCATCCGTGGTCCCTCGATTCGATGGCGCGCTCGTCGTCAAACAATTCGCGTCGCAGGTGCGCATGGACCTTCGGGCGGTATTCCAGAGCTATCCGTTCTACGTGCTCTTGCTGTTTGCCCTGTTCAACGTACTGAACGGCTTCTATCTCGCCACGTCGCAGCTGTTCGGCACGCCGCTCATACCGGTAACACGCGTCATGCTGCAGATGATCGAAGGTATGTATCTGTTCATGACCGTCATCATTCTCGTGTACTACGCCGGTGAGTTGGTGCACCGCGAGCGGCAGACCGCCGTCGCCGAATACGTGGATGCGATGCCGTTTGCCAACGGCATCATGGTGCTCGCCAAGATCGCGGCATTGTGGCTGATCGTGGCAACCGTATTGCTGGTCGGCATGCTCACAGCGATTTTGGTGCAGGCGCTGAACGGCTACACCAACTTCGAGATTCCAACGTATCTGTTCGGGCTCTTCGTAGAGCAGGGTGCGTTTCCATTCCTACTGTGTATCGCGGCAGTCGCGGTTCAGTCGCTGGTGCGCAACAAGTTCGTCGGCATGCTCGCGATCGTCGTGCTGTTCTTCGCGCTGAATGCGCTCGATAGCTTGGGATTCGAGCATGTTCTGTATCAGCCGGGTACACCGGAAGCACCACTATCCGACATGAACGGCTGGGGTCATTTCCTGGAGCCAGTTCTCACCGTTGGCGCGTACTGGGCGTTGGTGATGGTCTTGGCCGGTGTGGTCGCGCATCTGTTCATGCGCCGAGGTGTGGTGGGTGGCATGGCCGAGCGGTTTGTCGAGGCGCGACGTCGCTTCAATCGGAGGGTCGCGATCATCAGCGCCGTTGCAAGCGCTGTCGCCGCGCTGGTCGGCGGCTGGATCTTCTACAACATGAACGTACTCAACACCTATCGCACCGTGGCTGATGTCGAGGAGCTGCAGGCGGACTACGAGAAGCGATTCAAGCAATACGATCGGCAACCGATGCCCGCCGCTGTCGCGGTCGAGGCCGAGGTGGATCTATTCCCCGAGATGCGACGCGTCGAGAGCCGGGGGAGTGCCGTCTTGGAGAACGTACACTCCGACGCGCTCGATGAACTGCACGTCGGAGTGTCGCGTCTGCTTCGGGTCAATTCGCTGGAGGTGCCGGGTGCGGAGTTGGTCGATGAAGATGCCGAGCTTGGCTTCCGGCGCTATCGGTTCGCCACGCCACTGCCGCCTGGTGCGAAGGTCACGATGTCGTGGAATCTGTCATGGCTGAACCCGGGCTTCGAGCACCGGGGCGGCACGACTCGGGTGGTTGCCAACGGCACGTTCGTCAACAACTCGGAGATCATGCCGACCGTCGGCTACGACCGTGGCGTCGAGCTGACCGACAACAACAAGCGCCGCAAGCACGGCCTCGCGCCGGTCGAGCGGCTACCGAAGTACGACGATGCGGATGCCGATGAGCCCGGGCAATTCGGCACGTTGCGCCGCAGCACCTTCAAGGTGCATCTCACGACCACGGCCGATCAGTACGCGATCGCACCCGGCTACTTGCAACGTGAGTGGACGGAAGGAGACCGGCGGCACTTCGAATACGAGATGGACGCACCGATCTGGCCGTTCTTCTCGTTCATGTCGGCGCGCTATGCGGTCGCGCGCGATCGGTGGCAAGACGTGGATCTGGAGGTGTACTACCACCCTGCGCACGCGTTCAACGTCGAACGTATGCTCGAGGCATCGAAGGCCGGTCTCGATTACTTCACGCGAGAATTCTCGCCATATCAATACCGTCAATTCCGCATCATCGAATTTCCGGCATACGCACGGTTCGCGCAGGCGTTTCCGAACACCATTCCCTACTCGGAGTCCATTGGCTTCATCGCGGATCTCTCCAAGGACGAGTACATCGACTACGTTTACTACGTCACCGCGCACGAGCTCGCGCACCAGTGGTGGGGCCATCAGGTGGTGGGTCGCTACGCGCAGGGCATGACGGTGATCGTCGAGACGCTTGCGCAGTACTCGGCGCTCATGGTCATGGAGCATGCCTACGGCCCCGAGAAAATGCGGCGATTCTTGAAATACGAACTCGATTCGTACCTATCCAATCGTGGCGGCGAACTGATCGAAGAGCTGCCTTTGGCGTTGGTCGAGAACCAGCCTTACATCCACTATCGCAAGGGATCGCTCGCGATGTATGCGCTCAAAGATGCGATTGGCGAGTCCAACGTCAATCTCGCGTTGCGGCGCTTCTTGGCGAAATATGCATTCAACGAACCGCCGTTCCCACGCACCGGCGACCTAATTGCGGAGTTTCGGGCAGTCGCGGGACCGGAGCATCAGGCGCTGATCACCGAGCTGTTCGAGAAGATCGTGCTGTGGGATCTGGCCGTGACCGACGCCACCGCGGAACCACTCGGCGATGGCCGCTATCGTGTGTCATTGACCGTCTCTGCCAAGCAATTCGAGGCGGACGGTGAGGGTCGGGAAACGGAAGTGCCGCTCGATGCGACACTGGACATCGGGGTGTTTCCAAGAGCCAGCGATGAACTGGGCGACGACGATCTACCCGATCCGCTGTACATTGGCAGGCATGGTGTCCATTCCGGGCAGTCGACCTACGAGTTCGTGGTCGAAGGCGAGCCCGCACGGGTCGGTATAGACCCCTACAGTAAGCGCATCGATCGGAACCCCGACGACAATTTGAAGGCAGTGTCTTGGCAGACGGAATCCACGACCAGTCCGCGTATCGTGCGCGCTTCGAGTGGGGAGATGCAGGGTTAGCGGCACTGGCCCCGGCGGCCGATGCGGTTGTCATCGTCGACGTTCTGTCGTTCACAACGGCAGTCGATATCGCGGTCGCACGGGGTGCGGCGATTTTCCCCTGCGGATTTCGTGACGGCAGCGCCGCTCGCGTTGCAGAGCGTGTCGGTGGCGTTGTGGCCGGCACGCCCGCGGCGCAAGGCGCGTCGTTGTCGCCGTCCACGCTGACGCGTGTGCCCTCGGGCCTGCGTTTGGTGGTGGAATCGATCAACGGATCGGCAATCGCCCATGCGGCGCCTGAGGAGGCGCGCGTGTTCGCCGCCTGCCTGCGCAACGCCACGGCGGTCGCACGCCGTTTGCGCGACTTCGAGTCGGTCGCCGTCATTGCTGCAGGTGAACGTTGGTCCGATGGCTCGATTCGATACGCGGTTGAGGATCTACTCGGTGCCGGTGCGGTGATTGCGGCGCTCGGCCTCGCACCGTCGCCGGAGGCAGCCGTTGCGGCGCGCGCATTTCGCGCCGAAGTGAATGGGTTGCACGACACGCTGATGTCATGCGCTTCCGGTCGCGAGTTGCTGGCGAGAGGGCGACCGGACGACATCGCGCTCGCGGCCCATCATGACGTGAGCGCAGCGGTGCCACGCCTCGAACATGGTGGCTTCCGATCAGCGCCCGCGAATTGAGGCGGTGACTTCGCCAGCTTCTGGGAAGCGACCGGTTCGTTTCTTCGAGTAGACCAATCTGCCGTCGACCTTGACGTCGAAAATGCCGCCCCCGCCTCTGATCAGCTCGGCCGTGACACCGAATGCTTCATCGAGCTCGGCAGCGAGACTCGCCGCCTTGGGTTCGTAGTTTCACTGTACGCAGTATTCGATCGTGATCTTCATGGCAAGTCACACTCAGCAAGACGGCTCCGATGGTTTCGAGAATCTCGCCGCGCGTCAAGCTGCCCGGCACAATCATGCCGTGGAATAGATCACGGCAAGCGGTTCGGCCGATATAGATCGCCGGCGAGTGAGACGACTTCGGTGAACAGGTCGCGCGTGTCCGAGAGAGAATTCGTCAACGTCGAACGGGTATCCCCGACTGCGCCGAGCAGCGCATTGACGCGCTCTCGAAATCCGGCTGGCGCGCGGTCGAACTCACTCACCTCCTGCAGTGCGGTCTTGTCGTTGACGAAGTAGCGGCGGTTGAGCGCGAACAGTGCCAAGACCAGGTGATAGCAGAACCGAGAGATACAGGCGGCGACGCTGTAGACATCGTTTGCCATCGCGAATTTGGGCGCAAAGGCGGTGAGACCGAACTCGACGCTCCACAGACAATGCTGGACCACCGAACTTCGCAGTGCCTCGGGATACGTTTCGACTTCGAACTTCAGCCGCGACACTTCGCCAAGACGATCGAGAAGCGGTGCTGCGGCGTGCAGCTCGCCCATGTAGACCGGGCTGAAGAATCCGAATGGCGGCTGCTGCGCATAGTGGATCTGATAGTTGCCGATTCGTGCATCTGCAATCACCTCATTGCAGCGCTCCACGCTGCGATAGAGCAGATCCACGCGTTGTCCGTCGATCGTCAACCATGCACCGCCATTGACCCATGGCCCCCACTCGTAGAACCCGGAAACCACAGGGTCATCGGTGTCGTTCAGCTCACGTGCCAGGCCTTCGAGTGCGTCCACCGAGAAGCGATGGTCTTCGTGGTAATAGATGCCGATGTCGATGTCGGAGTCGGGCCGTGCGCGACCGCGCGCGTGCGAGCCACCCAACACCACGCCGGTCACACCTTCGAACCTACCGAGTCGTTCGGCAATCGAGGCGGCGAGCGCTGCTTGGTCGTTCGAGAGCGAGGACATCGGCGCGATTCAGTGAGTGGACGTGGTGGCACGCGGTTGGCCGGCGGCGAATGCAAACGGTCGACCGATCGATTGCAGTGTTACCGTGATGGCGGCGTCAGGGCACATCGAGCTCCCATAGCGTGATGTCGACTGGCTTCTTCAAGAATAGCCCGCCACCGACCGACTGGAAGTTACGCGCCAACCGCCGCCGATACCAACTAGCTTCCCGCAGGTGCACGTGCCGGTCCGTGCGACCCTTGTCGCATCGTTGCCAGTCTTCAGCCGTGAGTGCGCCGATGAACAGTGCACCTCGGCAGAGTGCCGCGAGATTGCGCAGCGCGGCCGCACATGCCTCGTCATCGAGTGAAGGTAGCACGTCGTTGCAGATGACGAGGTCGTAGGGCGCGCTGCTCGTGTAGTCGACGACCGAGCCTTCGATCCACCCATAGCGTTCGCATAGGTGTGGGCTGAACTCGACCCCGTCTAGGCGGGCGTTCGGAAAGTAGCCCTCGAGCGCCTTCAATGTCCAACCCATACCGCAACCGATGTCGAGCACGCGTTTGACCGGCATCTCGAGGTAGCGCAGATACGTGGCGATGAACGTGGCTTTGCGCGCGAGGCTTGCCGGCGTGTGCGCTCGTGTCGCTGGGTTCTGATAAAAGCGTCGATAGTACGCCGCATCGAAGCGAGTCTTTTCGCTGTACTTGGGTCGTGGCTTTTTCATGGATCGAGATTAGCAAAACCGTCAGCCTTGTTCGGGTTCGGGTGGGTTGCTATGTTGCCGCGTTCGGCGGTCGCGCACGCAGGGGAAGGTCATGAGCAAGCCGTTTCGATTCGGTGTTCAATCGTTCAATGCCCAGTCCGGCAAGGAATGGAGCGAGAAAGCGCGCAAGGCGGAAGCGCTCGGTTACTCTGCGCTGCATCTCGCCGACCATTTGCTGGGACCTGGACCGGCGCTCGCGAAGACCAATCACCCGGTGCAAAACTTGGCCGCCGTCCCGGCGATGGCTTACGCCGCGGCAGTGACCAACACGCTGAAGATCGGCTGCAGAGTGTTCTGCATCGACTACCGTCGGCCGGTGGTGTTGGTCAAGGAAACCATGACGCTCGATCTGTTGTCGGATGGCCGCATCGAGCTCGGTTTGGGGGCTGGTTGGCTCGAGGAGGAGTACCACGCCACCGGAATTCCTTTCGATCCGCCGCCGCGGCGCATCACCCGGCTCGAGCACGTCATCGAAGGTTTGCGCGCGTTCGCGGGCGAGGGCACCGTCGACGTACACAACGAAGACCTCGAGTGGCGCGACTTCGAGGGTCTACCGAAGCCCGCGCACAAACCACATCCGCCGCTCATGATCGGTGGCGGTAGCCCGCGCATCCTGCGAATCGCGGGCCGTGAAGCCGACATCGTCAGCCTGAATTTCAACAATCGCAGGGGTGTGATCGGACCCGATGGTGTCAAGACATCATCGGCTAGTGAGACCGACCGTAAGATCGGCTGGGTGAAGGAGGGCGCGGGCGATCGCTTCGGCGCGCTCGAGATCGAGATCGGCGCGTACTTCACGTTCGTCACGGACACGGCTACGCCGATGGTCGAGATGTTCGCCCAAACCTTCGGCCTCACGCCCGATGAGATGCGCGTTCATCCGCATGCGCTGTTCGGCAGTGTCGATGCCATCTGCGAAGAGCTCGAGCGTCGCCGCGCGCGCTATGGCATCTCCTACGTGACCGTATCCGAAGATGCGATGCAGCCGTTTGCGCCGGTCGTGGCGAG
>QJXZ01000127.1 GCA_003248125.1 Gammaproteobacteria bacterium | reverse complement strand
ACCTCAACGTATCGGCTACGGCGCAGAGTCTGTATACGTCGCAGCCAGGCATTTCCAAGCAGATCCGTTTGCTCGAGGACGAGCTCGGCGTCGAGGTGTTCTCGCGCAGTGGCAAGCACCTGACGCGGGTGACACCCGCCGGTGAGGTCATCATTCGGCTAGCGGGCGACATCCTGCGGCAAGTCGAGAGCATCAAGCAGGCGGCCCAGGAGTTCAGCAACGAGCGCAAAGGCAGTTTGTCCGTCGCGACCACCCACACCCAGGCACGATATGCGCTGCCCGCGGTGATCGGGGCCTTTCGCAGCCAATATCCGGACGTCACATTGCACATGAATCAGGGCACGCCGGGGCAAATCGCGGAGATGGCCGCCAGCGGCGACGTCGATTTTGCGATCGCGACCGAGGGTATGGATCTGTTCCACGACCTCGTGATGATGCCGTGCTATGTCTGGAATCGGGTGGTGGTGGTGCCCAAGGGACATCGACTTGCGAACTTGAAGTCGCTCACCATCGAGGATGTCGCAGCGGAACCGATCGTGACCTACGTGTTCGGCTTCACCGGTCGATCCAAGCTCGACGATGCCTTCGTTGCCAAGGGTCTGAAACCGCACGTGGTGTTCACCGCCACCGACACCGATGTGATCAAGACGTATGTACGCCTGGGGCTTGGCGTCGGCATCATCGCCGGCATGGCCTACGAGCCCAAGCTCGATTCGGACTTGGTGGCGCTGGACGCAAGCCACCTTTTCAAGCCCAGCGTCACACACTTGGGGTTCCGCAAGGGCGCGTTCATGCGCCGCTTCATGTTCGATTTCATCGCGCTGTTTGCGCCCCATCTGACGCGTGATTTGGTCGAGCAAGCGCTCGCGTGCACGAACAAGGCGGATCGCGACGAGCTGTTCGCAGAAATCGAATTGCCGGTGCGCTGACGCGGCGCTACAGCGCGTCCAGCTCCGGGTGCGCATGAAGCAAGGCTTCGGCGTCCTCGGCCGCCGTGGTCGGGGCCTGCAGTACTTCTTTCAAGAATCTGAAGAATACGGTGTAAACGATTGTTTCTTCATTGTTTTCGACAATAAAGAACGGCGCGCGGTCGATCCCCAGCCGGGCGGCAAGTTGGATCCCTTCGGAATCGGGGTCGCGTTCGTCTGCGACCACGACACGGTCGATGGCGTGCCAGTGCGCCCCCGCGTCGAGACGCGCCTCGACATCGAGGCACTTGGGGCAAGGTGTGCCATCGTGGCGAATCTTCTTGACGAACGTGATGGTCACGCTGAGTCCGATGTCGTGAGTGGCTAGCCGACGATCCGTACGGGTCTTATGTTCTGCGCGTGCAAGCCACACTCTTTGCCGTCGGCCTGCTCCCACCACCAGCGACCGTTGCGCTCGTGCTCATGAGGGCCGACCGGGCGCGTGCAGGGTTCGCAACCGATGCTGGCAAAGCCGTGGTCATGGAGCGGGTTGTACGGTACGTCGTGCGTGCGGATGTATTGCCAAACCTCGGCCGATGACCAATGCGCCAACGGGTTGTATTTGGTGATGCTGTGATCAGGTCGGGAGAAGGCGATATCTGGCTGCACGAATGGCACGGCCGTTCGCGTGGCGCTCTGATCGCGCCGTTGTCCGGTGATCCACGCATCGAGGCTCGAAAGCTTGCGCTTCAACGGTTCGATCTTGCGGATGGCGCAACACTCTTGATGACCATCACGATAGAAACTGAACAGCCCCTTGCGCTTGACGAGATCGGCAACCGCATCGGCATTCGGCGTGAGGACTTCGAGTGCGAGGTCGTAGCGCTCGCGCACCGTCTCGAGAAAACGGTACGTCTCGGCATGTAGCCGGCCGGTATCGAGCGAAAACACCTGCGGGCGGACCCCGAGGCGAACCGCCATGTCGATCAAGATCACGTCCTCGGCGCCGGAGAACGAAATCGCCACGCGATCAGCGCCGTGACGCGCGAACGCCTCGCTGAGCACGTCGGTGGGGGAGCGAACTGTGCCGTCGTCGGTCAGTCGTTCTGCACTACCCACTGCCATGTTGCACCCGTATCAATCGGTGACCGGCAGCCTAGCAACGCTGTTTCGTGCTCAAAAATACTTTGTCTTTATATGCTTACAACGGTAGGTCGCTGCACTACCATGCCGAGCTTTCGCGCCGTGGAAGACCGCCTGTGGAAGTTTTGTGCCTCGACCTCGAAGGCGTGCTGATCCCGGAGATCTGGATCGGCGTGGCGGAGCACACGGGCATCGAAGCCCTGCGTCAGACCACGCGCGACATCCCGGTCTACGATGATTTGATGCAGATGCGACTCGGTGTGCTGCGCGAGCACGCGATCGATCTCGCGACCATCCAATCCGTCATCGACGGACTCGAACCGCTGCCCGGCGCATGCGCGTTTCTCGACTGGGCACGGGCGCGATATCAGGTCACGGTGGTCTCCGATACGTTCTACGAATTCGCTGGTCCCTTGATGACGAAGCTCGGCTACCCGCTGCTCTTGTGTCATCGGTTGCGGATCGACGGCGGTCGCATCACGGGTTATCGGCTGCGACAGCCCGACGCCAAGCGTCAGTCGGTCAAGGCGTTCCAGGGGCTCGGCTACCATGTCACCGCTGCTGGTGATTCCTTCAACGACATCCCGATGCTCGAGCAGGCCGACCGCGCATTCTTGTTCGCCGCACCCGCAAACGTTACGGCACGCTATCCCGGGTTTGCGGTGGCGGACGACTACGCGGCCCTGAAAGCGTTGCTCGCGGCGCCAGCGTCGGGGTGAATCGCGCTGTTCTGTCGACAATTTTCCGTTGACAGGGCCGAATTCGGCTAATAACGTGCCAATCCTTCCAAGATTGTCGACACGAATGTCTGCCGCTGCACTTCCTAGTGCCTCGCCGACGCTCGCCGGACGCGTCCGGGATCTGCTGCAAGCGGCCATCGTGCGTGGTGAGTACGCGCCTGGCAGCAAGCTCAAAGAACCGGAGCTCGCGCGCCAATACGGCACGAGTCGGGGCCCGCTGCGCGAAGCCATCAGGGGCCTCGAGGCGCGCCGGTTGGTGGAAATCACACCCCATTCCGGTGCCCGCGTTGCGCGGCTCAGTGTGGCGGAGCTACTCGACATCTACGAGACCCGCGAGGTACTCGAAGGTATGGCCTGCCGATTGGCGGCCGAGCGCATGACGCAGTCGTCCATCGACGCTTTGAAGGTACTGCTCGATAGCCACGAGGCGCACATTGCGGCCAGCGAGGGACGTGCCTATTTCCAACGCGAAGGTGACGACGACTTCCACTTCCGGATCGCAAAGGCGAGCGGCAACGGCATCGTCGCGAAGCTCTTGTGCGACGACCTCTATCACCTGATGCGCATGTACCGATACAAATTCAGCTTGCGACCCGACCGACCGAAGGCCGCGCTCAACGAGCACCGGCGTATCATCGACGCGATCGCCGAACGCGACGGTGAGTTGGCCGAGATCCTCATGCGGCGTCATGTCCGAGGCGTTCGCAATTCCATCGAACAACATTTCGGCGAACACGAAAAGGGGGAAGCGAAGTGACAGAGTCGAGTGCCGGCCGCGCGCTGCGAACGGCCATCGCTGAGGAGCGACCATTGCAAATCGTCGGTGCCATCAACGCGTATGCTGCGATGCTGGCAGAGCGCACCGGCTATCGTGCCATTTACCTTTCTGGGGCAGGTGTTGCCAACGCATCATATGGTCTACCCGATCTCGGCATGACATCGCTGGACGATGTGCTGATCGACGTACGGCGCATCACCAGCGCGTCGAACTTGCCGCTACTGGTCGACATTGACACAGGCTGGGGCGGTGCATTCAACATCGCGCGCAGCATTCGCGAGATGACGAAGGCCGGTGCCGCTGCGGTGCACATCGAAGATCAAGTTGCCCAGAAGCGCTGTGGGCACCGTCCCAACAAAGCGATCGTGCCGGTCGAGGAGATGACGGACCGAATCAAAGCTGCGGTCGATGCGAAGACCGATGCCGAGTTCGTAGTGATGGCGCGTACCGATGCGCTCGCCGTCGATGGTTTCGCTGCGGTTGTCGAGCGAGTCGGTGCGTTCGTGGAAGCGGGCGCCGATGCGATCTTTGCGGAAGCGATGACCGATCTCGAGATGTATCGCAAGGTGGTAGACGCGGTCGACGTACCGGTGCTTGCCAACATCACCGAGTTCGGCCAGACGCCGCTGTACTCCGTCGACGAACTTGGCAGCGTCGGCATTGCGATGGCGCTCTATCCTTTATCGGCGTTTCGCGCCATGAGTAAAGCCGCACTCGATGTGTACCGAGAAATTCGCGCGCGCGGCACGCAGCAGGGTGTCGTCGAGCAAATGCAGACCCGGATGGACCTGTACGACTGCCTGGGTTATCACGATTACGAGCGTAAGCTCGATCGATTGTTCGCCAACGAAAAAGCAAGCTAAGGGAGGCCAACCGATGGTTGACAAGAAACTGGGAGGCGCTGGCCTGCGTGGCCAGAGCGCCGGAGAAACTGCACTGTGCACGGTCGGTAAGACTGGGACCGGACTCACGTATCGCGGCTACGACATTTCCGAACTCGCCGCGGGGGCTACATTCGAAGAGGTTGCCTATCTGATTCTGTATGGAGAGCTACCCAATCGCGCGACGCTCGATGGCTATCGCAAGAAGCTCAAGGGCTTGCGGGGGCTACCGACCGCTTTGCGAGAGGTTTTGGAACGTATTCCCAGGTCTGCCCATCCGATGGATGTCATGCGCACTGGCTGTTCGATGCTCGGCAATCTCGAGCCGGAAGGTGACTTCTCGAACCAGCAGGCCGTGGCGGACCGATTGGTCGCCGTGCTGCCGTCGATCATCAACTACTGGTACCGCTTCAGCCACCATGGCAAGCGCATCGACACCGAAACCGACGCCGATTCGGTGGCATCGCATTTCCTGGCCACGCTGCTCGACGAGGCGCCGAGCGAACTACACCAGCGGGTCATGGACGTCTCGCTCATTTTGTACGCCGAGCACGAATTCAACGCGTCCACCTTCACGGCTCGCGTGTGCGCATCGACGCTCTCGGACATGCACTCTTGCGTCACCGGCGCGATCGGATCGCTGCGCGGTCCACTGCACGGCGGTGCGAACGAAGCCGCAATGGAGATGATCGAGAACTACAAGTCCGCCGAAGAAGCGGCAGCGGACATTCGCAAGAAGCTCGAGCGCAAGGACAAGATCATGGGCTTCGGCCATGCCATCTACCGCACCTCGGATCCTCGCAATGGGATCATCAAAGAGTGGGCAGCGAAGCTCGCCGAGGAAGTAGGTGACAACGTGCTGTACCCGGTGTCGGTGGCGGTCGAGAAGACCATGTGGGACGAGAAGGAGCTGTTCGCGAACGCCGACTTCTTTCACGCCTCCGCCTATCACTTCATGGGTATTCCGACCAAGCTGTTCACGCCGATTTTCGTTTGTTCGCGCGTCACCGGTTGGACGGCGCACGTGATGGAACAGCGCAGCAACAACAGGATCATTCGGCCGAGTGCCGATTACATCGGTCCGGCGCCGCGCAAGCTCATACCTCTCGCACAACGCAGTTAGGAGTCTAAGAAAGCCGATGAGTGCAAACGTCGATCTTGCCGAGCGTCCGAATCCCGACCAGGAACTGGTGGATGTCGCCGACTACGTAACGAACTACGACATCAAGAGCAAGGAAGCGTTCGACACGGCGCGCAACTGCTTAATGGATACGTTGGGATGTGGATTTCTCGCTCAGCGCTTTCCCGAGTGTGCCAAGCATCTCGGCCCGATCGTGCCGGGAACTGTGGTGCCGAACGGCGCGCGGGTGCCGGGTACGCAGTTCGAACTCGACCCAGTGAAGGCCGCTTGGGACATCGGATGCATGATCCGCTGGCTCGATTTCAACGACACGTGGCTCGCCGCGGAATGGGGGCATCCTTCCGATAACCTAGGCGGCATTCTCGCGGTCGCCGACTACGTCAGCAGACGGAACTTGGCGCTTGGCAAAGCGCCGCTGGTGATGCGCGACGTTCTCGAGGCGATGATCAAGGCGCACGAGATTCAGGGATGCATGGCGCTCGAGAACAGCTTCAATCGCGTCGGTCTCGATCACGTACTGCTCGTGCGGCTTGCGTCCACCGCAGTGGTAACACAGCTATTGGGCGGCACGCAGTCGCAAATCGTCGACGCGCTCTCGCATGCGTGGGTGGATGGGTCGGCATTGCGTACCTATCGACACGCGCCAAATGCCGGTCCCCGCAAGTCCTGGGCCGCAGGCGATGCCACCAGCCGGGCCGTGCGTCTCGCAATGCTCGTGCTCAAGGGCGAGATCGGTTATCCGAGCGTGCTCACTGCTCCCAAGTGGGGCTTCTACGACGTTTCCTTCAAGGGACAGAAGTTCGCATTCCAGCGCCCGTACGGTTCGTACGTCATGGAAAACGTGTTGTTCAAGATTTCGTTCCCGGCGGAATTCCATGCCCAGACCGCGGTGGAGGCGGCGGTCACGCTGCATCCTGAAATCATCGGCAGACTCGACCAGATCGACAAGATCGTGATGACCACGCACGAGTCGGCGATTCGCATCATCAGCAAGACCGGCACGCTCAACAATCCCGCCGACCGCGACCACTGCCTGCAATACATGGCCGCGATCGGTCTGTTGAAGGGCAATTTGGTGGCCGAGGACTACGAGGACGACGTCGCCGCGGATCCGCGTGTCGATGCGCTGCGCCAGTTGATGGTGATCGAAGAGGACGTGCGCTACAGCCGCGAATACCACGAACCGGACAAGCGCTCGATCGCGAACGCGATCCAGGTGTTTTTCAAGGATGGCTCCAAGACCGCGAAGGTGGAAGTCGAGTATCCGATCGGCCATCGTCGCCGGCGCAAGGAAGGCATTCCGATCCTCGAGGAGAAGTTTCGTCGCAATCTCGCGACCCGTTTTCCGGCAGGGCGGTCGGCGGAGATCAACGCTCTGTGCACCGACCAGAAACGGCTCGAGTCGACGCCGGTCAACGAGTTCATGGACTTGCTGGTCATCTAGGAACGTGGATTGCGAGCAAGCGTCGCTAGATCGGTATCACTGCGTGACACCGATCTGGCGTACGGCAGTTGCCGCAGGTATCTGCGTCGCTGAAGGTCACGTGGCTGGGGACCGCGAACACATTTGCGCCCACAACCAGATCGACAGCTAGGCCAGTGTCTCGTACGCCGGTAACGTCAAGAAGTCGGTCATCTCGTCGGCGGTAGTGAGGCGATCCATCAGCACGGCGGCTTCGCGAAAGCGCCCGTCTTGGAAGCGCGCTTCGCCGACTTCACTGCGCACCACCTGCATCTCCTCATCCATCATTTCGCGGAACAGAGATTTGGTCACCTTCTTGCCATTCGAGAGCGACTTGCCATTCTGAATCCATTGCCAGATCGAGGCGCGAGAAATTTCGGCGGTCGCGGCGTCCTCCATCAGGCCGTAGACGGGGACGCAACCGTTGCCGCTGATCCAAGCTTCGAGGTATTGCAGCGAAACACGGATGTTGGTGCGCATGCCGGCATCGGTGCGTTCGCCCTCGGGTACGACGAGCAAATCGGCCGCGGTGATGGGGGGGTCGTTTTCGCGTAGCACGTCGAGCTGGTTGTCGCGGCCTTGCGGAATGTGCTTGTCGAAGACCTCCATGGCGACGTCCGCGAGCCCAGGATGGGCGATCCAAGTGCCGTCGTGACCATTGGCGGCTTCGAGCGTTTTGTCGGCGAGCACCTTGGCGAGCGCAATTTCGTTCTCTTTTGGATCTTTCGACGGAATGAAGGCGGCCATGCCACCCATCGCCAATGCACCGCGTTCGTGGCAGGTCTTGATTAGAAGACGCGAGTAGGCCGACAGGAACGGCTTGTCCATCGTCACTACCTGACGGTCGGGCAATACCCGATCGGGATGTTTCTTCAGTGTCTTGATGTAGCTGAAGATGTAGTCCCAGCGTCCGCAGTTGAGAGCGACCACGTGATCGCGTAGCGCATGGAGGATCTCATGCATCTGAAACACCGCGGGTAAGGTCTCGATCAGGAATGTTGCCTTGATCGTGCCACGCTCCACACCGAACCGGTCTTCGGTGTATGCGAACACATCGTCCCACCACTGTGCTTCGTGATAGCTCTGTATCTTGGGCACGTAGTAGTAGACGCCAGCGCCGCGCTGTTTGCGCTCGGCATGGTTGTGAAAGAAGTACAGGCCGAAATCGAGTAGGCACCCCGGAATGCGGCTGTCGCCGGACCAGCCAATGTGCTTCTCGCTGAGATGCAGGCCGCGGACGCGGGCGATCAACACGGCTGGGTCGTCGTTCAGTTTGTAGACCCGGCCGTCGGGGTTGGTGAATTCGATCGTGCGCCGATTGGCATCACGCAGGTTGATTTGACCCTGCATGACGTTGTCCCACGTCGGTGCGAGCGAATCCTCGAAGTCGGCCATGAACACGCGAACGTTGGCATTCAGGGCGTTGATGATCATCTTGCGATCGACCGGCCCAGTAATCTCCACGCGGCGGTCGAGCAGATCCTGCGGGATGCCACGAATCTTCCACTTCGATTCGCGAATCTCGCGGGTCTCGGGGAGGAAATCCGGCAGTTCCCCGGCATCGATACGAGCTTGGAATGCCTTGCGGTCCTCGAGGAGTCGAGTGAGTCGAGGTGCGAATCGTTCTACTAGGTCGGCAACGAAATCCGCTGCCTCCGGTGACAAGATCTCGCGATATTCTGCTGTCAGCCGTCCTTGTACCTCGAGGCGGCCCACGGCCGTGGATTCGCTCGTCATCGAACTGTCCGGTCGAACAAAAAGGGGGCGCAATGATGACGTCCACTGGAAAGTCAGTCAATTTGCGAGGTGTTCGAACTTCAAAGCGTCAGTCGGCGTAGCTCCGGGTCGTCCGTAGCGCGATCGAAAAGGCGGTTGAAGGTCTCAGTCAGCCGACGCGCCTCCACGCGATCGTGCGGATTGGCGAAGCCTGTGAGCGCATCCGGTTCTGGCACGACCCAGATCCCTTCGCCATCGGCGATCACGAACTGTCGAGGCATGCCTTCGGGTACATCGGGCGGCATCCGGCGGATCTCGACCTTGCTCGGTAGGCGCCGCGCGAGTTCCAGCAAGTGATGGCCGCCTTCCGCGACCGCCCGTACGTCCTCGACCAGCACGCGCACACGCGGTACGGCGGCACGGCGAGCGAACCGCGAAATGATGTCCACCGCGGTTGGCGTGCCGAACAATGCGTTGTCCAGTCGATTGCTCATGATATCCAGAGACCGTTTGGCATTGCCGAGGATCAATTCGAGGGCCTCGCGGCATGTGCTTTCGTGCACGAAGGTAATCAGCCGTGGCGGATGATCGTCGGCACGCGGGGCGCCCTCCATGCCGGGGCCGTTCGGATTGTGTATGTCTAACGACCGATCGGCGGAAGTCGTATCGAATGCCATCGGCAACAAGAGACGCATCTCGCGGTGGGGAATGCCTGCTTCCGTGAATTCGTCACCGAGTGCCTCGAATCCGGCCTTCCGATAGAAGTCGAGAGCTTGTACCTGCGCGTGCAAGAAGACACTCTCCATCCCGAGCGACTTGGCGGCCTCGATTGCCGCGTCGAGCAGCCGCCTGCCGAGACCGCGATGGCGATGCGGCTCGAGCACCGCCATGCGGCCAATCTGCCCGCTGCGCAGCAGGCGAGCGGTACCGAGCGTGCGACCGGCGCTGTCGATGGCGATGAAGTGATGCGCGAGTTCGTCATTGTCGTCCCACTCTTCGTCACGCGGCACGCCTTGTTCTTCAATGAACACGATCTCACGCACGCGTCGCATGGCTGGCCCGTGGGTTTGCCAATCCGTGGCGATGACGTGGACGTCCACTTAGTCGCGTCCGTCGATTGCGCGCAGCGCGCGGGCGAGTTCCACGGCGAAACCGGTGTAGGTCGCGGG
>QJXZ01000052.1 GCA_003248125.1 Gammaproteobacteria bacterium | reverse complement strand
TCGCGTTGGTGCGGAAATCGTCGGGATTCGTCAACCCGCGCGCGTACTCCAGATGCTGAATTGCCTTTTGGAAGTTGCCCACACGCGCAAAGTACTCGGCGCGCGCCAAGTGCACGCCGAGCACATCACCGGCGAGTCCGGCGGTCTCGGCCAACTCGTACCAGACGTCGAGATCCTCGGGATACTTCACCGATAGGCGGTTTAGCACCGCTTGTGCATCGCGCGCACGACCGGCGCCGGTCAGCGCTGCTGAGTAGAGCATCGACAACGGCTTGTTGTCTGGGTTGATGACCAGCTGAAGCGACACCAGGTCGATCGCCTCGTGGAAGCGATCCGCAGCGTTCAGCATTTCGGCCCGTGTGGCGATGTACAGAAGCGAGTTCGGTTGCTTCTCGTACAGCGGCTTCAGGGTATCGATGGCTTGTTCCGCATGTCCGTCGCGCTGTAGTGCGACGGCGAGCCCGTAGTACGCCCAATCGGCACCTTCGGTCCGTTCGATCTCGCCCTTGAACAGTTGCACGGCGTGTGTCGGCGTGGGCGCCAGATACACACGGGCGCGGGCGCGCATCAACTGAAAGTCTTCTGCGTCGGGGTAGTTGCGGTTCGCATATTCGCGCGTCTGGTTGCGGGCGTCGCTGATGCGGGACTCCGTCACCGGGTGGGTGAGGAGAAACTCGGGCGGAATGCGGCTGAACCGATATGCACGTTGCATCCGTTCGAACATGCGGCCCATGGCGGTGGGATCCAGTTGTGCCGCCACCAGGGTATTGATGCCGATACGGTCGGCTTCCTGCTCACGGGTGCGGCTGAACCTCAGTTGATTGGCCTGAATGGCGGCTTGCGTCCCGCTGATCGCCGCCATTCCGGCGTCGCCCCCGGTGGTGGCCGCGATCGCGATCGAAGCCAGCATCGCAGCCAGATATGGCAGCGTATTGCGTTGCTGCTCTTCGATCTGTCGGGCGAAGTGGCGCTGCGAAAGGTGGGCCAGTTCGTGTGCAATGACGGCCGAATACTCGTGGACGTCTTCGGCCGCGACATACAAGCCGAGATTGATGCCGACCACACCGCCCGGTGCCGCGAATGCGTTGATCTCGGGCGCATCGATCAACACCGGGAAAAGCTGAATGCGCTTCAGCTCGGAGTGTTCCGCGAGCCGATAGAGGTTCACTTCGGTGTAGTACTTGAGCAGCGGGTCGCGTACCGTGGGCACCTGCGCGCGAACTTGCCTCAGCAACTGTTGTCCGATGCGTTGCTCGGTTTCGAGCGACACGACAGCCGACGATGCGTCCCCCAGTTCCGGCAATTGGTCGGGCACGGTCGTCCAGCCAGAGACGGCGAGCGCGAGCGTCAGTGCCATGAGAAGGATTCGTGCCATCGACTTCCGACGATTTGGTGGCTGCATAAAGGGTCGCAACGGACGCTGTCTTGGGCCATGTTCGGCCGCTGAGGTTCCGTGCGCGTATGCGATACTCTGCCACATTCCGCGCGAGGCAACCCATGGCAGACGAACCGGTCGTGCTGGACGTGACGGGCTTGAAATGCCCGATGCCGCTCCTGAAGGCCAAGAAGGCACTGAACGAATTGCCAGCAGGTGCGCTGTTGCGCGTCTATGCCACGGATCCCGGATCCGTGCGCGACTTCGAGGTGTTCTCTCGGCAGAGCGGCAACGAGCTGCTCGAATCCGACCAGACCGACGGCCGCTACTCGTATCTGCTGCGCAAGAAGGCATCGTGATACGTGACCGCGCAAAGTCGAGGCTCTAACATGTGCCCTCCATTTTTCCGGGCTTGGTAATGCTCTCCGGTAGTATCGTCGCGTTGGTCACCCCGATGGAGGCTTCGGGCGACGTCGATTGGGGTGCGCTCGATCGGCTGATCGAGATGCATTTGGAAGCCGGCACGCACGGGATCGTGCCGATGGGCACCACCGGCGAATCGGCGACCCTCGATGTCGACGAGCACGTTCGTGTGGTGGAGCGTACCGTCGAACGTGTCGAAGGTCGCATTCCTGTGATTGCGGGAACCGGCGCCAACGCGACCAAGGAAGCAATCGAGCTGACTCTAGCGGCGAAGGATGCGGGCGCTGATGCCTGCCTGCTCGTCACGCCGTACTACAACAAGCCAACGCAAGAAGGCTTGTTTCGTCACTACGAGGCGATCGCCGCTGCGGTCGACATCCCACAAGTGCTGTACAACGTGCCGCCTCGGACTGCCTGTGACATGAAGGCGGAGACCGTGGCGCGGCTTGCGAAGATACCGAACATCGTCGGCATCAAGGAGGCGTGCGGCGATCCCGGTCGCATACGGCAAATTCGAGATCTGGTCGATGACCCAGAGTTCGCGTTGCTGTCCGGCGAGGACGCGCAAACCCTCGCCATGCTCGAGCTCGGCGCGCACGGCACCATCTCGGTGACCGCCAACGTCGCACCCGCGTTGATGGCTGAATTCGTGACCGCGTTTCTGCACAACGATCCGGTCCGTGCACGACAACTCGATGCGCTGCTGCAACCGCTGCACAAGGTGCTGTTCATCGAGACGAGCCCGCAGCCGGTGAAGTGGGCGCTCTACGAGATGGGACTCATCGATGTCGGCATTCGGCTGCCGATGTTGCCGATGACCGAATCCTTGCGACCGGAATTGCGCCGCGCCTTGCAGGCAGCCAATTTACTGTGATGCGCTTGCGCTCTTTCGTCAGCGTCGTCGTTTCGATCAGCTTGCTGCTGATCGGTGGTTGCAAGTGGATGCGCGACGACAAGGGGATCTTCGTCGATCGCTCCGACGACTACGTCGCCGCGCGCGAAGGTGCACCGCTCGAAGTGCCGGAAGACCTGTCGGCGCTCGCTATCAGCGACGTGATGGCCGTTCCACCCCTGCCGCCATCGAGCGGCCGGCGCGTCACCTACGAGGACGAGACGCCGCGCCCCGAGGCGATCTTCGCGCGCGACGAGGCGCAAGGTGTCAAGATCCAGAAACTCGGCGAGCGGCGTTGGCTGCTCGTTCCGCAGGCACCAGACGTCGTGTGGCCGAAGGTGAAGCAATTTTTTGCCGACAACGGCGTCGGCGTAGCGGAAGAGCACCCGGAGGGCGGGGCGCTGACGACGGTGTGGCTCGGGCCAGCGGATGGCAGCGCGAAGGACGTGGTGCACCTCGCGATACGAGCCGGTCGCGAAGAGGCGAACGTGCGCAGTGGCCGCGACCGCATCAAAGTGGTGGTCGAGCAAGGCATTCGCGAACGGACTGCGGAAGTGCACGTGCGCTATCAAAACGACAGTGTCGCGCTGCCGAGCGAGGTTGCGTTGCCCGAAGCGTCGGACATCGATGGCGTCGAGCTCGAGCTGGTGAGCGAGCTCGGCTCGTATCTCGCCTCCAACGTCGGCGATGAGTCGGTGTCGTTCGTCGCGCGCAATATCTCGACGCAGACGAAGTCGGAACTCGTTCGCACCGCCGATGATCGCCCCGCACTTCGCCTTGCACTCGACTTCAATCGTGCTTGGGCGATGATCAACCAGGCGCTCGCCGACGCGCAGGTACCGATCACAGACGTCGACCGCACGGCCGGCATCGTCTACGCGGAGATCTCCGACAAGATCCTGAACCAGGAAGGTGAGGGCTGGTTTCTGAAGCGCTGGCTGACGCGTGACAAGAAGTCGCGGCCCGTGGAAGTGCGCATGCGCGATGCGACGGATGCATTCGAAGTGTCGGTGTCTGGGCCGGGTGGCGCGGCGATTGCCGCCGACACGGCCGAGCAGTTGCTGCTGCTCATTCGGGAGTTCGCGACCTGACGCGAGAACTCCCGCGCCAGTCGGCCGCGCAGCTTGCGCTGCCGTTGGCGGGCGCGACGGCCACCGACGGCTTCGCATCGCTCGGCAGCGGCAGCCGCGGGAACGGTACGTTGGTACGGATCGACGGCCAATGCATCCTCGTCGACTGTGGATTCACGTTGAAGGAAACCACCGCGCGCCTCGCGCGCCTCGGCTTGGTCCCCGACGACATCGACGCCGTGCTCGTCACGCATGAGCACACGGATCACATCGGCGGCGTCGCGCGATTAGCGCGCCGGCATCGATTGCCGGTCTACCTCACCTACGGCACGCTGCGCGCGCACCGCGATTGGAAAGGTGTGGATCTTCGGCCCTTCGACGGCCACAAGCCGTTCAGCATCGCCGCGGTCGAAGTCGATCCGGTGCCCGTACCGCACGATGCTCGCGAGCCGGTGCAGTTCGTGCTCGCCGGAAGCCGGGCCAGGATCGGCGTATTGACCGACTTGGGGCATATCACCGACGTCGTCGTCGAGCGCTTCGGGGGTTGCGATGCACTGCTGGTGGAAGCGAATCACGACCTCGACATGTTGATGCAGGGCCCGTATCCATGGCCGCTCAAGCGACGGATTTCGTCACCGCATGGCCACTTGTCGAATCAGCAGACCGCGGGGTTGCTCGAGCGCATCGCCTTGCCGGCCGATTGCGCGCTCGTGATCGGTCACGTCAGCGAGCAGAACAATGCGATCTCGGCCCTCGAGAACACCTTCGCTGCCGCGCGGGAGCGATTCCGCCGTTTGCGGTTCGCGGACCAAGCGTTCGGTACGGCATGGACCGACCTTTGATTTAGCGTCTCAGCAATTGCCGGCTGACCAGACCCGACAGCGACCGCACTAACCAACGTGGTGTCGTCGACGACCAAAACGCGGCCATTCGATTGGCCACACCCGGCACCCTTACTACCTCGCCTGCCATGCAGGCGATATAGCCTTCGTGCGCCACGCTCGCCACATCGGCGAGAAAGATTTCGGGCACTTCCGGCAACCCCGTGGTGCCACCGGTCGCATCGCCGACCATGTCGGTGGCGGTCAAGCCGGGGCACAGCGCGGTGGCAGTGATACCGGTGCCCTTGAGTTCCTCGGCCAAGCCTTCCGTGAACGACATGACGAACACCTTGGTGGCCGCGTACAGCGTCATCATCGGTACCGGCTGGAACGCCGACAACGACGCGACGTTCAGAATGCGGCCGGCGCGGTGCGCGATCATGGCGGGCAACAGGCGGTGCGTCAGTTGCACCAACGCCACCATGTTGAGCTGCAACATGTTCGCGACCGCAGCTTGGCTCATCTGTGAGAACTCACCGGCGTAGGTGATGCCGGCATTGTTGATCAACACGTCGATTGTGAGGCTGCGTGACTCGAGTTCGCTCGCGAGATTCGCAACCGCGTCGGCGTGCGTCAGGTCGCAGGCGATGGTCACCACCTGCGCTTGGTGCTTCGCGAGCTCCACAGCAAGCGCATCGAGCCTCTCTTTGCGTCGCGCAACCAGCACCAAGTCGTGACCGTTGCGCGCGAAAACGCGCGCCAGCTCTGCGCCGATGCCGGCCGATGCGCCGGTGATCAGCGCGAGCGGTCGGGCAGCCGGCCGCGTCATGCCGAAGCCTTTGCGTGCGCCTCGCTCTGCGCTGCCGATTTGAGCTCCGCGAAGCTGTCCTCGATGCAGCGTGCGAAGTACTCGGGGTCGGGCATCATTTCGCGACACGACGTCACCGAAACGCTGATCTTTCCGCAATAACTGACCACCGGGAAGATGAGGCCCATGCCATCGAAGAGCGGACCGAGGCCATACTGCGCAACCATCGGTGCACCGGCGAAATACAACGGCACCTGCGGTCCGGGCACGTTGGTGATCACGCAGTTGAACACTGGATTGGTGCGATTGGCCATACCGAGCCGCGTGTACAAACGGGCCGCTAGCGCAGCGGTGGTCGATGGAATGAACTGCGAGTAGTCGGTCATCAACTTCGCACCGACCGCCTGTGTCATTTCCTTCGATGACTTGGCCTCGTTGTGCACGGCGCGCAGACGCTCGAGTGGGTCGGCGATGTGCGTGCCGATCGCGACATTCATTGCCGCAACCTGATTACCCATGGTGCCGCGCTGATCTTGTGCGCGCACCGAGATTGGCGCCATGGCCACCATCGACTGTTCGGGTAGCTCGTTCTTGGCCTGTAGGTACTTGCGCAAAGCGCCACCGCAAACCGTGAGTATCACGTCGTTGACGGTAGCGCCTGGTACGACCGACTTGACGGCACGCACTTCCGCGAGATCGAACATGCGTCCTTCGATGACGCGGTGTGCGGTCACGGTGCCGTTGAATCGTGTGCGGGGTACCGGCTTCACTGCTTCGAAGCGGCGCTCCATCACACCGCGAGTGAGACGACCGAACGCGGGTATGGACCGCGCGGCGACTTCGGCGGCGCGCAACGGCTGCAGCGCATTGTTGATGTTGGCGCGTGTGATGAGCTCGAGGGCCGTCGGCTCGTTCTCACCGCGCCACGGCGTCTCCAGTGGCCTTACGTTCGGGCGATCGGGATCGACATCGTGAATGGCTTCCACCATGTCGACGCCCGACACACCATCGATGCAAGCGTGATGGACTTTGGTGACGATCGCATAGCACCCCGGCGGCAAGCCCGCGATGTTGTCGAGCCCTTCGATGACCGTGAACTCCCACAACGGCTTCGACAGGTCGAGTGGTCGCGAATGCAGCCGAGCGACCTGAATGCAGAGCTGTCGCCAGTCGCCGGGCTTCGGCAACCGAATGTGGCGAATGTGGAATTCGATGTCGAAATCCTTGTCTTCGATCCAATAGGGATGGTCGAGGCCGAACGGTACGTTGACGAGTTTCTGCCGGAACGTGCGCGCCATGTGCAGGCGTGAGCGCACCTGCTCGACGATGGCCGTGAAGGTTTGCACGCCGCCTGGCAACGCCGTCTGGTCGTAGATCTGAATGGCGCCGATGTGCATCGGCGTACGCGGCGTTTCGAAATAGAGAAATGATGCGTCCAGCCCGGTGAGCTGTTGCATGACGTCCTCCGTTGTTGGCTACCGCCGCCGACGGCGGGGTGCGATGGTGTCAGCCTAGCGCGCGGCGCCGGCCGTGGCACCCGTGCGGTGGCCGTACAGGCGGGCCAGCCGGCTGAAGTGATCCAGCGCCAACTCGATGTTGGCCTTGAGGCCATCGAGGGCTTGCTCGTTCAAGGCAGTGACGCAGGCGCGCTCGGCGGCGGCCCAGTCCTCCAGCTGCTTGGCATTTTGCAGTGCAGCAAAGCGAGCGCGGTGCACCGCTACGACGGCGTTCGTGACCGCACGCTGTTGTTCTAGCCAACGATTGGTGGATTCGCGGCTCAAATTGCCGAACTCGGTAAGAAAATCGAGGCCTTGCTGAACAGGATTCACGACCCGGCTCCTATTGTGCAGTGCAAAAATCGGCGCGCAAGATACCGTCTTGGGGACCGCCGCGTCAACGCGCTTTGCAACGCCCGATCGCCGGTCTCGCCTCGGAGGCGAACTTTGCCTCGTAGCTGATGGTTCGCCTCTTAGCCGATGTTTTGCGGCGTAGCCGATATTCCGCGCCATGCCGTGCGGCATACGGATCCACGCCATCTTGGCTAACATGCCGCGATGACCGAGCGCATCGAACACGACAGCATGGGCGCCGTGCACCTGCCCGCGAGCGCCCGCTATGGCGCGCAAACCGAGCGTGCGCGGCGCAACTTCACGATCGGTGGCGAACCCCTGCCGATGGCCTTCATTGCTGCGGTGGTCGAGATCAAGCGGGCAGCGGCAGCGGCGAATGGTGCGCTCGGCGAGCTCGACCGCGATCTGGCGCGGGCCATCGAGTCGGCCGCCGAGCGTGTGCTGGCCGGCGGCTTCGACGATCAGTTTCCGATCGACGTTTATCAGACTGGCTCGGCGACCAGTACCAACATGAACGTCAACGAGGTACTCGCCAACGTCGCGAGCGAGGAACTCGGTCGACCCGTGCATCCCAACGACCACGTCAACCGTGGGCAATCGAGCAACGACGTCATCCCGAGCGCCATTCACGTCAGTGCCGCGCTCGCAATCGATGCCGAGTTGATACCGGCACTCGCGCACCTCGCCGACCAAATCGATCGCCGCGCGGACGAGTTTGCCGACGTCGTGAAGACCGGCCGTACGCATCTCATGGATGCCATGCCCGTGACCTTCGGTCAGGAACTATCGGCGTGGTCTGCGCAGATGCGCAGCGGCATAGCTCGGCTGCGTTCGACGTGGCCGCGCTTGCTCGAATTGCCGCTCGGCGGCACCGCGGTCGGCACCGGCGTCAATGCCCACCCGCAGTTTGCCGCGCGCGCCATCGAGCAGCTTTCGCGAACCACCACCGTTGCGTTCGTGCCGGCGGCGAATCGATTCGCCGGCATGGCGAGCCAAGACACAGCGGTCGAACTATCCGGACAACTGCGCGTGATCGCGGTAGGTCTTGCCAAGATCGCCAACGACTTGCGACTCATGAACAGCGGCCCGCTCGCTGGCTTCGGCGAAATCGCACTGCCAGCGCTGCAGCCGGGCAGCAGCATCATGCCTGGCAAGGTGAACCCGGTGATTCCGGAAGCGGTGGCGATGGCTGCGGCGCAAGTGATGGGCAATGACGCCGCCATCGGTATCGCCGCTCAGTCGGGCAACTTCCAGCTCAACGTGATGTTGCCGCTCGTGGCTCGCAACCTGCTCGCCAACATCGGCTTGCTCGCTCGAGCGGCGCGCGCGCTTGCCGACCACGCCATCGCTGGCTTCACCGTCAATCGCTCGGCAATTACCGCAACGCTTGCGCGCAACCCAATTCTGATCACCGCGCTCAATCCGGTGATTGGCTATGCGAAGGCGGCGGAAATCGCGAAGCGTGCCTACGCGACGAACCGTGCCATTATCGATGTCGCTGAGGAGATGACCGACATCCCGCGCGGCGAACTCGAACGTTTGCTCGATCCAGCACATCTCACTAAACAAGGAGACCCATGACCGCGCCGCTCGATGACATTCGGGTAATCGAAGTCGACAGTTGGATGGCGGCGCCGAGCGCGGGTGCAATTCTCGCCGACCTCGGCGCCGAGGTGATCAAGGTCGAGCCGCTGACGGGTGATCCGATGCGTGGCATGAGCCGCCCCGCGAAAGGCAAGCCGCATGTCGATGGCTTCGACTTCCAGTTCGATGTCGACAATCGCGGCAAGCGCTCGATTGCGATTGCCCTCGACAAGCCGGAAGGCGCTGACGTGGTGCGGCGGCTGATCGCGCAGTCGCACGTGTTCATGTGCAATCTGTTGCCGCAGCGGCAGCGTAAGTTCGGCCTCGACCCGGAAACGTTGGCGCGTATTCACCCACAGCTCGTGCATGCCACGCTGACGGGTTATGGCACGTCGGGGCCTGATGCTTGGCGACCAGGCTACGACGTGACCGCGTTCTTCGGACGTTCCGGGCTGTACGACGCGATGCGCGAGGGCGATACCGGTGCAGTGCCGATGGCGCGACCCGCGCAGGGCGATCACACCACCGGATTGTCGCTGGTCGCGGCGATCCTCGCGGCGCTCCGGCTCGTGGAGCGAAGCGGTGAGATGCAAGTCGTCGAGACGTCGTTGTTCGAGACTGCGGTGTGGACGCAGGCGAGCGACTACGCGGTCACCGCGGTCGATGCCGCGCCGGTGCGCCGCCGCGCGCGTCACGAAATGTTGTCGCCTACGGCCAACCGCTACCCCTGCGGCGACGGCAAGTGGGTGGTGTTCAACATGCCTGAAGCAGCCGCCTGGCCGCGCTTCTGCAAGGCGATCGGCAGAACGGAATGGTTGGACGATCCACGATTCGTCGATGGCAGCAGCCGCTATCGACACATGCAGGCGTTGGTGGCCGGTGTCGACGAAGCGTTGGCGGCGAAAGGGCGCGACGAATGGGGCGAGATATTCGATCGCGAAGGCTTGATTTGGGGGCCCGTGCTCGCACTTCACGAAGTGGCGTCGGATCCACAAGCGCACGCTATCGGTCTCTTTCCTGCACTCGAGCACCCCGACATCGGTGAATACCGCACGGTCGGTATCCCAATGCGCTTTGCATCCGCCGACGTGGGTCCTCGGCATTCCGCGCCTACCCTCGGTGAGCACACGCGTTTGGTGCTTGGCGAAATCGGTTGCGATGCAAG
>QJXZ01000379.1 GCA_003248125.1 Gammaproteobacteria bacterium | reverse complement strand
GGCGACTACGTCAGTCATGGCTACGGCTGGCGGGAGTATGTCGTTGCGAAGGGCGACGGCATGCAGCGTATCGATCCCGAACTCGCGCCGCTGTCGGCATACCTCGGCGTGATGGGCATGCCGGGCCTCACGGCCTACGGCGGACTGTTGGTGACTGGTGAGTACAAGGACGGCGAGACCGTGTTCGTCTCCGCAGCGGCGGGCGCGGTCGGCAGCGTGGTCGGCCAGATCGTGAAGATCAAGGGCGGCATTGCGATCGGTAGCGCAGGCAGCGAGGCAAAGGTGCGCATGCTCACCAACGACTTCGGCTTCGACCATGCATTCAACTACAAGACCGCGAAGCCGCTCGACGAGTTGCGCAAGGCAGCACCCAACGGTATCGACATTTACTTCGAGAATGTCGGCGGACCGCAACTCGAAGCTGCGCTCACTCATCTGAAACCGTTTGGCCGAATCCCCATCTGCGGCATGATCTCGGTGTACAACGACGAGACGCCGTCGCCCGGGCCGCGCAATCTCACCGAAACGATCTACAAGCAGATCACGCTGAAGGGCTTCGTGGTATCAGCGTTCATCGGTAAGCGTGAGCAGTTTCTGCACGACATGAGCGGCTGGATCAAGGCCGGCAAGCTCAAGTATCACGAAACGATATTCGAAGGCCTGGAGACTGCGCCGCAAGCCTTCATCGGTCTCTTTGCTGGCGCCAACGACGGCAAGATGCTGGTCAAGCTCGCCTAGCAATCGGCCAGCAGCGGTTCACTCGAAGCGCACGGCTTCAGTCGAACGCTTCGCCCAAGCCATAGGCGTTCATGTGCGCATCGAGGCGCTCGACGTCGTGACTCAGGATCACGATGTCGTGCTTGGCGCCCTCCGCTGTTCGCACGTGGTCGCGCAGCAACCCCTCTGGCCTGAATCCAAGATCCTCGAATACGGCCATCGCGGCGCGCTGATCGGCCGTCATGTGAGCAACCAGCTTCTCGACGCCGCGATCGAGCGCAATCAGAAAGCTCTCCTGAATGAGCACGCGTCCCAGTCCCTGTTCGCGCAGTTCGGGTGAGACGACCACTCGAAGTTCGCCGACGTGCGGCGAAAACGACAACGGATCGCGGACGATGCCGGAACACCCCACGACATCGGCCCCGACCCGTGCCACTAGGCTGTCGATCGTACCTGCCTCGATCTCTTTGACCCAGGCATCGACCACCTTCGGCTGGCTGATGTCGCGGCGCATGAACAAAAGATCGTGCGGCGGCAGCGCGCTCGCAAACGCGCTGACGCCAGGCGCATCGCTGCGCGTCATGCGCGTGATGTGCACCTGACCCACACCACACACCATGGTAAGCGGATAGCGCGCATCCAAAGTCGTCATACCGAGCGCTCTGCGAGCCAAGCAGCGAGTCTCGGCCACATGCGCTTCACCGCATTGGGACCGGCGATCAGGCTGACGTGCCCGCCCTTCAGCACGATTTCCTCTTTGTCGGTGGAACCCACTCGCTCGAGCAACGGCTTGCTCGCTTCATAGGGGCAGATGTGGTCATGCTCCGCGATCGCGTGCAGCACTGGCACCGTGATGCGTGATAGATCCACTGGTATGCCGCCGACACTCAAGCTGCCCGTCATGAGACCGTTACGCCAGAGCAGCTCGCGCGTGGTCTGCCGGAAATACTCCCCCGCGAGCGGTAGCGTCTCGTTGCCCCAGCGCTCGAACGCGCGATACGACTTCACGAATTCGTCGTTCCACATCTGCTCCCACACGCGGATACGGCCCGCTGTCTTTTGCGCGGGGCGCAGCATCTCGAAACCTTGGGCAATGAAGTCGGCGGGTACGATGCCCACGGTGTCGACGAACGAATCGACGTCGAAATATCGCTCATCCGACCATTTGCGCGTCAGCTCCATGCCGTGCCAATTCACGGGTGTGGTCAAGCAGGCGAGATTCTTCAGCGGACCGTCGGTATGCGTGGCTGCATAGATCAGCGACAGCACGCCGCCCATGCAGTAGCCCACGATCGAGAGATCCGGCTCGCCCGAACGCTCGAGCACGCAATCCACACAGCTCGGAATGAAATCCTGGGTGTACGTCGCCAGATCCAGGTTGCGCTCGTCCGCGGTCGGCGGCTCCCAGTCGATGGCGTAGACGTCGAAGCCCGACTTCAACAGAAACTCGACCATGCTCTGGCCGGGCGCCAAATCGAACACGAACGATTTGTTGGTGGTCGCCATCACCATCAGCAACGGCACGCGGTAGACCTCGTCGGCAAGCGGTCGATAGTGATACAGGCGCAACGTGCCGCGCGACAAAACCACGTCCTTGGGTGTCAAGCCGACCGGCGCCGGGCCGGCGGTGAGAAACTGCAAGCCCTTGACGCTGCGCTGAACGGCGCGTTGCACCATGTTGCGTACTTGCTCCGCCATGCGGCGGTCGTCGGATGTTTCACTCACGGCGCGCTCTCCTTGGCCGGGTTCTGATTGGCGCTACGGGTACGGCTCGGCGGCTGCCGCGTGCGCGGTGGACCCGCTGGGCGCGCAGGATTCGAGCCGGCGACCGCGGGTTCGGCCATGTCCTTCAACAATCGCTCGATGCGACCGAGTCGCGATTCGACGTCGCGCAGCGTTTCACCCAAGCGAATGACGTCTTCCCGGCTCGGTACGTTGAAATTCGCCAGTTGCTCGGCCACGTGCTGGTTGAAGCGGCGCTGCAGCTCGAGTTGCAAGCGCTGAACCTGATTCATGACGTTGCTGAATTCGTCGGTGCCCATGAACCGATTGGCAAGCGCGTCGAATTCGCGCTCCCACTGGGTCAGCACCTCGCGAAACAACTCGATGGCGTCGAACCTTCGTTGCTCGGCCACGAACTCTCGCCTCCTGGATCGGTTTAGTGGCTCAGTATGGCGCCTCCCCCGCGATAGCGGAACTCGGCGCCGGCGCGGGGATGGTGGTAGGCTTCCTCGGATCGCAAGGCGAATGGAGGATTCGTGGCTGAGGATCAGAGCAAGACCCGTCAATCCACCGCCGCATGGCCCAATATCGACATCGGCGAGCTGCTCGAGCGGTTTCGGCTGCCGGGAATCGACGTCGATGCGTTCATCGATCAGCACCGCGCGAACATCGAGGCGGTTCAAGAGGCGAATCGGATCGCGCTCGAGGGCTGGCAATCACTGCTCAGCCGTCAAGCCGAAATGATGCGCGAAGCCGTCGAGACCTGGCAAAGGGACGTGGCCGACGGTTTGAAGTCGCCCGATCAAGCCATGTCGAAGCAAGTCGAGGTCGCCCAACAGGCGATGGAGAAGGCGCTCGCGAACATGCGCGAACTGGCGGAAATGGCGTCCAAGTCGCAGCGCGACGCGGCCGAGGTGGTGAGTAAGCGGTTTCAGGAGAATCTCGACAGTCTGCGCAAGCAGCTGCAGCCGAAGGATTGATCGAGACGTCGGAGCACTTCCGACCGCAAAGGCTTTGGACGGATCGCCGGGGGAGGCGTTCCATGCAGCAACTGACCGGTCAGGACGCATCGTTCCTGTACGCCGAGACGCCCAACGCGCCGATGCACGTCGGTTCGGTGGGCATCTACGATCAATCCGGCGTTACCGGCGGGTCACTACGCTTCAAACAGATTCTCGACTACAACGCCGAGCGCCTGCACCTGGCGCCGATCACGCGACGGCGCCTGGTGCGGGTGCCTGGCGACGTCGATCATCCCTATTGGGTAGAAGACAAGGACTTCGATCTCGAATACCACATCCGGCACATCGCGCTGCCGGAACCGGGCGACTGGCGGCAGCTCTACATTCTGGCCTCACGCATCCTCGCGCGACCACTCGACCTCACCAGACCGGCCTGGGAAACGTACTACGTCGAAGGACTTTCGAATTGCGAGGGCATTCCGCCCAACTGCTTCGCCGTCATCTCGAAAACACACCACTGTGCCATCGACGGCGCATCCGGAGTGACACTCTTCGCGCTGCTGCACGACATCACGCCAGTACCGCAGCGAATCACGCCGCCGGACAAGCCATGGCGTGGTGAAGCGATTCCGAGTGACAGCGAGCTCCTGGCGCGCGCCGCTACCAACAACTTCACTCAGCCGCTACGCATGATGGAAGCCGTCTTGCGAGCAATTCCGGCGAATCAAAGGTTTGCCGCAGCGGCGCGCGAGACGCGAACGCAGCCAATGCCAGTGCCGCGCACGCGATTCAATCGGCCAGTGTCACCGCACCGAGTGATAGGGTTTCGGCGCTTCGCGCTCGACGACATCAAAGCCATACGGAAGACCGTACCCGGCGCAACGGTGAACGACGTTGCCGTGGCGATTGTCGGCGGCGCATTGCGCAATTACCTGTCTGCCAAGCAGGAGTTGCCGGCCGATGCGTTGGTGGCGATGGCGCCGATCAACGTTCGCGATCCCAGCGACAAGTCGGTTGGCAATCAAGTGGCGGCCATGTTGATCTCCACGGCGAGCAACGTTGCCGATCCGCGTGAGCGTCTCGGCACCGTGCAGCGCAGCAGCGAGCAATCGAAGACGCTTGCCAACGCCATCGGCGCGAAACAGATGACCGATGCGATGAAGTTCGTACCCGGGTCGTTGATGGTGATAGGCAACCGATTCGCGAGTGAGTTCGGCCTGCTGCAGTACCAGCAGTCGCCCTACAACGTGACGATCACCAACGTGCCGGGACCGCAGATGAAGCTCTACTCCATGGGCGCGGAGTTGGTCACGATGTTCGGCTTCGGGCCACTGACCGAGAGCGTTGGGCTGATCTTCCCCGTTAGCAGCTATTGCGGAGAATTCGCCGTCTCGTTTACGTGCTGCCGAGAGATGATGCCCGACCCCGAGCACATGGAAGTGGCAATCGCCGAGTCCTTTGCCGAGCTGCGCGCGCTAGCGCCCTAGCCTGACCTCGGAAATCGGGGACAGTTTACCTATTACCTACTCCCAGCTGTCCTGATTCGCGTCGCGCGGAAGCAGCCTGCCGTGCAAAGGCTGGGAGTAGGTAATAGGTAAACTGTCCCCGATTTCCCCCCGATTTCCGCTTCGAGGCGAGCTACTGGCCTGGCTGCCGCATGATGACTTCGCGGTGTGGATAGGGGATCTTGATGCCGTTCTCCTTGAAGGTATCCCATAGCGCCAGCAGCACGATGCCACGGATGTTGGTAAGCCCGTTGCGCGGATCGTCGATCCAGAAGCGCAGCACGAAATCGAGCGAAGAGTCTCCAAAGCCGGTCAACCAGCAGACTGGCTTGTTCGAGCTCACCACTCGCGGACACTTGATCGCCGCCTCGATGGCAAGCTCCGTCACCCGGTGCGGATCTGAGTCGTAGGCCACGCCGAACGGCACGTCGAGGCGCACCAGGTCGTCGGAGAACGACCAATTCACGACCTCGCGGGTTATGAAGTCCTCGTTCGGGATCAGGTACTCGCGGCCATCGCGCGTCACCACCGACACGAAGCGCGCGCGCAGCTCACGGATCCACCCAAACGTATCACCAAGCGTGATCGTGTCGCCGGGTTTGATGGATTGATCCATCAATATGATGATGCCGGAGATGAAGTTCGATACGACTTTCTGCAAACCGAAACCGATACCGACACCAATCGCGCCGGAGAGCACCGTGAACACGGTGAGGTCGATGCCGAGCCCCGACATGCCGACCAGCGCGGCAACGATGATGAGGACGATCTTCAATATCTTGCCGATCAGCACGCGTAGCGACGGCGTCAGCTCCTCCGAACGCTGCAAACGACTGTCGAGAAAGGTGCCGAAACTCACCGCGATCCAGAGCAACGCGCCCAGGAACACCACGAGCTTCAGCACCAGCAGCATGGAAATTCGGAATTTGCCGACGGCGAAGCCGGCGGCGTCGAGCAACACGGCCGCCTCTTCGGTCACGCCCAGAACCACCAGCGCAACGTAGCTCCAGCCGCCAATGGCGATGATGCGGCCGATCGCCCGGCTCCTGATCGTGTGCGACAGCACCGAAATCACCAGCCACGCGAGCGATAGAACCAGCGCCGTGAAGACCAAGTAGTCGGTACCCGGCCACTCGAACGTGCGCATCAAAAACACGCCGACGGCAAGCAGCGCGACGAACATCACCCACTCGAGCCGCCGCATGAATGCGATCACGACTCGCAGCAGGCTCTTGTCCACCTTCAGCAAGCGGGCGCGCGCTTCCAGCTTCGGCTCGATGCGCCACGACAGAACCAGTGCAATGACGTAGAAGACAACGATCATCCCGAATTGGTAGACCGTCGACGGCTCGCTCACGTAGGCGATCGCGAGCGTGCCCCATTCCGTCAGACGTGCAATCAATGCTTCCATACGGGCGTCAGAGGTTGCCTACGTCGCGCTCCAGCCGGTGCGCATACTTTTCGAGCGCCCGCTCGCGGCGCTTGATCAGGTGATAGTCCGGAAACATCTCGTCGGTGCCCTGATAGCGTCCGAGAACCTGCTTCGCGACGGTTACCTTGTGCACCTCGGTGGGGCCGTCCGCGAGTCCCATGTGAAAGGAATCGAGCACACCGGCGGCGAACGGCATTTCGGTCGAAAGGCCGAGCGAGCCGTGAATCTGCAGCGCGCGTGCATAGACGTCGTGATACACGCGCGGCATGGCCGCCTTCACCGCGGAAATGTCGGCTCGCACCTCTTTGTAGTTCTTGAGCTTGTCGATCTTCCAGGCGGTACGTAGCACGAGCAGCCGGAACGTCTCGATGTCGATCCACGAATCCGCAATCATGGCCTGCACCATTTGCTTCTGCGCCAGCACTTCGCCTTGCGTAGTGCGGGACAGGGCGCGCTCGCACATCATGTCGAACGCCCGCCTGACTTTGCCCACGGTGCGCATGGCGTGGTGGATGCGGCCGCCGCCGAGCCGTGTCTGCGCGACGATGAAGCCCTGCCCCTCCGCACCCAGGATGTGATCGCGGGGCACGCGCACGTCGTTGTAGCGGATGTACGCGTGCGCCCCTTCCGATTCGTAGCCGACAGCGACGTTGCGGACGATCTCCACGCCCTTGGTTTCTGACGGAACGATGAACATGCTCATGCGCTGATACGCGGGACCGTCCGGGTCGGTGACTGCCATGACGATGAGGAACGAGGCATAGCGTGCGTTCGAGGAGAACCACTTCTCGCCGTTGATCACCCACTCGTCGCCGACCAACTCCGCACCGCACGTGAATACCTTCGGATCGGCGCCTCCTTGCGGCTCGGTCATCGAGTAACAAGAGCAGATTTCGTTGTCGAGGAGCGGCTGCAAATACCGCTCCTTCTGCTCGCGGGTACCATAGTGAGCGAGGATCTCGGCATTGCCCGAATCGGGCGCTTGGCAGCCGAACACCACCGGTGCGCATTTGGCGCGACCGAGGATCTCGTTCATGAGCGCGAGCTTCAGCTGGCCGTAGCCCTGGCCACCGAGATCGGGTCCCAAATGGCAGGCCCAGAGGCCGCGCTTCTTCACCTCTTTCTGCAGCGGGCGAATGAGCCGGTCGCGGTTCGGATCGGAGAAGTCGTTGGGATGACCGATCACGAAGTCGAGCGGCTCGATTTCGTCGCGAACGAACTCGTCCATCCAATCGAGCTCGCGCTGAAACTCGCGGTCGGTCTCGAAATCCCAGGCCATGGTGGTCTCCCCTTCGGGTGCGTTTCGAGTGGATGCTATCAAATCTCGATCTCGCGCTGCGTGGTCTTCCGAGTTAGGCTCCTCCAAAGGGGAAGGAGCGAGATCATGCAAGCGACACGGGGCGCCAAGATGATGTATCTCATCAAGCGCAAGGCCACTACATCGCGCGAAGAGTTGGTTGCGCACTGGTTCGCCAATCACATGCCCATCGTGATTCAACGTCAGCTGCTTGCTGCGAGCGCCGACAAGCCACATGCGCACAAGTACATCGCAACCCTGTTCGACGCCAACGCAAGCGGCGAGCATCCGTGGGACGGCGTTGCGCAGCTCTGGTTCGACGCCCCGTTCCCCAAACCGCGCGCGCCCATCGGCACCCAGCCAACCGATACGTTCCAACAAAAGGCCGAGCCGTATACGTCGTGGGCAACCCGCGAGTACATCGTGCTGGACGGCGCCGAGCATCTCTCCGTCGAGCCGCTCACGCTGAACGCACCGTTTCCGACCACGCGCTCCGGCTTCTTCAAGGTCACGTTCCTGGTTGCAGCGAAGCCGAACATCGACTGCGATGCATTCTTCGCGCATTGGCTGGACGTGCACGTACCGAACGTCAAAGCAACGATGGAACGGGCGGCCGGCTTTCGCTACGTGGTGAGCCACAGCCTCGCGCCGTCGGAGGAAAACTACGCGGGCATGGCGGAGCTCTATTTCCACGACCAGCAGGGTTGGGATACGTATCGCAAGACGATTCGCCCAGACGGCATGGATCAGTGGGCCGATGGTGAGCGCACGCTCGCGCTGCACGCCCACACCGAATTGGTCGGCATACCGTGATCGCGATGAAATTGGTGACAGTTACCCATTTCAGACTTGCGAGACCGGCCGATCGAGTTGGCGGATCGGAAAAAGGTAACTGTCACCGATTGCCTCGGAGCTGACCTGGGGAGCGCAACCTGAACCTGAAAGACCTGCCCAAGCTACTACGCACCAGCGCACGGCGCCGCGGCGTGCCAGGTGCCTCGATCGGCATCCTGCGCAACGGACGCGTCACGGCCACCGCAGCCACCGGTGTGGTGAACGTGGATACCGCGGTGCCGACGACGGTCGATACCGTCTTTCAGATCGGTTCGATCTCGAAGATCTTCACCACCACGCTCGTCATGCAGCTGCGCGACGAAGGGCTAATCGATCTCGACCTCCCCATCATCAACTATCTGCCGACGTTTCGTGTCGCCGACGCAGGCGTGCAGCGCCAGGTCACCGCGCGGCACTTTCTCTCCCACACCAGCGGCATCGACGGCGATTTCTTCCCCGACAGCGGCCGTGGCGACGACGCCATCGAGCGCTTCGTCGACATGTGCGCGATGCTGCCGAGCCTGTATCCGCCCGGTGCGATGATGTCGTACTGCAACGTGGGCTTTGCCGTCCTCGGCCGTGTCATCGAAGTGCTGACGCGCAAGACGTACGATCAAGCGATGCGCGAGCGCATATTCGATCCACTCGAGATGACGCATGCACTGACGCGACCGGAAGATACGTTGCGTTTTCGCTGCGCAATCGGCCACGTGGCTGATTCGAAGCGACCCGACAAGCCGCGCGTGACACCAATGCCGTATCTCTCGCACGGTCAGAAGGCGGCCGGCGCAACCCCTGCCATGGCGGTCGAAGATCTATTGAAGTTCGCCGCGGCACATCTCCACGGCGGCCGTGGACTGAACGGTGGCAAGCTACTGAAGGCGGGCTCAGTGGCCGAGATGCGCAAGCGGCAAGTCAAGCTACCCAGGCACTCGCCTCGTGCTGCGAGCGGCTGGGGCCTCGGCTGGCTCCTCTCCGATTGGCGCGGCGCGCGCATCATCGGCCACGACGGCGGCACCATCGGCCAGTTCTCGTTCTTGCGCGTCTCGCCAAAGCACAAGCTTGCGATCGCACTCCTCACCAACGGCGGCGATGCGGTAGGTCTCTACGACGACGTGATGCGGCCGTTGTGGAAACACATCGCTCATCTCGACGAACCAAACGTCCCGGATGTAAACGACCGCTTGAAGCCTGAATTGACACGCTACGCGGGTGCGTACGAAAACATTGCCAATCGCGTCGAGTTCCATATCAAGCGTGGGCGCCTGGTCGGCAGCTCGAAGTCGAAGATGGGTATCGTCGGCAACAACCTATTCGACTTACCTGTCGCCTTTGTCGACAAATCGACGGCGCGGTTGGTCTCTTCTCGTTTTCGGGGAGCGATGACGAGGATCGTTGGCAGTACGTGTCGTTTGGCTTGCGACAGTATCGGCGCGTCGACTAACCGGCTGGAAGAATTCCGATGAACTGGGATGCCATTGGCGCGATTGGTGAACTGGTGGGCGCAGTCGCAGTGGTTGCGACGTTGATCTACTTCGCCCAGCAAATCCGCGGCAGCAGCAGAGATTCCGCAGCCGAGTATTTCACCGCCAACCAAGCGATTCAGGCCGACATCACCAAGCTCACGATCGATCATGCGGAACTACTGACGCGAGCAAACAGAAACGAGGAGTTGAGCGATGCCGAACGTCTGGTGTTCACGCAGCTGGTGCGCCATTTCGCAGGATCGTACTTCCGCGCCACCCGACGTGCTCAGACTTTGGGGCTCGTCGCGGCCGAGCAGGCACAACTCACGTCTTTCGCGTCGTTTTTGCACGGTAACGCCGCTGCCCGATCCGAGTGGGTTCGTGCCGAAAAGCAGGCGCGCAATAACCGTGTCGCAATGGGAATGGTCGGCAATGACGATTTCAGGCCGCGAATCGAAGCGCTTCTGAATCGTCTGGATGCGGCCGCCAGAGACAATCAACGTTGACGCTTCGCATTGCGCCCTTTCACCTTTGCAGGAGAGGTCATGACCTTGGTGTTCGATGGCGCAGTGATACCCTCAAACAACCCCGAGATTTCTCGCGTCGCTTCATGCAGCTGTGGCCAACTACGTGCGCGCGTAGTGGGTGATCCCATACGAGTTTCTGTGTGTCATTGCCTGGCATGCCAACGCCGCACGGGCAGCGTGTTCGGTGCACAAACACGCTTCCCACGCGATGCGTTTGCAGTCGAAGGCAGGAGCACAGAATACGTTCGCGTAGGCGACGCCGGGACGAAGGTGACGTTTCGCTTCTGCCCCGATTGTGGCGCCACGGTCTACTACACGCTGGAGGGATTCACTGAAGTGGTTGCAATACCAGTGGGCGCCTTTGCGGAGCCGTCGTTCCCGGCACCGAGCTTCTCCGTCTATGAAGAGCGCATGCACTCATGGGTCTGCATGCCTGGCGACATAGAGCACCTGCCATGAAGCTAGTTCGGCGGCGAGTCGGCACAATTCGTCGATGGCCTTACTGAAGCGTACCGGACGTAGGACGCCTCCGCTCGGGCGGCGCTCACGTGTGGCTCAAAATGTCGTTGGGCGGCGGAGCACGGCTCGCCGATGACGCCTGCGATCGCGTATCTAGAGTCGGCAGGCGTCGATTTCAAAGTGCATGAGTTCGAATCCTTCGCGAGCAAGGGCTACGGCGTTGAAGCGGCCCGCGAGCTTGGCCTGCCTACTGAGCGTGTGTTCAAGACGCTAGTGGCCAAGATCGACACCAGGCGCTTGGTCATCGCCGTCCTCCCCACTGATCGCGCACTCAACATGAAGGCGCTTGCGACCGCGGCAAACGGAAAACGCGCCGCCATGGCATCGGCGCGCGAAGCCGAGCGAGCAACCGGTTATGTCCTCGGAGGCATTAGCCCGCTCGGCCAACGGAAAGCCCTGGCGACCTTCCTGGACAGCTCCGCGCTCGAACACGCGACCATCTTCGTTAGTGGTGGACGTCGGGGGCTAGAGCTGGAGATATCCGGCTCGGACCTGCAGTCACTTTGTCACGCGAAGGTGACACCTATTTCGCGGGCAGTTTCTGCGGCATAGCGAAACCGTTGCAGCGTCGGTGCTTCCCCTATGCAATTCTGCCATTCTGCGGCGCGCGGTAGAATCGCAGCGGAGGGCTGACGTAAATCGCTACTCGCAACACACCACCGTATGCCGATGAGCTCAGCGTCAGTAGGAGGGTTCGATGGCGGCAAAGATACTAATCACGGTCGCAACACTGTTCTACGGACTGGCGCCCCTAGTTGCGGACTTGAACGACACGCACGTCTTTCATCCCGGATGGACGCCACATGCACGGCTTCACATGGTGTGGCTTCTGGGCACCAATTCGTCAATCGCCTTACTGTCTCTTTATCTCCTCTGGGCTCGTTCGCAGGTAGTGCTGTCAGCAGTTCTAGGCGTTTGCGTCATGCTCGGGTTCTGGATTGCCGTTCTAAGCAGACAAACTTACGGTGGGGCGCTAAACGATGTCGGAGGCATAACGACGACCATACTAGGAATCGAGGCGAACGCTTTAGCCTTCTCGTTCGTTGTAATCCTTCTGATCGTGGGCATCGTACTTGGTCGGAACCGATCGTGACAATCTAATCTTCCGCGCTGCGAAGTTGTCCGTCCCGACGGTGGGTGTCATCAATTGGGGAAACTGAATGAGCCTGTTTGAGTACCTTGGTGTGATTCTTTCGGTGATCATGGGGCTCGGCGTAACCCACGTCCTGGCTGGCGTTAGCAAGACGATCCACCATCGCAAGACCGTCAAACCATACTGGGTCCAATTGCTGTGGGCATTCAACGTCCTCATCTACATAGTGACCATTTGGTGGGGCATGTTCTGGTGGAGCGGACAACACGAATGGTCATACTTCCAGTTCCTACTGCTGATCCTCTACGCCATATTGCTGTTCTTGTGTGCTTCGCTGATTTTTCCGTGGGATTTTCCAGCTGATTTCGACTTCGAGGAACACTTCTACCAAACTCGCCCTTGGTTCTTCGCGGTCTTGGCGTTGGCCTGGTGTGTCGACATTCCAGAAACAGTCGCAAAATCGAATGGCCATCTGCGCGAACTGCCCGACGCATACCTCGCGT
>QJXZ01000155.1 GCA_003248125.1 Gammaproteobacteria bacterium | reverse complement strand
CCAGAACGCGGCACCCAGCCATTGAATACCGCCCCCGGCAAGCACGATCCACCAGCCGCGGAATATCACGCCGCGCGGGCGAAGAATGTCGTCAAGGGCGCGTGGCAGTAGCACCTTCGTAGGTATGAACGGCCGGTAGGTGGGACTATATTGCCATTGATGTCGGCCACGAGGTGGAGCCGAGTCGTGAACGTCGAAATTCGATGCGTCGATCCGGGCTTTCGAGCGTGGGGAGAGATTCTCGGGCTGCTGCAAACCGCATTTGCGTACCAGCGAGATCGTATCGATCCACCGTCGTCGGTCGACCGGCTGAACGAAGAGTCGCTGGCTGCGCGGTCACGGGAAGAGCAACTCATCATTGCCACCCACGAAGGGCGACTGGCCGGATGCGTGTTCGCGAAGCGTTCGTCGGCTTTCGTGTATATGGGCAAGCTCGCCGTATGGCCGCATCTGCAGGGGCGTGGCATTGGCAGGTTGCTAGTGCAGGCGGTCGAGGACTTTGCCAGGGAAGGAGGTCATTCGTTGCTCGAGCTCGAGACTCGCATCGAACTCACCGAGAATCATGAAACGTTCGCCAAACTCGGGTTCGTCAAAGTTGCCGAGAAAGCGCACGAAGGCTTCGATCGACCGACGTTCATTACGATGCAGAAGCGCCTGGTCGCGCATGCATGCTGACATTGGAAGCGTTCAATGCAACGCTTGCGGGGCTCGGTCTCGATCCGGACCCGAAAGAGTTTGCCGAACTGATTGCTGCCTACGATGAACCAGGCCGGCACTACCACGACACACGACATATCGACGCCTGTCTCGAGGCGTTGACCCTGCATGGCGATCTCGCGGAGCGCGTTCACGAGGTGGCGATTGCGCTTTGGTTTCACGACGCGATCTACGACACACACCGCAGTGACAACGAAGACGAGAGTGCAGCTTGGGCAAGACGGTTCCTCGCGGGGAAAGGTCTGAACATAGAGTCGATCGATCGCATAGCATCGCTGATCCTCGCAACTAAGCACGATGGCGAGGTCGGCAGCGGCGACCAACGACTTCTGGTCGACATCGATCTCGGCATCCTCGGCCAGCCGGCGCCGGTGTTCCGCGAGTACGATGCAGCCATTCGCCGCGAATTCGATTGGGTGCCGGAGCTTCAGTATCGAGACGGACGCATACGGGTGCTTCAGTCGTTTCTCGATCGGCCATGGATCTACGACACGGCCAGATTCCGTCGGCTATTCGAGCAGCAGGCGAAGGCGAATCTGGACGATGCCATCGCGAGGCTCCGTGCCGGATGAAGATTCGGTTGCATGGCTACATCACCGTAGCAGATGAAGATCTCGATCGGGTCCGTGGCGCACTCGCGGAGCACATTCGCCTCACGCGTCAGGAGGTTGGTTGCTTGCGGTTCGAGGTGGACCCAGATGCGGCCGATCCGAACCGTTTCAACGTGTACGAGGAGTTCATCGACCGACGAGCGTTCGAGCGGCATCAAGTGCGGGTGCGCAACTCCGCTTGGGGCGACGTGTCTGCGAATGCATCTCGGCACTATCAGATTGACGAGTTCGAGTAGGCGATGATCGTGAGCCGCGAAGTACGAGCCGACCGCATTGAACGCCTGCACGACTGGTTCGCGCTTCAGCTTCGATTTGCAGACACGGTTGCCGAGAAGTCCAACATCCCGTTTGGCACGGCTGTGACTTTCTACACGAACCTGCACCCACGGCTCGGCTTCGGCCGGCCCACACATGAGGGTGGTGAATCATTGGAATGGAAGCAATTCGTTCGGCAGCTGGAGCAGTTGCCGCCCGGTGAACGAACCTCCTTCACCAAGATCTATGCCGGAGAACGATTACTCGATTGGTCGGGCGATGTGCAGCACAGGTTCGGATGCTTCGGTTTCGATGGGCCGAACGAGGGTGATATTCGCCTCCATTTCATTCCAGTCGATCGCGAAGGCGGCGTCGGACCGCTCGGGCGCGCGAGGTCCGAGACGCGAATTGCCGAGTTGAAGGACATGTTTGCGTTCATACGGAACGCGTACGAAGCTGATGCGAAGAGCGTCGTCGGCGGCTCATGGCTGTACAACCTCGATGCGTACCGCAGGTTGTTCCCGCCGGCGTACATCGCGTGCCTCAAGGTTCACAAGTCGCCAAGCCAGCTTACCGGGGGTTCCTGGTGGGGACAGTTCATCGACCACGAAGAACACATAGTCCTCGAGCGAGTCGCCGAGTTCACGGCGCGATTGAAGCAGCTCGATACTACCGCACTGTGGAAACTGTTCCCTCTGCCGCCCATGAGGACGCGAGTCGCAATTGATGCTTTCTACGAGCACTATGGTGTCGCGCTTTAGCGGATGGGGGTGGGGATGAATTGGGAGGCGATCGGTGCGGTTGCCGAAGCGGCTGGTTCACTGGCTGTAGTGGTCACGCTCGTTTATCTGAGCCTGCAGATCCGGCAGAACTCCAAGGTCATTGCATTGAACGAGACGGCGTTCGCATTGCAGAACGTCCGGGAGCGGATGGGCTCGTTGCGTGAACTCAACATGAACGCGATGAATTCGGATTGGTTGTGGCCCGTGTTCGACAAACTGGTTCGCAGCTTGCCCGCTGGTGAAGTTCAGTACGCCACCCTCTCCGTGGCCGGCGTGCACAGTTTGGATTGGGAACGCGCCCTGAACGAGCTGACGCTGGAGGAGCGGGGGCGCTTCTACTTTCACAGCCTGACGGCATGGAACAATTGTCAACACATGTTCTTCGAGGCGTCGCTCGAAGGTGCCCGGCCCTTCGCATTGGGTCGCGTGAAGCGCCTCATCGACAACCAGGTGACGAAGTGGAAGGCACTCGGCATTCCGTTTCGAGACAACGACGAATTCGATCGGTACTGCACCGAATCGCTGGCGCGACAAGATGCTGGTTGAATCGCTGGTTGGCCAGCAGATGTAATCGGAGAAGCGTGATGACTCTGACTGAATTCGGTGCGATCGCGGAAATGGTCGGCGCGGCGGCCGTGGTCGCGTCACTGATCTACCTTGCGGTACAGATTCGGCAGAATACTGCCGCGACACGCGCACAGATTCACCAAGCCCGGTCGGATCAGGCTCAGGACGCACTCATGTTCGTTGCTGGGTCGGCGGAGTTCGCATCGCTACTCGCGAAACTGGACGTCGATGGCGCCCCAGATCCAAACCGGCTCGAAGAGCTCAGCAATGAGGAGCGTATTCGGTTCAGGTTCTATTGTGGCGCCGTTCTGCAACGACTCGAGAATATGTACTACCAATATCAGAAAGGATTCCTAGCACCGGCGACCTACCGTCGCGCGACGAAGACTTTCGGGCGAGTCATCCCAATATGGGAGCGGTTGGGAATCCTAGACGTTCAAGAGGGTGAGTTCAGAACCGAACTGGATCGCATCAAGGACGGCGGCGTGGGCTAGAAATGGCGCCAGGTTTGCTTGGAGACCGTTGTTACTCGGCTCGCGGTGGCTCCGCCGCGATCTTGCGAGAAGGAGTAGGATGCGTCCGGCACTTCGCGCGAGAACCAGACATGTCGGAAAGTGTCGATGCGCTGATCCTCGACCTGTTGGAATGGATCGGGCCGGGAGAGCGCCGGTACGACGAAGTGATCGGTGCGTGGCGCACGTCGTGTCCTCGGCTTCCGGTCTGGGAGGAGGCGAACGATAGGGGCTTCATCGAGCATCATGTGGAAGCAGGTACGACCACGCGCGTCTCTGTTTCGAAGAAGGGACGAGGACACTTGCAACGGGAGCGCGGCAGTTCGGCGTCAATGTGAAGTGAGACTTCCGCGTAGACCGCCGTGGTCGGTGCGCGCAGAGAGCTCATAGTGTGCAGCTTGGCTAGGTAGTCCGCCCAGTGGAAATGGAGTTCCGCCTTTTCGTCCCTTGAGATCTCGGCCCACCGCTTTGTATATCCCTTGCGCATGACCGCAATGAAATCGCGATCTACTTCACTAATGGAATCCCAGGAATCGAAGCGCTGTATGGCGACGGTTTGTGAGACCAGGTTCGATCGACGGATCTGAAGGCTTAGATAGACCAAAGTGACGACAACGGCTATCGCACCCACGAACTCTCCAAAGCTGGCCAGCAGTTGGTTTCAAATCGAGGCTGGAAGCCTTACACGAGGAACGAATGCAATTGTATGGCAGAGCAGGATGGCAACTGCGCTTCGTCAATGAATGCTTGGGAGCGATCGACGTAGTCAACGCCGCTTCGTCGAACCCTTGGGACGAAAGCCACCAAGAGAATCGAAAGATGTTGGAAACGGGTCTTGGCGGAGCGCTGCCAACTCGTTGAAAAGCGGTAGCAACGGGCGGGATCGAAGCGCCGACCCGGGCGTCGGGCCGCAGCGGATGTCCGAAACCGGCAACAGCACATCGTCGTTATTCTCATACGCTGGTTTGCTTGGTACGCCATAAGCGCCTATGGTCTCCCTCCCACCGAAGCGGGAACGCGGCGGGTACCAGAGCGGCACTGCTCGGGTTGGCGTGCGACGTGTTGCGCATGGATGCGATCAGCTGTGCGTCCTGCATCCCATCTGACAACCAAGAGGAACTATCTATGCCTATCCTACGAGCGACCGAAAGTCGCATTCTGACGGGCCGTCGGCAGCAGTGGCTCGGAGTGACGAGCGATCTGAAGAAAATCGTCGACAAGCACGGGGCAAATCTGCGCGCGCTGGAGCTCACCTTCGGCGGTTGTCCCGGCACCGTCGTCATCTCATCTATCCACGATTCCTGGGAGGCCGTGGCCGCACGCAACGAAGCGATTACCGCCGACAAGGATTTCCAGGCCCTGATGGCGAACGTGCCCAAGCTGCCAGGCTTCCCTTTTGCAGAACCGGTGGAAGTGCGGCTCTCCGTGGACATCACCGACGAGGTCGGCGGTAGTGCAGTGCCGCTTGAGAACGCTCAGGTGTTTCAGCTGATGAGCATGCGTGTGCACCCGGGCAAACGCGCCAAGCAGGTCGACTTCATTCGACAGATGCGCGAAGCCCGCAAAGGTGCGGGTGAACCCGTTGGCAACGTGTTGCAGGTTGCCGCTGGCGACGCCAGCGTGCTTACGGTGGTGCGCCCCTATGCGAACCTCGCGGAGTGGGCCAAGGACCGTGCCGCTGGCGAATCCAATTCTGCCGCGGACGTAGCCAAGCGTGCTCAGGCCGATGCAGCGTATCCGTTCGCCGATCTGCTCGCGATACGGGTGTTCCGCGACATCACCGGTCAGCTTTGACCAAATGCGCGGGCCCGCAACGGGCCCGTGCCTTCTCCGCCAATCGGGGCGCCAATGGTGCGCGATTTAGGTGGTCTCTATGTCTTCGCGAGACGCGAACTGATACCCCGTCGGCAGGACCATAGCCAGCAGTTTACATGCGCACGAAGATCGAGTGGGTCACGTTTACTGCATCTCTAAACCCACACCGATCCGCGTGCGATCGCTACCAAGCGTGCAGCTTCAATCTTGTCTTGCAAGCATTGAAGCGACCAACACGGGGCATCCTTCATCGCATTGCCGTGATAGGCCAGTATTCGTACGACTTACTTCGTTCGTTTGGATGCTGGTGCTTCGCAGCGAAGTATCATGCCGTGTCGAATGCGGCAGCGTTCGCTCGCCGTTTGCCGCTAAGGAACTTCACCGCCGACAGGGCCGTAGAACATCCGCCACAGTGCGAGGTCTTCCGTAAAGTCCTCATAGTGATGTTCGACTCCGGCGGCCACGAATAGCAGGTCCCCTGATTCAAACGGGTCCCTCCGGCCATCGTGAACGAGCACCCCTCGACCACGAATGATGGCGTAGATCTCATCCTGAGTATGCGGCTCTTGCTCATTGGGCGGTAAGGGTAGCGAGAGCACCACATCCAGCGTGCCGCGATGCAACCCGGGAGCGCTGCGTTTACCGTTGGGATCTGGAATTCGAGCGCGTGCATCCGCAAATCTGATGACGCCACTCCGGTCTGTATCATTCATAGTTCACCTCTGAAGCTTGAGAGCGATCTGCTCTCCATTTCCGATCGGAACGATGCACGTATACATCGAGCGTTGTCGGGAAGCGACGCCACGCTTGAGCGCGCCCGCGAGCTGCTGGGACACTCGGATTCGCCGATTGCCGAGCGTGTCTACAGAGCAAAACCGACGACTGTTCGGCCGCTTCGAAGAGCCCTTGAGCGTGAACATATTGGAAGAATGGCGCGACATTGGAAGCGGTTCTTTTCGGAGTGTCGCCAACTCACTGAAAAGTGGTAGCTACGGGCGGGATCGAACCGCCGACCCCAGGATTATGAATCAAGGTCGCGTTCGTACCTCAACCAGTTGATCCCAATCGGAAATCTTGCATCCAGCCGTCCAATACTTGCGCTCTCACTGTGGTTGATGTGCCGTCATTTCGCTAAGTAGATAGGTCGATTTTGGAAACGCGAGTGCGGCCAAGGGTGCCTGGGATCTGTGGTCAAACGGAAGAAAGCGAGACAAAACAGACCGTCACGGAACGTGTCCACCGGCGCCCGCTATCGGCACGGGGCCCGGCGATCGAATCGATACGCTCGCAGGAACCCTAACGATCCGTGTTGCGATCCCTCAACACCGCCCGCGTACGAAGAGTACGGGCGAAGAACCCGAATCCCGGCCCGCTTTGCGGGCCGGGATCCTGTACCACTGAAGTTGCGCCCTAGGTGCTGGGGGTGATGACCTGCTCCCCGTCCCACAAGCTCATGTTGCAGTCGAGGATCGCGGTGAAGTGTCGAACGAGAGCTTGCCCATCCGGATCCCCATTCAAAAACGCCACGTTCGCTGCCCATGCCGCCATGTTCTGGTGGACCGCGAACACCACGACGTCGGGCGTCTCGGGTCCGGCCGTGGCAGGGTTCAGCTGATACACACCAATCGGTGCCGAGTCGCCCCTTGCATCGTTGACCGACTTGATGTGCGCGCGTAGGTCGCCCATGGAGTCCATGCTGGCACCGGGTCGGAAGTTGCACGCGTAGGAGTTGATGGTCGTCGGCCCGCCGGGGGTGACATTGCGGGCAGATACCTGCATCACAGCTGCAAGATTTGCCTGGCACGTGACAACGCTGTCATAGCGTGTGCCCACCGCGGCCATTTCGCTCGACGCGGCACTCGCATCGGCAAACGCCGCAAACGCGGCGAGATTTTCGTGGGCAGTGAACCAGATGAGGCCAAATTGTGAGGTGCCTTTATTCCGCGTCCACAGATACGACGGCGGTATCGTAATCCCGGCCTTCGCAGCCTGCTGCTTGTAGAACGTGGTCGCCGAATTCAGATCGGCGCGAGCCTTACCCGCATTGTAGTTACACAGATACGCCTCCACGGTCGCGGGCGGTGGCGGCGCTTCGGCTGCGTTGGCGGTCAGCCCCACCAATCCCACGAGCGGGAGCAGCAGGTGAGCAAGCTTCGACACTGACAAGTTGAATGTTTTCAAAATCGTCTCCCAAAGTTGCGCAAGCGCGTTGTATCCCAGTTGGGAAGAAGTCAAACGAGCGTACAACAGTTGCGAAAGGGCGCGACCGGTCGGCAGGCGAAACTGCTCGCCGGATCGACGCCGAGACACATCTTGCGATTCACCCTCTCCCTCTTTGGAGTATCGACAATATGGCGCTGCGACACCAGCGCAAACAGGGATTTGCACCAAAAGTCGGTAACTTCTGCAGATTGGGTGGGATTTCTTGGCGCTTCCTAGCGCGCCCGATAGTAGGACCCATTGGGCACGACGACCGACCAATCAAAGCGACCGGATTCGGAAGTGGCGGGCGCCACAGAGCTGCGGATTCGGGCACCGTCAGCACTCGTGTCGGATGGACTGAAGTCCAGCGGAGTTGCGTAAACACTGTGGTGGCCAGGGGCAGAATCGACGGCGGTTGCCGGCCGACACGCGGATTTTCAGTCCCCATCGTGGGATTGTTAGGTCAGTAAATTCAAGTACCGGACGCCCGTTGCGCATCAAGGCCCAACAATGCAGCGCGATGCAGGACTAATCCCCACAAAATCCCCACTTCGCAGGAAGTTTGCGCGCCGATGTGAGCTGCTAAGGCTGGCGGCACGCCTGCTGGAGCCTGCCGCTCACTTGGTCTCTCTAGGTAGATTTGGCAGCAGTGTTGAAACGAGCCCTTCGGCGTGGATTTTCACCCATCGAGTGGTGGTGGGCTCGATACCCGTCAGGAGCCGCGCTTCGGGCGCGTTCACGTATATCGTTGATGCGGCCCCAACGAGTACGTAGTGGAGGAGCCGATCATCGATCGGCGCTGCTATCCCAGCTTTGCGAAGCCGGCGCCATAGCGGTCGAACTCTATCGTACAGCGGCCTAACGTGCCGCTCGGTCATCCATGCAAGCCGGCCGCTCTCTGAGGTCGCTTCGTGCACCATGATCTGGTTTAGCTGGGGATGTTCTGCAGCGAAGCGCACAAACCGTCGAATCATATCAGCGAACGCAAACGCGAGCTCGTTCACCCCGGACGATGTGTCGAGCTTCTGCAGGAGTTCGAGCCCCTGCATCGCTCGCGTGAGGTGGGCAAAGAGATGGTCGACCGCGGCGATCCAAAGCGACTCCTTCGAGTCGAAGTGGTAGTTGATCTGCGGCTGGTGTGCACCGACTCGCTTCGCGATCGCGCGGGTTGAGGCTCCCTGGAATCCCTTCGCGCCAAACTCCAGGAGTGCAGCCTCCAGCAGACGTTCACGAATGTCCTCACGCGTGCGGCGCGCTCTCGCCTTCGGTTGCTTCATTCGAACAAGATCACATATTATCAAGTGATAATTAAGGTCGAGATACTATCACCATGGAGCTCTTGCCGTTAGCCTCGGAGCCGTTCGTTGCGCCCACTGATCGCGACATGCTTCCCTCCGAACGGAGGCAATTCGTGCGTACGCACCGAACGTGCGTGTTCGGCTACGGAAGGCGGGCGGATGGCCCCTCGATGTCGATTGTCTACTACATTCCCTGCGACAACGACGAATTGTTGATCTCGACTATGCGGGGTCGGGCCAAAGCGAACGCGGTTGCACGCATCGGAAAAGTGAGCATCTGTGTTCTGGACGAACGATGGCCGTTTTCGTATTTGCAGGTCTATTGCGACGCGCGCGTCGATGCCAATCCGCAACTCGTCGTGGACGTAATGATGGCGGTCGCCGCGCGAATGTCAGGGCAAACGCTTCCCAAGGAGGCGCGTCCAGCCGTTGAGGCAATGGCCAAAGAGGAAGATCGTGTTGTGCTTCGCTGCCGCCCCTATTCGACGTTCGCGCAACCGCCGCGGCATCTGCACCGGAATGATCAAGAGGAGAGGATCACGCACTGGATTACCGCTGCTATGCCGTGGGACGCGTCTGACGCTGGAGGCTCGAACGCCTGATTGGAAGCACGGCGGGGATTTGGAGCCGGCTCGTTTCTGAGCATCGCTGAGTCACGTAGGAGTGGTAGCTACGGGCGGGATCGAACCGCCGACCCCAGGATTATGAATCCTGTGCTCTAACCAGCTGAGCTACGTAGCCTTCGATGAGCATTGTACCTGGCATCCTTGCCGGCGCTGCTTACGGGTCGGACCTCGATCGGCGCAATCCCGCAGACTGGTCGGGGCGCGGATTCTCCCGATGGCCCGCGGGGGTGTCAACCGCATGGTTGACGCGTTGCGCAGTCTCGCCAATGCTGGAACATATGAGGGACTGACCAGCACGACTCCATGAAGAAATGGCAGTGCATGACCTGTGGCTTCATCTACGACGAAGCGGAAGGGTGGCCCGACGACGGCATTGCGCCCGGCACCAAATGGGAAGCCGTGCCGGAGGATTGGCTGTGCCCAGATTGCGGCACACCGAAGTCGGATTTCGAAATGATCGAAATCGGCTAGCGCGCCATGGCCAGTAGTCCCATCCGCATCGGGCTAATGGGCTTTGGCCGCATCGGCCGCCAGATCTACCAGCTCGCCGCCGCCGACGATGCATTCGAGATCGTCGCGATCTCCGATATCGGCCGGCCGCAGATCCTGCACCATCTGCTCACCCGCG
>QJXZ01000191.1 GCA_003248125.1 Gammaproteobacteria bacterium | reverse complement strand
CGCGGGGTCCCTGCGAGAACGCAAGGTGTCGCGTCACGGCCTTGCGCTCGATGTCGAGATCGAACGGGCATTGCCACTCTTCGGGGTCGACGTTGCCGGCGCCAAAGCGCAGATGCAGTAGCGATCCTTCTGGCACGTTCACGCCTTGGAACACTTCGTCTTGGCTGGTGATGCGCGTCGATAGCCCTTGCGTCGGCGAGCGCAGCCGCATCGCTTCCTCCGTGAAGCCACGAATCTTGTCGCGGTCGCGCTTCAACTCGTCGAACGTCGCAGGGTTCTCACACAAGAGCTGCGCTTGTTCCTCGAGCGCGTACTGCGTGGTCTCTAGCCCGCCGATGATCATGGCGTAGACCACACCATTCACCTCGAGGTCGGTGAGCTTGCGCCCCAACGCCTCGTAGGTGACCTGGGTCAGAAAGCTGATCATGTCGTCCTTTGGATCACGACGCTTCTCGAGCACCTTTTCGTGCACGTACTCCTTGAAGCCATCGAGAATCTCGAATTGTTCGGCAATTTCCGCTTGGGTCAGTAAGTTGCGATGCGTCTTGCCATAGACGAACGCCGCCACCTGCGCGGTACCCCATCTCTCGAGCCTGGGTATGTCCTCCAGCGGAAAGCCAAGCACGTTGGCCATCACCATCTGCGGCAGTGGTCGCGCAAACTCGTGTATGAACTCGACCTCGCCACGATCGATCCACTGATCGATCAACTCATCGACGCAGCGGGTAATCATCTCGATGTGACGCACGGCCCCCGGACCCACCCACGGATCGGTCAGCTCCTGGCGATGCGTTCGATACAGCTCGTTGTTCGGCCGCAGGCTCACCATCGATGCGAGCATGGCGTTGACGTGCTTGTGCGCCTCGACCGGCACACCGCTCGCCTTGATCTGCTCGACGGCCAGCGTGAGCGTCGGCGGGAAGCGAACCGGGTCGCGCACAACCATGGCGATGTCTTCGTACTTCGAGAGAATGAACCCGTCCGTACCGGGCGTTGCGCCCTCGCCTGGCAGACGCAATACGGGCGCTTCGCGATGCAATATGGAGTACGCCTCGTACCAATGTTCCTGCGCACCGGCACCGAACAGATCGACGTCGGCGAGCGAGGCCGGACAACGCATCGCGCTCAGCGCGTGGTTCGGTGTCTTCGCACTCATCGCACGACGATCGACTCTTCTCCCCAAGGCGACAGTCTTCGCGAATGGTCCTTGAACGCATCCGGCAGCTCTTCGACCATGTCGAAGGTCGCTGCTAGCCGGCCGAAGCCGACGAAGAACGCAACGGTCATGCCCAGCTCGACGATCTCAGGCTCGGTGAAATGCTCACGCAGCTTCTCGAACATGCGGTCGTCGATGCCGAGATGGTCAGTCGCAAAGCGGTCGGCGAAGTCGATCGCCGTACGCTCGGCGTCAGTGAGATCCGCTGCCTCCGCGGGTCGTTCCAGCGAGCAGACCAAGTCTTCGTCGACACCGTCCGCCACCGCATCGCGATAACGAATCGCCATGCAACTACGGCATTGGTTGTGAAATGCGATGCGCAGCCGCACCAGCTCGACCAGACGATCGGACAAGCTGCGGTGCATCTTGAGCGCGCCAGCGAACCCCATCATGCCCTTGGCAAGCGACGGGCGGTGCGCAAAGAAGCGCATCAATCCCTGCTCGAGCGGTGTTGCTTCGTCGGCGCGCGTGAGCACGCGCAGCTCGGGGTCCCACGCGTCGGGATCGAGTTTCTTCAGTCGGCTCATGGTGGGCACCTCCGTCGCGCGAGCATAGCACCTGCAAATCTCCGGCCTGCCTGTCGAATTCGAGAGGCAACCACATTAGGTCACATTAGGTGCGTTTGACGCTCTCTGGAACCTGTTCTACATTCGGTCGCGCCGAGCAGGAGAGTGCTTGGTGCCCACAAGGAGGGGAATCCATGTCGAAGTCATCGTTCGCTCGCGCGGGTGCCGTTGCGCTCGCAACCGTGATTGCGTGTCCCGTGGTGTCGCTGGCCGCCGAGGAAGGCGCTGCCGTCGAGGAAATCGTCGTCACCGCACGGCAACGGGAAGAATCGTTGCAGGACGTGCCGGTCACCATCGCCGTCGTCACCGAGGCCGAGCTCGATCGCTACAACATCACCACGCTCACCGAAGCCTCGAAGATGATCCCGAACTTCAGCATCTTCCATGGCGGATCGGGCAACGGCTCCAACTTGATCTTGCGCGGCATCGGCTCGAGCTCGATCAGCGCGGCGTTCGATCAGTCCGTGGCCATCAACATCGACGGTGTGGTGGTCAACGTCGGCCGCTTCATCCACAACGCCTACATGGACATGGGACAGATCGAAGTGTTGAAGGGACCCCAAAGCCTCTACTTTGGAAAGAGCGCCACGGCAGGTGTGGTCTCAATCACGACCAAGGATCCTGGGGATGAGTTCGAACTCGAGGGCATGGCCGCCTACGAGCCCGAGTATGACCAAACGTTTTGGGAAGGCGTGATCTCCGGCCCCATCACGGAGACGTTCGGCGCACGGTTCGCCATTGGCCGAACCACGTCCGATGAGCTGTTCTTGAATCTCGCGAACAACAACCCCGACCCCGTTGCCCATCCCTACCGCGGTGAGGAAGCGCTCAACGCCCGCCTCACACTCGTATGGGAACCGATGGATTCGCTGAAAGCGCGCTTCAAATACTCGCGTTCCGAGTACGACAACGACGGCGCCAACGGCCGCACCGAAGAGATTTGTCCCGAAGGTCACGTGCAACCAAGCGCGGTGCCTTTGACGGTGCTCACGTTCGCCTTGTATGAAGGCGTCGACGACTGTGTACTGAACGGCAACACGTCCATTGCCGACCTAAATCCGGTTCTCCGTACCGGGCTGCCGTATGGTGGCGAGAGCGGCGTGCCGTTTCTCCACCAGGACACGGACTTTTACTCGCTGCAGATCGACTACGACTTGAACGACCAGCTGGCACTGACGTCGGTATCCTCGTACGTCGATCTCGAGCACAAGGAACTCGACATCTACGACTACAGCGCGGGGGTGTTCGGCGGTCTGCACCGCAACGTCTACGAGGCGTATTCCCAGGAATTTCGCCTGGCAAGCGACTTCGACAGCCCCTTCAACTTCCTCGCCGGTGTTTACTACCAGGATGTCGAACAGATCTTCAACGCTTATCAATACGCTTTCAATTTGGCCCTGCTCGCGGGGCCAGACCAGACGACGGGCAACGGCTATGACTACAACAAGAACCATTACCTCGATACCCAAGTACTTTCACTGTTCCTCGCCGGGTACTGGGATCTCACCGAGAACGTGGAGCTGACTATCGGGGCCCGTTACACGGACGAAGAGAAGGATGGCTACATCACGATTCCCTATCTCCACTTCGCGGCGCCCTCGTTCGGCTTCAGCGCACCCTCTGTGGTGCCGGGCCTGGAGTTCGACGACGACAACGTCTCCCCCGAGGTATCCATCAACTGGCACGCGAACGACAACGTCAGCCTGTTCGCCTCCTACCGGCAAGGGTTCAAATCGGGCGGCATCGACAACAGCGCGCTGCCAACGAACTCACTCGACCCAGCGCAGAATCCCGACTTCCCGAATTTCCTCATCTACAAATCCGAGGAAGCGGAGGGCTTCGAGGTGGGCATGAAGTCGTTGCTCGCCGACGGTGCGCTGCGGTTCAACGCCACGGCCTTCTACTACGAGTACTCCGACTTGCAGGTGCAGTTGTTCAACTCGAACATCATCCAATTCGAGACGTTCAATGCCTCCGAACTCACGACCCAAGGGGCCGAGTTCGACGCAACCTATTTGACGAGCATCGAAGGTCTCTCGTTGAAGGCGGCTATCGCGTTCACGGACACCGAGTTCACGGACGAATTCATCAATGCCTATGGCGAAAATCTAAAAGGACAGGATGGCCCAGGTAGTACGCCGATCGCCGGGATTTTGGGCGCAAGCTACGACATCCCGCTGGGCTCTGGGCTGCGGTTCAACGCGTCTTTGGACGCGCGTTACAACGACGGTTACTCGTATTCCGCGACCCTAGACCCGTTCAAGCAGAGCAGTTTCTGGATCACGGATGCGGCTCTCAGCATCTACACCGAGGACGAGCGCTATCAAATCTCGTTCATCGGCCGCAACTTAGGCGACAACATCATCGCGCAAGGTGCCGGACCGCGACCAGGCGCATGCTTCCAAGCGAACCCCAACAACCTGCCGCCGCCCCTCGGAGCAGGCGACGGATCGGGTGTGTGCAACGGCGCTGCCGGCCCCAACGACCAAGACCAGGTGGTCACCACCACGCTCGGCGCCGAGTACATGATCCAGTTCCGCGTGCGCTACTAAAGTAGCGTATGGCGGAACTCGACGCGGCCCGCTGGCTCGCGCTAGCGGGCCTCGGGGCCGCGTGGCATGGCCTGCAAATTCTCATCGTCGGCGGCTGGCCGCATTCGTTGCGTAAGAATCGAGCCGTGGCGGCTGGCAGTGACCCTTCGCTCGCCTTTCAACGCTTCTGGATCGAGCAGTATCGGCTGATCGGTTTCGTGCTTGCCATCGGCGGTCTCGCGCTCGCGGCGTGGGGCTTGGCGAGGTGAGCATCCCCGTCACCGCCCTGTACGCCGGGCTCTTTGGATTGCTGAGCGTCACCCTCGCCAACGGCGTGCTGTTCGCCCGTCTTCGCGCCGCCAAGCTGCCCACCTGGCAACCTGCGGCGATGCTGCGCGTGCAAGCCAACTTCGTCGAGAACGTGCCGCTTGCGCTGGTGATGCTGCTCGCCCTCGAGCTGATGGGTACCACGGCGGCGATCATTCATACGTTCGGCGCCGCCTTGCTGGCCTGCCGGCTGTTGCACGCCTACGGCCTCGGCACCCGGGAAGGGGCCAATTACCCGCGCCTAATCGGTGCGCAAGGCACGTTCCTACTGATGTCGGTGATGGCCGTCGCGCTCGTTTACGGCGCGCTCATGACATGAGCCGAACGTTAGCCTAACAGTCGAACGCCCCCCAATCGTGGCAGACTCGGCCGATGCGCAAGGTCGATGCGTCCGACAAGCTGTACTACCGCTCGAAGCAGCGCATGTTCTGCGTCAACGGCGAGTGGTTCTATCAGACCCGCGAGGGCAATCGCGGCCCGTTCGCGTCGCGTGTCGACGCCGAGCGCGACGCCGGCCAATACCAGCACGAGATGAGCGACATCACCACCGCGAAGCCACCGAACCCCGCTGAACGGCCGTTCGGACACGCGGTCATCGAACCCTCGTTGCCGCCGGATCAGAACGACTGACCCACGCCGGCCAGTGCACTGCCGCGTCGTCCGCTCACGCTTCGCATCGTTTCAACTCCAGTTCGCGACTTCGTCGGCGGGCGGCTGCGGCATCGTCGGCTCGTCGTCCTGATCGCCGACGGTTTCGGGGTCCTGCCACACCGAGCCCGGGCGCGGCAACGTATCGTGCTCGATCCAGTCGATGAGGGTGTGCCACTGGGCGACGTCGGCGCGCGCCACCGACGGCGGCCGCATCTCGTGCACACCCAAACCTTGTTCCGCCGAGCGGATGTAGTTCTGCGAGTCACGCAGGGCCGCGACGACGGGAATGCCGAGTGAATCGAGAAACCGCATCAGCGAGTGATACATTTTTGTGTTGCGCTTGACGCGATTCGCCACCACCGCGAGGCGGTTCTCGCCGCGCGGGATGCGAGCCGCCACCAGCAAGTCGCCGATGCAACGCGCGGCCGCGTGGATGTCGATGTCGGAAGGCAACACCGGCACGATGATCTTGTCGGCACCCTGCGTGCGGTTGACGAGCTCGTGGCGCGGCATCGCAGCTGGCGTATCGGTAATGATGCGGTCTACGTCGGGCGGCATGCGCATCGCGAAGGTGCGCGTCACGTTCTTCGGCACGTCGAACGAAGTGACCGCGTGGATCGGCGGCAGGTCGCGATCCTTGCGCTTGCCCGCCCAGCGCATGCTCGACCCCTGCGGGTCGATATCGATCAGACCCGACCTGTGTCCGTGGGCGACGAAATAGGCTGCCAAGTTGGTCGCGATCGTGGTTTTGCCGGAACCGCCTTTCGGATTCAGCACCACGATTTTTCGGATCAGCAAGGCGACGAGTTCCTCCTGCGCGCTCGAACCACGCTAACGCACGGCCCATGTCGTCCGCAACCGCATCAGTCGACGACGGCGCCCTCACTGTGCCGGCTCGCGAAGTAGTCGACGAGGTTGGGCGGCCGGTAGTCACTCTGCGCGCGGTACTTCGTCACGACACTCACGTGCACACCTTCCGCCGTCTCGCCGCGCGCATCCCATTTCTTGATGTCGCGGTGGTAAGGGGGAATCAATCGGTACAGGTGAGTGCGCGACGCCCGCGGCGCTTCCATCGCATCGCCCGTCACACCGACATCGTCGAGTGCAAGGCCGGCTCGCCGTGCCCGGTCATGCATCCATGCGAGCGCAAGGTCGGAGAGCCCGGTCGCGGCATAGCCGCCGCCAACGTTGGAGTGCACGCCGGCGAACCAGACTTGTTCTACCGTCTGCCCGAGTACCGCCTGCGGCTGATGCCAGAGTGTGGCGGCAAAGTGTCTGCGGGTCTCGTCGATGGCGAGGGCGTGATAGGCGTGCCGCACGGTGGAAGAGAGTTGTGTGTCGTGGAATTCGTTACGGCGACCGAAGTAACCGAGATAGGCATTGACGCGCACCGGGTTGCCGAGTGCACCCACTGTGTCCCAGACACCGATGAAATGAACCGGCGTCACGGGTTCCACCGCGTAGGTACGCCGGAACAGCACCGATTCCCTCGCCCGAGGATGCGACGAAGGCGAACGCGACCGATACAAGTCGTAAGCGGCGTCGACGTGATCCGCAGCATCACCGCGCAATAGTCCCGAGTTGCGGATGAGGCCGGCGAGACTACGCACGGTGAACGCGCCGCGGCTGAAGCCGAAGAAGTAGAGTTCGTCGCCCGGCGCATAGCAACCGATCAAATTGCGATACGCCTCCTTGATATTGGCCGACATGCCGGTACCGGTGGCACCGTCGAACACGCGCCTCAGCCAGCTGCCCGCGGTGCCGATGCCGGGATCGTAAAACACACGCTGTACCGTGCCGTGGTCATCCGTGTTTCGCACCAGCTCGGCAAGCTTGACCACGTTGGTGGCAACGGTTTTGCCGTCGTCGTTCTGATCGGGCGAGTTCCAAGTGCCGTCGCAGAAGACGCAGAGCCGCTTCACGGCACGCGACCATCCGGCGGCCATGGCGCAATGCCTTCCTCGAGGGGCACCGCCAGGCTCTTCAAGAGCTGTGAGAAGAGACTCCAGTTGCCGATCGCAACGACCAGCTCGATACGTTCCTCATCGGTGGCGAGATGCTTGCAGCAGTCGGCCCAAGTGGCATCGGAAATTGCGCCTCGCTCGAGGGTCTCGTCGGTGGCGGCGAGCACGGCGCGATCCGCCGCCGAAAGCGTCTTCGCATTGCGCCAATCGCGCACCGCCAGGATGTCGGCTTCCGGGATGTCGAGACCTCGCGCCACTCGCCAATGCTGCGTCCATTCGTATACAGAGCCGGTCACCCAGCCGATGCGCATGATGAGGAGCTCACGCAGGCGCGCATCCAGCACGTTGCCGGTGAACAGCAGCGTGCCGAGCGTACCCGCCACTTCTTTCGCGAGCTGCGGATGCTTGAGCAGGATGCGAAACACCGACAGCGGCGCGAACTGTGGATTCAAGCCCGCCGCCGCAGCGCGTGCCTTGGATTCGTCGACCGACAACATCGGGATTCGTTCGCTCAAGGCGCAGCCTCCGCTCGGGTCTGCGTCTTGAAGAATTCGATGACGCGTCGCTCCGCACGCTTGGTCGGCCCATCCGGATCGTCATCGACGAGGTGAACCGTCAATACCGAATGGGGCGACATGCCGGTGCCTTGAAGCGCATCCTTCGGATCGATCTCGATCGCTTCGAAGCTGTCGCCGAATGTGCGCTTGTAGGTTGCGAATCGCTCGTCGGGTGTGAAGCCGTCACCATGGAAACGCAGGCCGATCATCTTCAGCCGCTCGTCGTGGAAACGACCCTTCGCGCACGCGATCTCCGCCGGTGAAGCGCCGATGGCCGCCCGACGCTTGGCGGCACCGACGCCGAACGGCATGGGCAGCGACGGCTGCGACAACACCGGTGCGACGACCGCGGGTTCGGTCATCATGGCGAGCGCGAAGTTGCCGGTGAAGCACATACCGACCGCACCGACGCCACGGCCGCCGCACTCTGCATGTGCCTTGCGCGCCAGCGCCCGCAACCAATCGACCACGGGGCTCGAACGGTCGGTCGCCCATACCGCGAACTCGCGACGCACGCATATGGTCTTCAGCATGGTGCCGAGCGCGTAACCATTCGACACCGGTTTGCCCGGTACGCCGAACAAGCTGGGTAAGAACACGGTCATACCGGCCGCCGCCACGCGGTCGGCAAAGCGAACTACTTGCGGATGCAATCCCGGCATTTCGTGAATCACGATCACAGCCGGCCCGGCGCCGCGTCGAAAGACCGGGAATGTCCAACGGCCATCGTCGAAATCGAATCGTTCGTAACTCGCCAGCGCGTCGGCCATGTCAGCTGTGACCCGCCACACGATGCGGCTGATACAACTCCTCCAAGGCCTTCACGTCGTCTTCCGATAGCGAGACGTCCACAGCGCCGAGCGCCTCTTCGAGCTGCGGTAGTTTCGACGCTCCGATGATCGGTGCCACCACGCCGGGCCTCGACAGCAGCCAGGCGAGGGCGGTTTGCGCAGGCTTGACGCCCAGATTGGCGGCCACTTCCGCGTTGCGCCCGACGATGTCGACGTCGGCGTCACGCCGGTACAGCATCGTGGTGAATTCGTCGGACTTGCCGCGCGTGGTGTCCTTGAGCGTGTCCTTAGTGCGTGCGAGATAGCCGCGGGCGAGCGGACTCCAGGGAATGAGGCCCACACCCTGGTCGATGCACAGCGGGTTCATTTCGCGCTCTTCCTCGCGATACAGCAAGTTGTAGTGGTTCTGCATGGTCACGAACCGTGTGCAGCCGCGTGCATCTTGCGTGAAGAGGTATTTCGCCATCTGCCAGGCAAACATGCTCGATGCACCCAAGTAGCGCACCTTGCCCGCACGCACCAAGGAATCGAGCGCATCGATGGTCTCTTCGATCGGCGTGTTGGGATCGAACCGATGTATCTGATAGAGATCGATGAAATCGGTACCGAGGCGGGAGAGCGATGCATCGCACGACTCGAGCACGTTCTTCGCCGACAAACCCCACCGGTTGCGCTTGCGGTTGTGCGTGCCGCCATTGCATTTGGTAGCAATGACGACGTCGTGCCGATCGACGCCGAGATCGTTCAACGCGCGGCCGAGCACTTCTTCGGAAGCGCCATTCGAATAGACGTCGGCGGTGTCGAAGAAATTGATGCCCGCTTCGAGCGCCTTGGCAACGAAAGGTTTGGCTTGATCGTACTCGAGCACCCAATCGCGCCATTTCGAAGACCCATAGGTCATCATGCCGAGGCAGAGACGTGAAACGGAAAGGCCGGTACGGCCCAAGTTCGTGTATTTCATTTGCGTGCTTCCCTCATTTTGTGGCTCTTTCCTTCATTTGATAGATAGCCGTGTGGCGTATGTGCGCGATCGGCGTGCGCACCGAATCGAGCATCAAGACATCGTTGACGATGTAGTGATTGCCGTTGCGCTCGAACGCATCGACGCAACGGCCCGCCACGGTAATCGTCTGATCGGCGAATGCCGGTGCCAACTGCTGAATGCGGCTCGCCGTGTGAATGGCCGGTCCGTAGCGGAACGAATGATGCAGGAGAAAGATCGGCTGGCTCGCTAGCCATGCCGGGTGCAACCGTGCGCGCGGACCGCTGAACGGCGGATCACCTTCCGCCAACTTGTCGAGGCAGAAGGCCTCCGATTCGGCCCGCGAGACGGACACCGAACGGGCGCGTAGATCGCGACCGATCGGTACGTTGGCGGGTGTTAGGCGTGGCGCATCAGGAGGCGGCGGCTGCGCTTC
>QJXZ01000133.1 GCA_003248125.1 Gammaproteobacteria bacterium | reverse complement strand
GCGATGCCACAAGGATGCGAGCTTTGGCGCTGGATTCGGCACGATTTCGTCGACCCGCAGTACGAATGCTCCGTCATCGAAGCCGAGCGATTGGAGCTGCGAATGGACGTCATCGAGCGATGCCACGAGGTTGTCGGCGCGCAGCCAGAATCCGGTTTCCAGCTCCGCGAATCCCTTCAGCTTGAGAGCGCGTTCCCGTGCGCGCAGCGCCGTCTTGTCGCTCCGCTTGAGATGTCCGGTCGGCACCGCGAGCCAAGCACCCGCCCAGGACTTCACGGTCCGTTCGACGGATTCCCAACCGCGCACCGTAGCGTGCAAGCCACCGCCACGCGGTCCGAGCCCGTAGCGGCCACGCTCGAGCTGCTCGAGCACGCCTCGCTTGGTGAGCCGTGTCAGTGCGACGCGAATTGCGCGCGAGTCGATGCCGAACAGCTCACCAGCAGCTATCAAGTGGGCGACACTCAAGTCCGGGCTCGCCTCCGAATCGGCGAGCGACAGAATGAGGTCGGGTGCAGTCAAGCTCACGGCGTATCCGTCATCACCGTGTAGCGTTCGACGAATACGTCCGGCATGCGCACCGGACGGCCGTTATCGAGATTGAGACACACATAATCGATCTCAGCGCGCAGTAACGTGGCACCGCTCGCGCGCGCGACGACTTGAAAGCGCCTCGACGCGCGCAATCGGCCGTCGCAGGCGATGATCCAGTTGCCTACCGACACGACATCGCCGGCATTTGCCGGTGCTAGGTAGTCTAGCCGCGCGCTCCGCACCGCCATGCCGCGCCGCATCTCGATACATCGTGCCTCCGGCACACCAACCGACTCCGAGTGCGCCCAAGCGCAACGCTCGAGCCATTTCAAGTACACGGCATTGTTGACGTGGCCATAGGAGTCGACGTCGTCGGCCGTCGCCACCAATTCGATGACGAAAGGGTCGGGATGATCCCATGCACTCATTCGGCGAGTTTCATGTGTCCGGCCGCTTGCAAACGCGTCATGAAATCCGGTTCATAGGCGAGCTCCGGTGCTTCACGCACCATGCGATCGAGCACTTTGGCATCTTCGCCCACCAGGATGCGCCACCTGTCGTTGCGCACGCCGTCGAGAATGATCTCTGCCGCTTGAGCCGCCGTGGTGGGCGCCTTGTCGCGAAAGTCGATGCCGCGCTGCTTGATGGCGGCCCGAATGAAGTCGTCCGGCACGTTGTCGACAGGGAAGCCGCGACGCTTCATGAACTCGCGCGATTGCGCGACTTCTTCGGCCGTCATTTCCATGGGATCGTGGTGGCCGAGTACCTTACCGGTGTTGATCGCAATCGACGTGCCAATGTGACCCGGCATCACCACCGCGGCCTTCACGTGCGGTGCGTTCTCGCGCAGATCGTTGATCAGCGCCTCGGTGAAGCCCTTTACCGCGAACTTGGCGGCGCTATAGGACGTGTGCGGGATGCCGGGACCGATGCTGGCCCAAAATCCGTTCACGCTGCTGGTGTTGACGATGTAACCCTCGTCGCTGGCCACTAACAACGGCATGAAGGCGCGCGCGCAATAGTACACACCAAACCAGTCGACACCGAAGGTGCGCTCCCACTCGCTACGATCGCCGGCCACGAAACTGCCGCCACCGCCGATGCCGGCATTGTTGAACAGCAAGTTGACGTGCTTGGCATCGTGGGCTGCCACCACCTCGTCGCGAAACGCGTTCACCGCGCTCTCGTCCGAGACGTCGCAGACGTGGGTCGTGATTCGCACATCACCCTGGATGCCGGCCTTGGCCAGCCTTTGGGTCTCTGCCATGTTTTCGGCCGAGACATCGCACATCGACACGTGCGCCCCCGCCGCCGCCAGCGCGCGCACCAGCTCGCGCCCCATTCCCGTGCCACCCCCGGTGACCACCGCAATCCGCCCTTCGAAGCTCTTCATCGAATTTCCTCGTACTCGACCGGCCAAAAACCTATTTGTAACATTGGTTGACTGAATTGGGAATACGGAGTAATAATTGTTTTCATGACGATCAACGACGTTCTCACCCGTGACGAGCTGGCCGCGCTCACCGCGCGGTCCAACTGGCGTGCCGCCGGCATTTTGACACTGAATTACTTGATCATGGCGGGCGCTTTTGCGCTTGCCATCGCGTGGCCGAACCCGCTCACAATCATCGCTGCCATCGTGGTGCTCGGCGCGCGGCAGCTGGGACTCGAGGTGCTCAATCACGACTGCGCACACTCGGTATTCTTCGCGAAGCGCCGGGTCAACGAAGTGATTGGTAACTGGCTGTGCGGCGGGCCCGTCAACACCAACCTCTACCGTTACCGCGACTATCACCTGAAGCACCACCGTTTCGCGGGTACGAAGGACGACCCCGACCTGCAGCTCGCGCTGACCTATCCGGCACCGAAAGAGAGCGTGATCCGCAAATTCACCCGCGACCTCACCGGTCGCACCGGCCTGCGCGACACCTGGCGGCAAATTCGTAGGATGCGACCGCGTCGTAATGCGCCGTTCTTCGTCACGCACATCGGGATGCTCACGATTCTCACCGCCGTCGGCGCGCCCTGGGCATACCTGCTGTGGTGGGCGGGCTACATCTTCATCTATCCCGCGGTCACGCGCCTACGCTTCATGGGCGAACACGGTGTCGCCACCGACCGGCTATCGAGCGATGCGCGCGAGAACACGAGCACCACCCTGCTGTCCTGGTGGGAGCGGTTGTTGATTGGTCCCAACCGCGTCAACTACCACCTCGAGCACCACTTACTCGCGAGCGTGCCCCTGTATCGGCTGAAGTCGATGCACGAACTCCTGAAGGCACGCGGCTACTACGACGGCTTCAATTGCCTGTCGGCCGGCTACCCGGACGTGGTCCGTCGCGCCGTGGCGCACTAGAAATTCGGGACAGTTTACCTATGTCCGCCAAGGCGCTTGTGCTCGGCCAAGCGCTCCCCAAGGGGAAATAGGTAAACTGTCCCGAATTTCTGCAAGGCGGTGTTATGGTCGGTCGGTCGCGACTCCACATCCCCCATGCCCCAGCGCGGCCAGGGGAAAAGCCCGACTTCAGTTACCTCGACATCTCGCCGGCCGGCGAAGTCGCCAA
>QJXZ01000074.1 GCA_003248125.1 Gammaproteobacteria bacterium | reverse complement strand
CACCCGGCGGCGGCACGAAATATGGCTCGCTCAGATACGCGGTCTTGCCCTGTGGTGAGCCATCCAGCAGCAACTTGACTCCACCGATCTTCAGCCGCCGCCCGTAGTGATCGAAACGTCTGCGATCGGGTAGCGCCACCTCGGGTGCCATGGCGAGCGGATAGACGACAACGTCGAGATCGAGTCGGCCTTGCGCATCCAGGATTTCGTACTTGGCCAGCTGTTCGATCGAAGTCGCGCCGTCTTGCACGGTCGTAATGCCATAGCGCGCATACACGTCGAGGGCGCGCGGAACGGTGTCTTGCGGATCCTGCGCTTGCGCCTGCACGATGCCGCGCAGCGGGAAGGTGGCCGTTTCTTCGAGCACACCGCTCGGCTGGTTCGATCCGGCTTCGCGCCGAACATGACCGCCAGCGGGATCAGGTGTCTCGGCGCCGATGCCAGCGCGTGCCAGCGCAATCGAGTTGGCGGTCATCAAGTGGCCTGAGACGTGTAACAGCACCACGGGGTGGTCAGTAGTCACTGCATCGAGATCCGTCCGCTCCGGGTGACGCTGTTCCTCGAGCAACGAGTCGTCGTAGCCCATACCGATCACCCAAGCGCCCCTCGGTATGTCCCGCGACGCGATGTACTCGCGCAGCACGCGTTGTACGTCCGCGATGGTCCGCGCCGGCCCCACTGGTGGCGACGATACGTTCGCCATGTCCACCGCTTGTGCCAGGAACGACAGATGGCCATGTGCATCGATGAAGCCGGGCAACAGCGCATGGTGGCCCAGCTGGGTCACCGTGGTGTTCGCGCCAATCCACGGTTCGGCCGCGGTCGCGTCGCCGCTCCAAACGATACGTTCGCCGACGACAGCGACCGCGGATGGGCGCGAGGCGTCCATCGTGACGATGTGCGCACCAATGAAGATGCGATCCGCGGGTTGGCTAGCTGCCAGCGCGGCGGCGAACAAAATCAGTTTCATACCGGGCGAGCTCCCGCTTGATGCCAGGCGCCAGATACAGGCCGAGCAGATTCGGCATGGCAACCATGAACGCCAAGGTGTGGTCGAGCCGCACGCGAAGTCGCTACTCGAGTACCAGTCGTCCGGTTGCCGCCGATAGAATCGTCACACGATCGAGATCGATGACGATGGCGACACCCTTGCGTTCGGCATCGAACTTCTGTTCGATCGGATGCATCTCGGTGTACACACGGTCGCGTTCGGCCGGATCGGCAGCGAAGCGGGCTCGACCCTCGAACGTGATGTAGACGCGCTCTTTGATGTTGCCGTAGATGCACGCGACATTTGGTTGTGCGGCAATGGTGCGCGGCAAGGCACCTTGCGGATTGCGCACCCACAGTGCCAGCTGCGCATCGCCATGCACGTGTGTGCTGCCGTAGAACGCGATGTGCGGTTTGCCAGTGGTCTCGATGTAGGAAACCGTGATCGGTACGAAGTCGTCGATGGCGCGCCGGACACGATCGCGGATGCTCTCGTCGAGTTTGATCATCGACCTGCAGCGTGTGGTGTGGAGTGGCCGGATTTGAAGGGGAATGTGTCGATCATGTCAAATGGGCTGACGCTGGTGCTCGCGTTCGGGAGTGCGCTCGTGGCAAGCAATACAATCGCTTCGGCATTCGAGATCGATACGTTGAGCCGTGCGTTCGAGACCGGTACGCGGTCGGTAGTAGAGGTCACCGAGCAGATGCTGCTCAGGATCGACGAGCGCGACGGCGAGCTTCGGGCGTTCGTGATCGTCAATCCAAATGCGCTGTCGATGGCGAAGGTCCGCGATCGATTTCATGCCGAAGGCGTGTTTCACGGCCCGCTCGACGGGATTCCAATCGCGGTCAAGGACAACATCGAGACCTCCGATCCAATGCCGACGACGGCCGGATCGCTCGCGCTCGCCAATAACCTCACACGACGCGATGCCGATGTCGTGGCGCGACTGCGCGGCCTCGGCGCGGTGATCATCGGTAAGACCAACTTGAGCGAGTGGGCCAACTTTCGGTCGCGATTCTCGTCGTCCGGCTGGAGTGCGGTGGGAGGCCAAACCCGCAATCCCTACGATCTCACCCGCTCGCCGTGCGGCTCGAGCTCGGGCTCCGCGGTGGCCGTGGCGGCTGGCATGGCCGCGGCAGCGATTGGGACCGAAACCGATGGCTCGATCGTTTGCCCGGCCGCAGTCAATGGCTTGGTCGGCTTCAAGCCTCGGGTCGGCGAGCTGAGCAGCAACGGCATCGTGCCGATATCGCGTTCGCAAGACACCGCCGGCCCCATCACGCAGAGCGTCATCGACGCCGTGCTTTTGACCGAGGCGATGGGCGGGGTCAAGTCGGGGGAGCTCGTTCGTACGCTGCGCACCAGCGATGCGCATGGTCTGTTGAGCGGCAAGCGAGTTGGTGTGGTGCACGATGCGTTCCATCCCGGCGTGGCGCACGCGTTCGACGATACGTTACTGCGGCTGGAGTCGGCTGGCGCAAAGGTGATTCGGGACCTGGCGTTCGGCCGTCCCACGGGTTTTGGCGCCGCGCGGTTCAATGTGCTCTTGTACGAATTCAAGCACGGCCTCAACACCTACTTTGCTACGCTCTCGGCGCCGCTCGACACACTCGACCTGGGGCGCTTGATCGAATTCAACACGGCCAATGCCGACCGAGAACTCGTGTACTTCGGGCAAGACATCTTCGAGATGGCGCAAGCGAAAGGCGGTCTCGATTCGGCGGAGTATCTCGCCGCGTTGCGCCTGGTCCAGCATGCGACCCGCGACGATGGCATCGATGCGTTGGTGCGCGAACATCGCCTCGACGTGATCGTGTCGCCGACCACGAGTCCGGCGTGGACCATCGACCACGTGAACGGCGATCACTATCTGGGCAGTGCTGCGAGCTATCCGGCGATCGCCGGCTATCCGCACCTGACCGTCCCGATGGCTGCGGTGGAGCATCTGCCCGTGGGCATCTCGATTTACGGACCGCCCGCGGCACGCAGCGCGATCTTCGAGGTTGGGCGGGCGGTTGAGCTGTTGCGTTCATGGCAGCAATCCCCGACATTTGCGCTTGAACGAAACCAATGAAGTTCGAGGAGGACACATGGCCGAGGCTCGTAAGCAAGACGTCGATGCCGATCTCAACAATCTGGCGATGTCGGAAGAGGCGATACCGCTGTTCGAGGCGGTGAAGAAGCACATCAAGGACAACGTCGAGCCAATCACCGAGGAATTCTATCGACTGGGCGAAGGCCGCAAGGACCGATGGAGTTGGGCACCCGGCCAGCTCGAGTTGCTCGATGGTGCAAAGCGCAAGGCCAAGGAAAGCGGGCTGTGGAACTTCTTTCTTCCCGATGCCGACACCGGCGAAGGGCTGAAGAACCTCGACTATGCGTACATCGCCGCCGAGCTCGGCAAGAACCCGCTGGCGTCCGAATCGCTGAATTGTTCGGCACCCGATACCGGCAACATGGAGGTACTGGAACGCGTCGGTACACCGGAGCAAAAGGAAAAGTGGCTGAAGCCGCTCTTGAACGGGGAGATTCGATCGTGCTTCGGCATGACCGAGCCGGGCCTCGCGTCATCTGATGCCAAGAACATCGGCTGCCGCGCGGTGCTCGAAGGTGACGAATGGGTCATCAACGGCGAGAAGTACTACATCTCCGGCGCGGGCGATCCACGCTGCAAGATCATGATCTGCATGGTGAAGACGAGTCCCGATGCACCGCCGCATCGGCAACAGTCACAGATTCTCGTGCCCATGGATACGCCCGGGCTGCAGATTCTGGGGCCGATGCACGTGTTCGGTCACGACGACGCGCCGCATGGCCACATGCATCTCAAGCTCGACAACGTGCGCGTGCCGAAGGAAAACATGCTGCTTGGCGAAGGTCGTGGCTTCGAGATTTCGCAGGTGCGGCTCGGCCCGGGCCGGATTCACCACTGCATGCGCTCGATTGGCCAAGCGGAGCGTGCGCTAGACCTCATGATCAGGCGGGCGATGACCCGTGAGGCATTCGGGCGGCCAATCATCCAGCTGGGCAAGAACATGGAGTTGGTGTCGCGTGCCCGGATCGAGATCGAGGCGATGCGGCTCATGGTGTTGAAAGCCGCCAAGGCGATGGACGTGCTCGGGAACCGCGAGGCGCGCATTTGGGTGCACATGGTGAAGGCATTGGTGCCGGAGCGCGTTTGCCAGATCATCGATCAGGCGATCCAGATCCACGGTGCGACCGGTGTTTCGCAATGGACGCCGCTTGCGGGTATGTATACGGGTCAGCGTACGTTGCGTATTGCCGATGGCCCGGACGAAGTGCACCACCTCGTGGTCGGCCGCGCCGAGCTGCGTAAGTATCAATAGCGCCGAGACACGACATGGCTCAAAGATTGACCGGGAAGGTGGCGGCGATCACGGGCGCCGCCAGCGGCTTCGGCGCGGCGACCGCCAGGCTGTTCGTTGCGGAAGGCTGCCGCGTGGTGCTCGGTGACATCCAGGAGGCCGCTGGCGCCGAGCTTGCAAGTGCCCTCGGCGATGCGGCGCGATTCACGGTCTGTGACGTCACCAAGGAAGCCGACGTCGAAAAGCTGGTCGATCTCGCCGTTGGCGAGTTCGGTCGGCTCGACGTGATGTTCAACAACGCCGGCATCGTCGGCGCGGTCGGACCGATCGCCACCACACCGACGGCAGAGTGGTTGGCGACGCTCGATGTGCTACTCAATGGCGTGTTCTACGGAATGAAGCACGCGACGCGTGTGATGCGGCCCCAGGGCTCAGGTTCGATCATCAGCATGGCGAGCGTCGCGGGCTTGATGGGCGGCCTCGGGCCCCACGCCTATGCCGCCGCGAAGCACGCGGTGGTCGGTCTCACCAAGAATGTCGGTGCCGAAGTGTGCCGCTATGGCATTCGCGTCAATGCCATCGCCCCCGCCGGCATGGCGACGGCTATGGTGGCGAACGTGATGACGGGCGATCCCACGGCCATCGATGCCGCGAAGCAATCGTTGGCGGCGAGCTCGCCACTGAAGGGTCGTGCCGGCGTTGCGGAAGACGTTGCCAACGCGGCACTTTGGCTAGCGAGCGATGAGTCCGGTTACACGAGCGGGCATACGCTCACGACCGATGCGGGTCTCACTACCGGTGCCCGGCCGACCAATCCGGCGTTCGACCAGTATCAGCCGATGTTCCGCGAGGCGGGTCGGAAGGGACTCTAGGCAAGGCCGTCACGGGCAAGCCCGCTCCCACAGAAAATCGTGTCAGGCCAGCGCGTAGGGCGCGTTCTCCTCCACCTCGCAATACAGGTGCGCGAACAACCACGTCCCTTCGATGCGCACATAGCGCTCCCGGTACCAACCGATGATGCGCGTGTAGTGCAATGAACCATCGGCACGAATGCCGGTATAGAGCATGATCAAGCGCCAATGGCCGGTCGCGGAATCACCGTCGACTTCGATGATGGGATTCATCGCGTGGTGCGCGGAGTTGCGGATGCGGCCACTCTTGCCGATGTCACCGAGTAGTTTCTGGATGGCCGCGCGGCCCTCGGCACGGCCTACGCCGGTCGCTTCCCAAATGGCATCGGCTGCGAACAAGGGTCCCAGCGTGTCCGGATTGTGGTCGTCGTCGCATGCGGCGCAATAGCGCGCTTTCAGAACGCGAATCGCTTCGATGTCTTCCAGGCGCTGAACACGCCGTTCGAGATCCGCCGAGGCCACAGTACTCCCCTTGGTTGACGACGTCGCACAAGACTAACATCGAAGCCAGATGCCCGACGGAGCGTGCCATGGCGTTGTACAGCGAAGATTCTCGACATTTTCAAGATCGTTTCGACAGTCGACGGCTGGCCGATCGACTCGAGCAGACGATCGTACGCACGGCATTGTCGGAGGAAGATCGCGAATTTGTTGTGAGTCGCGACTTCTTTTTCCTGGCGACAATCGATGCCGATGGCTGGCCGCATTGCTCGTACAAGGGCGGGGCGCCTGGCTTCATCACGATCGTGTCGGATGCCGAACTCGCGTTTCCGTGCTACGACGGCAACGGCATGTACCTATCGATGGGTAATCTGCGCGGCAATCCCAAACTCGGTCTCTTGTTGATCGATTTCGAAGCGCCGCGCCGAATGCGGATCAACGGCACCGCGCGCGTGCTCGAGGACGACCCATTGCTCGCGAGCTATCACGAGGCGCAGCTGATCGTGCGAGTCGACATCGAGCGGTTGTGGCCGAATTGCCCGCGCTACATCCATCCACACCAACGCACCGGGCACTCGATCTACGTGCCCGAGCTGGGCAAAGAGACACCGGTGCCCGAATGGAAGACTTTCGAGTTCGTGCAGGACGTGCTGCCCCGGCGTTGAACCTTTGCCAATCCGGCCAAGGATCGGCCAGAATGCCGGCTCCGACGGTTTTATCGACCCCGGATCTACAACGGAAGGAGTGACACATGAGCGCGAATGGGAAGTGGGACGTGACGATGAACACGCCGATGGGTGCGCAGAAGAGCACGCTGACGCTGAACGTCAACGGCAGCGAGGTGACAGGCAAGATGGAAGGTGCGCAAGGTGCACTGGAAATCCAGAACGGCAAGGCCAATGGCGATGAGCTGTCCTGGACTGCCGACATGACACAACCGATGCCCATCAAGCTGGAGTTCAGCGCCAAGGTCGACGGCGACAACATCTCGGGCAGCGTCAAGCTCGGCGCCTTCGGAAACGCGTCGTTCTCCGGTACGCGCGCGGCATAGTCACGATGACACGAGGGGGCCGCCCGGCCTCCTCGTTCTCGTCGCCGCGTAGTGCGGCTTCAGCTGAACTGATAGTCCTCGGGATCCGGTTCGCGAGTCCGAGTCCAGAACTCGAGCAGCGTGAACGGCCAGTTCTGACTCACGCGGCCCATTTTGTTCTTGTACCAGCTGCTCACGTGGGGTGAGCCCCAAGCCATCCGCGCGTTCTCGGCATCGACGCTCAGGTTGTAGGCGTCGTGAACGTCGCGCTTGCAGTCGAGTGCGCGCTTGCCCCGTGTCATGAGCAACGCGAGGCAACCCATGATGTAGCGCATCTCGCACTCTGAGAAGAAGATGATGCTGCCGTTGACCACGATGTTCGTGTTCGGACCATACATCAAGAACAGGTTCGGATATCCGGGTACGGTAATGCCGAGGTAGGCACGCGCATCGCCGTTCCAATTCTCGTGCAGTTCTTTGCCGTCGACTCCGTACACCTTCATCGGCGTCAAGAAATTGCTGGCTTGGAACCCCGTCGCGTAGATGATGACGTCGAACTCGTGTAGTGCGCCGCCCTTCGTTTCGATTCCGTTCGTAGTGATCGCTGCGATGGGATCGGTCGTGACTTCGACGTTGTCACGCTTCAGCGCACGAATCCACGTGCCGTCGTCGACCAGCATGCGCTTACCGGCGGGCGGATAGTTGGGAATGGTCTTTGCCAAGAGGTCCTTGTCGTCGCCGACGAGTTCCGTGATCCAGGCCGTTAGCAACTGGCGAATCGCATCGTTCTCCGCTGACACCGCGTGCCGTTGGTCGTTCCAGCTCGGATCGAGCTTCACCGAGCCGAGCATTCCCTCGGAGGTGCGCCAGAACATCCAGAAGCGATACCACTTGGCATAGAACGGCACGTGATTGAGCAGCCAATGCTTGCCTTCGGGGATGTATTGGAAGTATTCCGCGCGCGGACTGATCCACGGCGGTGTGCGTTGAAAGATCGTGATCTTGGTGGCGTCTTTGGCGATCAGGGGCACGAACTGGAAGGCCGATGCACCGGTGCCGATCACGCCGACGCGCTTGCCGGTAAGGTCGATGTCGTGACGCCACTCTGCGGAATGAAAAGATGGCCCGGTGAAGGACGCGCGACCCGGCAGGTCCGGAAATCGCGGCCGGTTCAATTGGCCGACCGCACTGATCACCGCGTTGGTCCGGAGCGTTTCCGTACCAGTGGGTGTATGCAGTTCGACTTGCCACTCGTTGGTGGCGGCTTCGAAGCGCGCGCTACTGACTTCGGTCTCGAAGCGGATCTGCGATCGCAGATCGAACTGATCGGCGATACCGCGGAAGTAATCGAGCAGAACCTTCTGGTCGGAATAGTGTTGGGGCCAATCCTTCGGCGCGAAGGAGTATGAGTACGTGTGGTTGGGTGAATCGACGCGGCATCCCGGATAGGTGTTCTCGAACCACGTCCCGCCGACATCGGCATTCTTCTCCACCACTGTGAACGGAATGCCGGCCTCCTTGAGGCGAATTGCGGCAAGCAACCCCGACATCCCGGCACCTACTATGAGGACGTGGAACGTGGCGCGCCGTTCGCGTGGAATGGCCTGAATGGCAGGGCAGCCGTACGGGTCGCGGCCGTCCATCGCCAGTTCGCTCTCGAGAAAGGTGACGTAGTCGGGCGAGGTGACCTCGCCGACGAGGAACTGCATCATCGAAAGGAGCTGATCGTGGCTCGGCGGCGCTAGTGTCCGGCGGCCTTCGTCACGCAATCGCGTGAGCGCTTCGAACGCCAATTCGCGCACGCGGGCTTGCTGCGCAGGCGGGATACCCGCTTGTGGATCCGCGAACATGTTGCGGTCGAGCTGAATGTCGCCGCTCAAAATCGAAGCGTCGCCCGTGAGATGGACGAGCGCCATCATGAGTGACGGCACGTGTGCTTCTTCGAGGGCGGCGCGTATGACATCGTCCGACGCGGTGATGGGTTGCGTAGTGCTGGCTGCGACGTTCGGCATTCCGGGCTCTGTGCGTGGGCAAAGGGCGCATTCTAGGCGAATCGAAGGCCATGGTGTGGCCCAGTGAGCGTTGGATTCGACGCACTGCGGTGCCATGCTTACGGCGCTGTAGATCGGAGAGCGCAATGGCAGGTGTGTACAGAATTTTCGGCTCGGAGATGTCGCCGTACTCGGTCAAAGTACGTTCCTACTGCCGGTACAAGGGCGTGCCGCATCAATGGATCGTGCGGAATGCGGAGAACGAGTCTGAGTTCAAGAAGTACGCGAAGTTGCCGCTGGTGCCCGTAGTGGCGACGCCGGAAGGGCAGGGACTGCAGGATTCCACACCGATCATGGAGTATATCGATCGGGTGTTCCCCAAACCGACTACCCACCCCGAGGATCCAACTCTCGATTTTCTCTCCGTGCTGATCGAAGAATTCGGCGACGAGTGGGGCAACAAGATCATGTTCCACCATCGCTGGTGGGCGGAAGTCGATCAGATTGCCACGTCACATGTCCTGGCACGCGCGATGATGCCGCACGCCGACGATGAGACCGTTGCCAACATGGCCAATGCCGTGCGCGAGCGCATGACGTCGCGCGGTCATTTCGTCGGTTCGAGCGCGGCCACGGCACCGCTCATTCGCGGCTACTTCGAAGCGCTCATCGACGTGCTCGAGGTGCATCTCGACTCGCGCCTGTATCTGTTCGGCGCGCGGCCCGCGTTCGGTGATTTCGGCTTGGCTGCACAGCTCTACGAGTGTGCCATCGACCCGACGCTCGGCGGCATCCTGCGTGCGCGCGCGGGCCACACGCTGAGCTGGTGCTATCGCATGCTCGAGCCGCACAACGACGGGCATTTCGAAGACTGGGGCACCTTGCGCGGCACACTCGAGCCCTTGCTCGAGATCGTCGGCCACTACTTCCTGGCGTGGAGCGCGGCGAACGCGGAAGCGCTAGCGGAAGGCCGGGAAACGTTCACCGTGCAGCTCGGCGGCGAAGCCTACAGCCAAGCGCCGCAGAAGTATCACGCCAAGTCGCTGAAGGCGCTGAAGGACAAGTACGCCGCGGTCAAGGACCGCAGCACGTTGGATTCCATCCTCGAGCGCACGGGCTGCAAAGCGTATCTGTAGCAGGAAAATCGGTGGAAATTGGGGACAGTTTACCTATTTCCACAACGCTCGCGTTTTCACAGGCCTAGATTGGAAATAGGTAAACTGTCCCCAATTTCCGCCGATTTTGGCTAGACGGCGGCTTCGATGCTCAGCCGTTCCTTGAGCTCGCGTTTCATGAACTTGCCATTGGCATTGCGCGGCAGTGGTTCGGTGAGGT
>QJXZ01000173.1 GCA_003248125.1 Gammaproteobacteria bacterium | reverse complement strand
TACGCCCGTGCTCGCGATCACGGCCGCTGATCGACCGATGGAGGAGGTCACGCGCGAACTCGCGCCGGCCTTCCGCAACTGATGGAGTACCCGCTTGCCAATTTGAGAGTGCTGGACTTCTCGCGTGTGCTTGCCGGACCCTTCGCAGGGCGCATGCTCGCCGACCTCGGCGCCGACGTGGTGAAGATCGAACCGCCCGACGGCGATGTCACCCGCCTCTGGGGCAAGATCGTCGCCAATATTCCGGGCTACTACCACCAACAGAACGCCGGTAAGCGCAACATTTGCATCGACCTGCGCGCGGAAGGTGCGCGCGATTTGGTGCTCGATCTCGTGCGGCGGGCGGACATTCTGATCGAGAACTACCGTCCCGACGTCATGGCCCGGCTCGGGCTCGGCTACGACGTGTTGGCCGCGGCGAATCCTCGGCTCATCATGTTGTCGATCTCGGGCTTCGGCCGCGGTGGACCGGAATCGCACCGACCGGCCTATGCGCCGATCGTGCATGCGGAAGCGGGTCTGATGGATCGGCAGGCGCGGCGCGGCAGCATTCCGCCGCGCGATTTGCCGTTGTCGGTGGCTGACACGAACGCGTCGTTGCACGGGTTGGTAGCGCTGCTCGCGGCAGTGATCCTGCGCGAACGAACCGGCAAAGGGCAGCACATCGACATCGCGATGATCGACGCGACGATCGCGACCGACGATCAAGTGCACTACGACCTGGAAGATTCCGAAGATACTGGCCCGTTGCGCAACGACGTGTGGCAAACGGGGGCCGGGCCGGTGCTCGTTTCCGCGGACTTTCGCCATCTCTGGCGACGGCTCACTTCCGAAATTGGTGTGCACGATCCCACACATGCCGACATGCCGCTCGACGAGAAGATCGCGACCAGGCGCGAGATCGTGCGGCAATTCATGGCTGCACTCGCCACCTGGGACGACGTCGAGACGTCGATGGCACGTATGGGCATTGCTTGGGGACAGGTCCGGCAGGCGCACACGTTGCCGATGCAGCCAACGGTCGCGCATCGCGCGGCGATTGTGGAGATTGACGATCGTGCCGGCGGCACGCGGCCGATCACGCAATCACCTTACCGATTCTCGGACGCGAAAAGCGGCGTACGGGGGCCGGCACCGCACCGCGGCGAGCACAATCACGAGGTGCTCGAGGAGTGGCTCAGCCTTGCACCGGAGGCGGTGGACGCGCTCATCGCTCACGGCGTCGTGCAACGCGACAGCGAAGTACTCGGATGACGACCATCAACACTGTGACAGGTACGATCGCGCCGGAAGCGCTTGGCTTCACGCTCATGCACGAGCACGTGATGGTGAGTGCGAGCGGACTCTATGACAGCTATCCCGATCTGCTCGGTCCGGACCGCGAGAGGCGCGCCATCGATTGCCTGAAGCGCGCCAAGGCAATCGGCATCGACACCATCATCGATGCGACCACATTCGATCTCGGACGCAATCCGTCTCTGCTTGCGCAAGTGGCGAAGGGCTCGGGCGTCAACATCATCAACGTCACTGGCTGGTGGCTCGAAGTGCCGCGCTTCATGCAGGGTGTGGGGCCCAATCAAATGGCGCGCGAGTTCGTGCGCGACATCACGGAGGGGTTTCGCGGCACCGACATCAAGGCCGGCATCTTGAAGTGTGCGGCCGACTTCGAAGGCGTGACCAAACCGCTCGAGACCATGGCGCGCGCGGTGGCGCGTGCTCACTTGGAGACTCGTGTACCGATCATGGTGCACTCCTATCCGACCGGACAGGTGGCGCGCCGGCAGATCAAGATCTTCAAGGAAGAAGGCGTCGATCTCACGCGCGTGAAGATCGATCACTCGAACGACACCACCGATACCGAGTACCTGAAGTGGATCCTCGATCAGGGATGTTATTTGGGGCTCGATCGGTACCCGGGGCGCAATGTCAGCCCACACATGCGTACCGTCACATTGAAAAAGCTGATCGACGAAGGCTACGGCGACCGGTTGTGTCCATCACATGACTGCATCTGTCTGCATATTCACAACGAGCAACCGGATGGCACCATTGCGAAAGAACACGATTTCGCGCTGCGCAATCCCGACCAGTACTTGTACATGCATCGGCACGTGATCCCCGACCTGATGGAGATGGGGGCATCCGATGCCGACATACAAATGCTGTTCGTCGAAAACCCACGGCGGTTCTTCGGCGGACGCTGAGGTGCCTACAGATGAGCGCTCGCTATCGCGCTTTCATCAGCTATAGCCACGCCGACGATGCGCTAGCAGGATGGCTGCATCGTGCTTTGGAGACCTACCGTATTCCCCGCCACTTGGTTTTGAAGCTGGGGCTCTCGAGCAATCGTCTGCAGCCCATCTTCCGCGATCGCGAAGAGCTGCCTAGCTCACAAGACCTGACTCAATCGATTCGTGATGCGCTAGCGGACTCCGAGCACCTCGTTGTGATCTGCTCGCCTGCCTCGGCGCATTCGCGCTGGGTTAACGAGGAGATCGAGCAGTTCCGGCGTGTGAACGCAACTGGGCGCGTGCTCTGTCTACTCGCGGGTGAAGCCGACGAGAGCTTTCCGCCGGCCATGCGCGACAGCTATCAAGAGCCGTTGGCAGCCGATGTGCGACCCGAGGCGGATGGCAGGGACGGTGCCAAGCTCAAACTCGTGGCCGGTCTACTGGGCGTTGGCCTCGATGATTTGCGTCGGCGCGACGCGCAGCGTCGGCAGCGTCGTCTGGCGGCCATTGCCGCGGGCTCGATGGTCGGTATGGCGGTGGCGGCCGGGCTCGCAGCTTGGGCGCTGGTCGCCCAACAAGTGGCCGAACGCGCCGAGCAGCGTGCGACCCTGCAAGCCCGCACCGCACAGCGCACGCTGGCGTTCTTGACGGAACTATTGCGCGAATCCGATCCAACGCAGGCGCGCGGTGCAGAAATCCCCGTGCGCGAAGTGCTCGACCGTGCAGCGAGACGTGTGGGCGACGAGCTCGACGACTAACCGCTGGTGCGCGCCAATCTGCAGCGCTCGATCGGCGAAGTATTCGACGGTTTGGGTTTGTACCAACGTGCGGAAGCGTTGTTCGCCGATAGTTTCGACACCTATCGCCG
>QJXZ01000103.1 GCA_003248125.1 Gammaproteobacteria bacterium | reverse complement strand
ACGTCGCGACGAATCCGCCCGACCAGGCCGCCAAGTCCACACGCCCAAGCGCTGCCTGTGAATCGACCACGACTGGTGCCGAGAACGCCAAGTCCCGCGCGGACGCAGTGGCCAATTTTACCCGGGGCTCGTCACCGGCCGCCGTGAACCAGAGCACCGCCACGCGGTCATCGCGCATGGCGAGCGCCGGACCATTCACCGGGCAGCCGCGAATCACCCAGTCATCGGCATGCACGATTCGCGGCGGCTCGAAACCGCCGTCACGGATTCGCACGATGGCGATGTCGCGCACATCGCCTGCGCTTCGATCACGGTAGACGAGCAATCCACCATCGGCCAACGCGACCGCCGCGGTGCCGCAGCAGTCACACACGCGTGCATCGATCAGCACCTCGTCGCCACCCGCCAGCGGACGTGCCCGCAGCTCGGTCTGTGCCTCGGTGACGGGCTGCTCGGCGTATTGCCGCCCATCGAGCCAGAAACCGAGCCCAGCCGCGGACGAAAAGAAGCCGTGCTCGACTGCGGAGCGATCGGCGTGCAGCATCGTGTCTGGGTCGCCCACCCACAAGGCGTAACCGCGCCCGCCATGGGTGTAGGCAAGCCCGTAGGGCTCGAGTTCACCCCGGATCAGGACGAGACCCGGCGTATCGGCCCAGTTGACGAACCAGTCGGTGCCGGCGGCAAATTCGCGCGCGGCGCCAAAACCGGTCGTGCCGAGCGGCGCGCCGAGGAGCACCCAAGCGGCGCCACGCGGTGCCACCCAGGACAGCCAGGGGGTGCCCTCGGCGTCGGTGGCCCAATTGGGGAGCTGCGCACCGTCCGCACTCGGCACCGCGAGTTCGGTCGCATCCCCTACACTCGAAAGCGCCGCATTCACCACGCACGCAGCCATCGCCGTCGTCACCAACCGCCCCAGCCCCTGTACCCGCATGCGCCCAATCCAATGCATTGCTCGCTGATCCCATTTCTACGTCGAAGCGAGTGTATCCCGCGTCGAGCCGATCCGTGCGCGCCGCGCGTCGCGGCTCGCCCTTCTACAATGGCGCATGGTTTCGTCATTGCCCTTGCGTGCTACCACATCGCCATGGCGGCGCTGGTTCGAATCCCACGAGGCACAGTTCTGGGCACTCCAGTTCGTCGGCTGGAGTGGTTGGGCAGTCGCCGGCGCCATCGGCTGGATCTACTGGATGCCCGACTCGCCGTACGTGCAGGTGTACGGCAGCGGCGCCGTCATGGGCGTTGTGGTCTCGACAGCCCTACGCTACCTGTATCGAGGCATCTGGACCTGGCCGATGGCGCCCCGCGTCGTGGTGGCCTTGTCGGCATCGTACTTGGCTGGCGGCGTGTGGCGGTTGGGCAAGAATCTCGTGCTCGGCCTCTACTATCCGGCCCGCGGCCCCCACGACATGGGCTGGCTCGGCTACTTCGAGGGCATCACCTCGTCCTTCTACATCCTCGTCACTTGGAGTGGACTGTACTTCGGCATCAAGTGGTATCAGATGCTGCAGGCGGAGTCCGCCAAGGTGCTGCGGATCTCGGCGACGGCGCACCAAGCGCAGCTGAAAGCGTTGCGCTATCAACTCAACCCACACTTCCTGTTCAACACACTCAACGCGATCTCCACCCTAATCCTGGAACGCGATACGACGCGTGCCAACACCATGGTCACCAATCTGTCGAAGTTCCTTCGGCATTCGCTCGACAGCGACCCGATGCAGAAGGTGAGCCTCGAGCAGGAGCTCGGCGCACTCAACCTCTACCTCGACATCGAGAAGGTGCGTTTCGAAGACCGGCTCCATGTCGATACCGATGTTTCCGCCGCGGCGCGCAAGGCGTTGATACCGAGTCTGCTGTTGCAGCCGCTGCTCGAGAATTCGATCAAGTACGCGATTGCGGCCAGTGAGAGCGGCGGCGTCATTCGAGTCCACGGCCGGGTCGTCGACGATCTACTCGAGATCGAGGTTGCCGACGACGGACCCGGCATGCCGACACTACCGCCCGGTTCGCTGCCGCAAGGTCGCGGGGTCGGTATTGCGAATACGCGCGATCGGCTCGAGGAGATTTACGGCACACGCCACCGACTGATGGTCGAGAACAACGCCCCAAGCGGCTTGGTGGTGCGCATTCGCGTGCCCTACGAGGTGTGTTCGTGAGCAGCATCCGCTGTGCAATCGTCGACGACGAGGCACTAGCTCGGCGGGGACTCGCGATGCGCTTGGCAGCGATCCCGGAGATCGAGGTAGTCGCCAACTGTGCGAACGGACGGGAAGCGATCGCGGCCATCGAAGGCGAGCAACCCGACGTCGTCTTTCTCGACATCCAAATGCCGGGCCTCGACGGGTTCGACGTGGTCCGGCGTTTGCAGACCGATGCGATGCCTCTCGTGGTGTTCGTCACCGCATTCGATCGCTACGCGGTTACGGCGTTCGACGTGCACGCCCTCGACTACCTGTTGAAACCCGTCGAGGAGGCGCGGCTTGCGCAAACCATAGAACGGGTACGCGCACGATTGTCGGAGCGCGACACCAGTGCCGAGAAGACGAGACTCCTCGAATTCATGCTGCATATGACCGACAAGTCCGCGATCGAATCCGACACTCGCGGCACGCTCGACCGCTTGCGCATCCGCGACGGCAACGAGGTCAGCTTGATTCCGACCGAGGAGATCGATTGGATCGACGCCGCGGGCGACTACATGTGCGTGCATGCGGGCAACACCACGCACATCATGCGATCGACCATGAAGGCGCTGGAGGCCCAGCTCGATGACAAGCGTTTTCAGCGCATCCATCGCAGCACCATCGTCAACGTCGAACGCGTGGTGAAACTCACGGCGCACGACAACGGCGAGTATTTCCTCACGCTCGCATGTGGCGCGCGGCTCAAGCTCTCGCGCACCTACCGCGACCGCTTGTCGCATTTCGCATGATGCCTCGCCTATTCTAACGACCTGCAATTGGCGATTTCCGAGCGAAACGACATGAAGGTCTACATCAGCGTCGACATGGAGGGTGTTTCAGGCTTGGTACGGTGGCCCGACGTCATTACTTCGGGCATCGACTACGCGCGCGGTCGGCGGTTCATGACGGCCGATACGAACGCCGCAATCGCCGGCGCATACGATGCCGGCGCAACGGAGGTGCTCGTCGAAGAGAATCACGGCGTGGAAGATCTTTGCAATCTGCTCATGGACGAGATCGATCCGCGCTGCCGTGTCATCCGCGGCGCTGGCCGCCCCTACTCGACCACGATGGCCGGCCTCGATGCCAGTGTCGACGTCGTGTTGTTGGTCGGGCATCACGGTCGCGCCGGTTCGCGACCGGGGATCATGGCGCACACCGTTTCATACGGCGAATTCAAACTGGTCACGCTGAACGGCAGGCCGGTCGGCGAACCGGATCTGTTTGCAATTCGCGCTGGTGAGTTCGGCGTGCCCATAGGACTCGTCACCGGCGATCAGGTCGTCGGCGCACAGGTCCTCGCCATCGCCCCGAGTGCGGAAACCGTGGAGGTGAAGCGCGCGCTGTCCAACGTAGCCGGCGATTGCATACCGCCGGCGAGAGCCGTCAATTTGATTCGCGATGGGGCGCGGCGCGCAGTCGAATCCGCGGCGGCGGGGCGTCTCGAGCCCTATCGTGGCGAACCCGCGCCGTACACGATCGACGTCGCTCTACGCAATCCAGCGTGCGATTCGCTGAAGGAAAATCTCGCCGCGCTACCCGAGTTCGAACTAGTCGACGACCACGTGGTGCGCACGGTGGCCGAGGACATGGACGTCGGCTTCCGGCGGGTCGCCTACCTGGGCTACGCCAAGCGCCCTGGTGTGCGGCGCTACTGAAGAAATCGGGGACAGTTTACCTATTTCTCCGTTCTCGCCCCGCACCCCGAGCGCTGCGAGCAGGGCACGCGGAGAAATAGGTAAACTGTCCCCAATTTTTTCTGTCCCCAATTTTTCTCACGGTCCCGGGGATTTACGTACTCGGGTGCCAGGCGGAAGCCGGTAAACTGTCCGCCGTTACCGACGGTCAAACTCGGAGATCGGCCCGATGTCCAAAGACAACCTCGACAAGCTCATTGCCAGCCTGCGTCAGCAGCGCGACGAGTTGCGCGTACAGATGCATCTCGCCAAGGCCGACGCCCGCGACGAGTGGGAAAAGCTCGAAAAGCGCTGGGAGCAGATCGAAGCCAAGCTCGAGAAGGCGGGCAGCGAAGCCCGTTCATCGGCGGGTGACGTCGGCGCTGCGATCGAGCAAGTCGCAAGCGAGATCGGACGAGCCTACGATCGCATCCGTAAGGCCCTCGGCTGAAGGGTCTGCGCTTAAGCTTCCACGGTGCGGCGGGAACGGTCACCGGCTCGAAGTACTTGTTCGAGGCTGGTGGTGCCCGCGTGCTCGTCGATTGCGGCATGTTCCAGGGCGAAAAACACTTGCGTGTGCGCAACTGGACTCCGTGGCCCTTCGAGCCCGCGAACCTCGATGCGGTCTTGCTCACCCACGCCCATCTCGACCACAGCGGCATGCTGCCCGTGCTGCATCGCGACGGCTTCGACAAATCCGTTCATTGCACGGAGTCGACGGCTGAACTTGCCAAGATCTTGCTCACCGACTCGGGACGCATTCACGAAGACGATGCACGGCATGCCAACCGGCACGGCTATAGCCGGCACCGACCCGCGCTACCCCTGTACACCGAGAACGACGCGCACGACAGCCTGACCGACTTCGTCGCGCAGCCATTCGAAGCCGAATTCGAGCCGGCCCCGGGGATCACCGCGCGCTTTCGGCGTGCCGGGCACATTCTCGGTGCCGCATCTCTGGAACTGCGGGCCGGCGGCCGAACGATCGTCTTTTCCGGCGACCTCGGTCGTGCCGACGACCCCGTGATGTACGCCCCCGCCAGCGTGCCGAGCTGCGACTATCTGGTGGTCGAGTCGACCTACGGTGATCGCGAGCACGTGGAGCACGACGCCGCCGAGCAGCTACTCGATGCCATCGAGCACACCCGCAAGCGTGGCGGCATGGTTTTGATTCCTGCTTTCGCGGTCGGCCGGGCGCAACTGATGCTGTACCTCCTGTGGCAACTGAAGGAGTCGGGTGCCCTTGGCCAGATACCGATCTTCCTTGACAGCCCCATGGCGATCGACGCAACCGAGCTCTATCGCAGTCGCCACGACGACCATAAGCTGTCCGACGAGACTGCCGCTGCGATGTGTGCAGTCGCCACCTGCATCACCAATCGCGACGAATCGCGCGCGCTGAACAAGCGACGCGGTCCCATGATCGTGATCTCGGCGAGCGGCATGATGAGCGGCGGTCGCATCCTCCATCACCTGCGGGTCCGCGGCGGCGATCCCAAGAACTTGATCCTGTTCACCGGGTATCAAGCGGCTGGAACACGTGGCGCTGCCATTCTCAGCGGAGCGCGCGAGGTGAAGATTCACGGCCTTCATTACCCGATTCGCGCCGAGGTGCGCGAAATCGCGAGTCTTTCTGCACATGCCGATCGCAGCGAGATCATGGATTGGGTACGGCCCGCACTCGAGCACGTGCGTGGCGTATTCGTCACCCACGGCGAACCAGCGGCGGCATCCGCGCTGGCTCGGGAAATCGGTCGATGCACGACCGCCAAGGTGAACGTGCCGGCGCTGGGCGACCGCGTCGCACTCGATTGACTCCCTATAATTGCGCGACACCGAAGAGAGCATCATGGCCAATCCACTCGCCAACCTGTTCGCCAACAACCGCGCCTGGGTTGCCCGCATCACACGTGAGGATCCGCAGTTCTTCGAACGGCTGAGCAACCAGCAGAGCCCCGAGATCCTCTGGATCGGCTGCTCCGACAGCCGCGTGCCCGCCAATCAGATCGTCGGGCTCCTACCTGGCGATGTGTTCGTGCATCGCAATGTCGCGAATCTGGTCGTACACACCGACTTGAACTGTCTGTCCGTCGTGCAGTTCGCCGTCGACGCGCTCGCGGTCAAGCACATCATCGTCTGCGGTCACTATGGCTGCGGCGGCGTCGGCGCGGCATTGAACGACCAACGCTTGGGGCTGGTGGACAACTGGATCCGGCACATCGTCGACGTGCGTGATCAACATCGCGAGGCACTGAGTGCGATCTCCGATCCCGCTTTACGTTGGCGTCGGCTGTGCGAGCTGAACGTCGAAGCGCAAGTGGTCAATCTGCGCAACACGACGATCGTCCGCGACGCCATCGGCAGGGGCCAGCAGTTGTCGTTGCATGGTTGGATCTACGACGTCGCCGACGGATTGCTGCACGACCTCGAGACCGACGCGCTTCTGCTCAAGCCACGCCAACCCCAATGACGCTGCCGATGAGGTAGGTGATCGCACCTGCGCCGCCGCCGATCGCGAGCATGCGCAAGCCGCCCCACCAAGCGCCGCGGCCGGTGAAGAGGCTGATGAGCGCGCCCATGGCAAACAACGATGCGGCGGTCATTGCGATCGTTTCGCGCAGCGCTCCGAAGCCGGCGACGAACGGCAGGATGGGAATGATGGCGCCCAACGAGAACGAAACGAACGAGAACGCCGCCGCGCCGATTGCCGAGCCGAGCCCGTCGGGATCGAGACCCAGCTCCTCGCGCGCCAGCACGTCGAGCGCATGGTCCGGATCGGCCAGCATCTTGCGTGCCACGTCGCGGGCCTCGGTGAGCTGCATGCCGCGCGCTTCGTAGATGAGTGCGAGCTCCTCGGCCTCCTCGTCCGGGTACTCGGCGAGCTCCTTGCGCTCCAGATCGATCTGATGCTCGTACAGCTCGCGCTGCGACCGCACGGAGACGTATTCGCCCGCCGCCATCGACAGCGCCCCCGCCAGCAGTCCGGCTATGCCCGCCGTCACGACCAGATCAGCGCTGCCGGTTGCGCCGGCCATCCCGAGCACGAGGCTGGAATTCGAAACTAGGCCGTCATTGGCCCCGAACACCGCCGCACGCAAGTTGCCGCCGCCCAACTGTTGATGCGACAAGCCGACGTCGGCTACCGCACTCGGCATGACGTGGCCGGCCGGACGCGAAGGGCCATAGGTCGACAGGCCGCGCACCTTCATACCGCCCAGCACCTGCTTCAACGGCCGCACACCGATCAATCGCACCAGCGCGGCCACCAGGCGCGCGCGCACGCTCGGGGCGAACTCTGGCACCAGTTGGCCGGCTTCGGACAAGCGCGCCTGCCAGTGCGACGCCTGGTCTTGGGCTTCACGCGACAGTGTCGCGAACAGCTGCGATCGACCGCTGTGCGGTTCGGTCTTGGCAAGCACCTCGTAAAGCCATGCCGATTGCATCTCTTCGTACCAGCTGCGCTCGGCGTTGGCGTCGCTCACGGCGCAAGCCTCATGCGATGCAACGAGAGGAAACGGAAGATGTCGGATGCGTGCAGCAAACCTACCAGCGCCGGACCATCGAGCACGGGAACGGGCTCGTCCGCCATGGCGGCGAGCTGCTCGAATGCATCTGGACCGGCGAGCGTCGGCGACAACACGCGCATCTCGGCCAGCGGCCGCATGACGTCGCGGACGGTGAGACGTGCGCGTTCCGATTCCGCATGGCGCGCGATGTCGCTCTGAGAAACGAAGCCGACCAACGCGCCGTGTGCCAACACGGGCCACAGGCTTTGTGCGCTGCGCAGCAACTGCCGCTCGATGAAGCCATCCAGCGGCGTACTCGCTTCCGCGGATTCGAAATGCGTGCGCATCAGATCGCCGACCACCAACCCGCGCAGCGCCACGCGCAGCAGCATCTGCTGATAGCTCGCCGCAGCGATGTGGCTCAGGAACCAGCCAATGACGAGGTACCAGATACCCTCCAGCGCGCGCCCCCAAATCAGATTCACGATGCCGAATGCCATCAATGCACCGGCGAACACTCGACCCGACATCGCGGCGAGGCGCGTCGCCTTCAATAGATCGCCCGTCCACCACCAGAGGAACGCGCGCAGCACACGGCCCCCATCAAGCGGGAATCCCGGTACCAAGTTGAACACTGCGAGCACCAGATTGACCGGCGCGAGCCAAACACAAACGGTCGCCAATGGACCTAGCGCACTAAAGGCACCTTCCCGGTCCTCGACCACGCGATCCATGAAATCGTCCGGCGTCAGCATCGATGCCAACAACGCAAATGCGACCGCCAAAGCAAAGCTCGCCAACGGTCCGACAATCGCGACTAGGAACTCCGCACGCGGCGTCTTCGGCTCCGCCGACATCTCGGCCATGCCGCCGAACAGAAACAACGTGATACGCGGCACCTCGATGCCTTGTCGCTTCGCCATCAGCGAGTGCGACAGCTCGTGCAGCAACAGCGATACGAAGAAGATGAACGCCGCCGCCAGCGCGCTCACCCACGTCAGCAACGGGCCCCAATCGGGATGCCACGTCGGAAACAAGCTCGAGGCGAGGCTCACCGCCACCAGCACGAAGATGACCAACACAGAGAGGTCGAGCCGAATTTCGATACCGAACAAGCGGCCGAGCATCAATCCGGACGAAACTACACGATCAGGCGATGGTTGGGCTGCGTTCATTCGTCTCACCGAAATCGATTGCGTATCCTAGCGTGCATTTTGCGCCACCGAGAGGAATCCTCGTGCACGCTACGTGGAAACACCGTCTTACCGTTGCCATGGCAATGGTATTCGCGACATCGCATGCCGCTGCGACAGCCACGACCGTGTGTCCGAAGCCGGTGCAGGATCGCCCGAAGATCGGCGTGGTGCTCGGTGGCGGTGGGGCCCGAGGGATCGCACATATCGGCGTGCTGCGCATGCTCGAAGAGCTACACGTGCCGGTCGACTACATCGCGGGAACGAGCATGGGCGCGCTGGTCGGGGGCATGTACGCAACGGGCATGAGTACGGCGGAACTGCAAGCCGTCGTCGAGGCGATCGACTGGCCCGACATTTTCGCCGACGGTACGGCACGCGCCGATCGCCCCGTGCGCCGCAAGCGCGACGACGATCTGTCGCTGTTCGGCCCGAAGTTCGGCGTGGGGCCGCATTCATCGCTGCTCGCGCGAGGCGCCATCCACGGCCAGAAGATCACTTACCTGTTCCAGAACGTCACCAGCAGCCGTGTGCAAACCGACGACTTCGATGCGCTACCGATACCGTTTCGAGCGGTAGCGGCGGACGTCGTCACCGGCGATGCCGTGGTGATCGGCGATGGCGATCTTGCCACGGCGATGCGGGCGAGCATGTCCATTCCCGGCCTGTTCAGCCCCGTCGATCGCGGATCACATTTGCTAGTCGACGGCGGCATCGCGAAGAACCTGCCGGTGGATGTGGTGCGCGACATGGGCGCTGACATCGTCATCGCCGTGGACGTCGGCACTCCGCTCGAGCCGAAGAGTGAACTGCGCGACATGCTGACGATCACTGGACAGCTCACCACCATTCTCGTGCAGCGCAACACGCTCGAGCAGCGCGCCCTGCTTGGCGAGGACGATGTGTTGATCGTGCCTACACTCGGCCGGGAGATCACATCTGGAGGCTTCGACAAAGCAACTCGAGAGGCGATTCCGATTGGCTATGCCGCTGCACTGCAAGCACGACCGAAACTAGCGGAATTAGCGATCGACGAAACCACCTATCGTGAACACCGTGCGGCCATCGGCACGTGCGTCGACGGATTACCGGTCATCGAGTTCGTTCACATCGACAACCGGTCGCGCTTCAAGGACTCGATCATCAAGGAACGGATCCATGCCCGCGTCGGCGAGCCGCTCGATCGGGCGCAGATGGAACGCGACGTCCAGCAACTCTATGCACTCGGATTTCTGGAGACCGCGACCTACGAAATCGTCGAAGACGCGGGACGAACAGGGCTGCTCGTGAGAGTCAAACAAGACCCTCGCGGGGTGAATTTCATCGAGACCGGTATCGACTACGCCGGTGGTTCGGATTCGAGTTCGATCGACATTCGCCTCGCCTTCCTCAAAACCGACATGGATGACCTCGGCAGCGAATTCCGCACGATGCTGCAGGTCGGCGAAAACCAGGCGTTGCTCGCCGAGATCTACAAGCCCCTCGACGACGACTTACGCTGGATTCTCTTACCAAGGGTGTTGGCCGAACGCCAGTCGATCGGCG
>QJXZ01000051.1 GCA_003248125.1 Gammaproteobacteria bacterium | reverse complement strand
GCACGCGGCGTTTGAGCCAATCACGGTGGTTGCGGACGCATGGCAGCGCGTCCTGCGCCTGACGGAAGATTGCGGCCGCGATCCCGACGCGATGACGCTGTCGCTGCGCGTCTACCTCGACACACTGGGAACTATGGAGCCGGCCAAGTCGATATTCGGCTCACCGGCGCAGATGCAGGACCAGGTCGCGCAGTGGGCGGGCATAGGTGTGAGACATTTGGTCTTGGATCCGGTGGCTCGCGGTGGAATCGCGGGGCGACGGGACGCCGCAATGGCATTCGCCGAGTACGTGATGCCGTCGTTTGTGGCGTGAACCGCGACGGCAGCCGAGCTGTTCGCGATGCTTCTCCGCGATGACGACACGTGAGCGCAGCGCATCCCATCGCAACCTGATCGGTGTTGATGTGCGGCCGCTGTGCCGCTCAGAATTGTGGGTCCGGGGGTCAAGGCGAGCGTCATCCGTCACATCGTTAATTCGCGCGGTTTGCGGCCATTGCTGCGAGATCCGTCGCCGTACCTCCTGCTTACCATCACGCCGCTCTTCTGGGCCGGCAACTGGGTGATTGGCCGTGCAATGCGGCACGACATGCCGCCCGTAGCGATGGGGTTTTGGCGCTGGGTGCTGGCCCTGTTGCTCTTGTTGCCGTTCGCGGCACCGGAATTGTGGCGGCACCGACACATAGTGATCGCGCGTTGGCGCACAATCTGTTTGCTCGGCTGCCTTGGCGCGGCGCTGTTCAACACCATGTTGTACGTCGGTCTGCAGTACACGTCGGCAACAAACGGCGTGCTGTTCAATTCGATTTCGCCGATTCTGATTGCGGTTCTCTCGTCGGTTCTCCTGCACGAGCGACTTAACGTTGGGCAGTGGGTCGGTGTGGTGATTTCGCTTTTTGGCGTTGCCGCAATCGTGTGTCGCGGCGATCTTACGCATCTCGCAGCACTCGAATTCAATCGTGGGGATCTCTGGCTGATTGGCGCCATGGTGATGTGGTCGGTATACACGCTTGCACTCCCTCGTCGGCCAATGGAACTGTCCGCCGTTGCCTTACTGGCGGCCATGCTGATGCTGAGCTTGCCGGTGTTGTTACCGTTCTATCTTTGGGAGTACGTGACTCGCGGCGGGTTTTCACTCACGACGGCCACTTTCTTCGCGCTTACGTATTACGCCACGCTGCCGTCGATTGTCGCCTATTTGTTCTGGAACCGAGCGGTTGCGCAGGTAGGACCGAGCCGTGCCGGTTTGTTCGTGCACCTGATGCCGCTGTACGGCGCATTGTTGTCGACGGTCTTGCTCGAAGAGGCGCTTCGTAGCTTTCACCTCGTTGGAGCTGCAATGATATTCCTTGGGATCTGGTTCACCACCGGACGTTTACGGCCTGAGTCCGTGCCAAGAGCCACCATACCTTGAACCCCGTTGCCGATACGGGAGGTTTAACTACAAGCTCATTCGATACGCCGCCGCAGGATGCGGTGCCACGAGCCGATCGCCACGACCGAAAACCTTCCGCCGTAGCGAACCTTCCGAGTAGGCAGTCTTGTAGATACCGCGGTTCTGAAGCTCTGGCACGATGCGGTCGACGAATTCCTCGACGCTCGCAGGCAGCAGCGTGTATGCGACATTGAATCCGTCGATATCGGCATCGATCACCCAACGCTGCATCTGATCGACGATGGTGGATGGCGAGCCGACGAACAACGGGCTCGCACCGCCCAGGACCAGAAAGTCCACCCACTCTCTGACGCTGCGTGCGCCCAGTCCCTTCAACGCGCTCTGGATCGCTTCGCTCGTCACGTTCTCGGCGCGTGCGTCGATGTCGAGTTTGCTGAGATCGGCACCGGACCAACCTGACATGAGCGCGAGCGCCCCCTCTGATAGTCCGTAGCGCTGCAGGTCGCGCATTTTCGCATTCGCGGCGGCATCGGTGTCGTCAACGATCATGCACGCGAGTTGGAAGATCTTGACGTCGGCAGCGGTGCGACCGGCGGCGACCGTTTGTCGCCGCAGCGACGCAACCACACCTGCGGCTCGCTCGACATCCGGTGCGGCGATGAACACGCACTCGGCGTGCGCGGCCGCGAACTGCTGACCCTTCGGCGAAGTGCCCGCTTGAAAAAGCACTGGCGTGCGTTGAATAGAGGGCTCACAGAGGTGAATGGCGTCGAGCTGAAAATACGGTCCTTGGTGCGTGATGCGATGCACCTTGGTGGGATCGGTCATGATCCCGCGACGGCGGTCTTCGATGACTGCGTCGTCTTCCCAGCTCCCTTCCCAGAGCTTGTACATCACCGCCATGTAGTCGGCCGCGATGTCGTACCGCGTATCGTGCGCGATCTGCTTCGCTCGACCGATACCGCGCGCGGCGCTGTCGAGGTAGCCGGTGACGATGTTCCAGGCGACGCGGCCGTTGGTGAGATGGTCGAGGGTAGAGATTCGTCGCGCGAAGGCGTAAGGGGGCTCGTACGGAATCGAGCCAGTGATACCGAAGCCCAAATGTTGCGTGACGGCGGCCATACCGGTCACGAGGCAGAAGGGGTCGTTGGCCGGGAACTGTGCTGCCGATCGGATCGCAGCATCGGGAGAACCTGCATAGACGTCGTAGACCCCGGCGACGTCGGCCAGGAACACGCCGTCGAGCAGACCACGCTCCATCGTGCGCGCGAGGTCGAGCCAGTGTTTGAGCGATGTGTACTCCCGCGACCGATCGTCCGGGTGCCGCCACAGACCGCTGGACTGATGGCCGATGCAATTCATGTTGAACGCGTTGACGAGAATTTGCTTCGACAAGAGGCGCCCCTAGACCGGACACACCCGAACCTTAGCAGAGGAACGCGACAGTGAAGAACGACGCTGCGGCCGAGGCGGCCGCAGCCTCATCGTGGAGGGCATGCGCGTCGAGCCGAGCTAGCGCCGCTTGCGCGTGACCTCTACCGAGAGATGAGTGTAGCCATGCACGAACGAGGAAAACGTGCGGCTCGGTTGCTCCTGCACTTCGATTCGCTCGAATCGCTTCAGGATTTCCTCCCACAGCACTCGCAGCTGCAGCTCGGCAAGACGGTTACCCATGCAGCGATGAATGCCGAACCCGAACGACAGGTGATGCCGCGCATTGGGGCGTTCGATGTCGAGCACGTCGGCATTCTCGAACACGGCATCATCGCGGTTGCCCGAGATGTACCACATCAGTATCTGGTCGTTTTGCTTGATCGCTTTGCCGCCAATCTCGCAATCGTGATTTGCGGTGCGACGCATGTACGAGAGTGGCGTCTGCCAGCGGATGACTTCAGGCACCATGTGCGGAATCAACGCCGGGTTGGCGATCAGCTTGTCGTATTCGGACGGAAACTTGTTGAGCGCGTAGACGCTGCCGGACATCGTGTTGCGAGTCGTATCGTTGCCGCCGACGATCAGTAGCATCAGGTTGCCAAGAAACTCCATGGGCGCCATGTTCTTGGTGTCTTCGCCGTGCGCCAGCATCGACACGAGGTCGTCCCCGGGATTGGCCTTGCGCTCATGCCAGAGTCGCGTGAAGTAATCGAGGCATTCGAGCAGCTCGGTACGCTTTTGCTCTACCGTCTCCACGATTCCGCCGGGCTGTGGAATGGCGAACACGATATCGGACCAGCGCGTGAGCTTACGGCGCTCTTCGAACGGGAAGTCGAACAGCGTCGCCAGCATCATCGTCGTGAGCTCGATGGACACCGTGTCCACCCAGTCGAATGCCTCGCCTTCCGGCAGCGAGTCGAGCACACGTGAGGTACGCTCGCGGATCAGGGGTTCGAGCTTGACCAGATTGCCGGGTGCTGCGACACCGGCCACGGTCTTGCGTTGCGCGCCATGCACCGGCGGATCAGAGGCGATGAACGTCTTGATACCTTGCAGCGAGCCGGGCGGCGGTTGCGCGCCCATGCGCAAGCCGAGGGTGATGCCGTTCGCCGACGAGAAGTTCTCCCAGTCGGAGTCGACGGCCTTGATGTCGGCATATCGGGTCAGCGACCAGTAGGGTCCGGCCCACTCGGTTTCGTTGAAGTGAACGGGATCTTCCTTGCGCAGTCGTTCGAAGTAGCCTTGCCAACGGTCTTCGCTGAAGAGCCGTGGATTGATGGGATTGATGTCGGCCAGCGGCACGTCGTAAGCGGAGGGGATTGCACCCTTGCCGATTACGTCCTCGTAGCCGGTTGGCGTCGGGTCCTTTGGTGGCGAACCCGCTTCAGTGGATACTGCTTCGCTCATCGTAAAAACTCTCCTGGACGCGATTGCCAGACTATTTGCCGCCTCACGGCGTGGCAAGTAGTTGCCGGATTGCTTGCGGTCATCGTCCCGTTCGACGGCGTCCCGAACCTTGGTTGGGCTCGGCACGCGACCACGGCGTCGGCACGTGACCAGGTGTCGTATGGCGCTGCCCGTCGGGATGGGGCCTTCGGCGTGTGCCCGAGGGCCGCGAGCCTTGCCCTCCGTTGCCACGCGAGTTCACCGCGAAACTCGGTGCAAAGCCATCGACGGGAGATTTTGGCAAATCTCGCTTCAGCAGCCGTTCAATCGCGCGCAAATCGCCGAGTTCGTCCTGACACACGAGCGAAACTGCCGTGCCGACGGCGCCCGCACGTCCGGTACGCCCGATGCGATGCACATAGTCCTCGGGCACCGGCGGCAATTCGTAGTTGACGACGTGCGGCAGTTCCTCGATGTCGAGCCCACGTGCCGCGATGTCGGTGGCCACGAGCACGCGCACTCTACCGGCCTTGAAGTCCGACAGTGCGCGCGTACGTGCGCCTTGGCTCTTGTTGCCGTGGATGGCCGCGGTTTCGAGGCCGTCCTTGTCGAGCTGATCCGCCAAGCGATTGGCGCCGTGCTTGGTCCGCGTGAAAACGAGCACTTGGCGCCAATTGCCACGCCCGATCAGGTAGGCGAGGGCGGCACGCTTTTGTTGCTTGTCGACCAAGTACGCGTGTTGTTCGATACCGTCTGCCGCAGCGTTGCGGGGCGCCACGTCGATGCGCAGGGGATCGTCGAGAAGGCCATCGGCTAGCTTGCGAATGTCGTCGGAAAAGGTTGCCGAGAACAGCAGGTTCTGGCGCTTCGGCGGCAGCAACGCAATCACCTTTCTGATGTCGCGAATGAAGCCCATGTCGAGCATCCGGTCGGCTTCGTCGAGGACCAGCATCTCGACTTGGCGCAGGTCGATGGTGCGTTGCCCGGCGTGGTCGAGTAGCCGTCCCGGCGTCGCCACCACGATGTCGACGCCTTTGCGCAGTGTCTGGATTTGCGGGTTGATGTTGACGCCGCCGAATACGACTGCGCAGCGATGGGGCAGGTACTGTCCGTAGGTTGCCATGCTTTCGGCCACCTGAGCGGCGAGCTCGCGCGTGGGTGTGAGCACGAGCACGCGTATTCTGCGCGGAACCTCGAGTCGATTCGCAGCCGTCAACTGCTCGAGAATGGGCAGCGTGAAGCCGGCTGTTTTGCCAGTACCTGTCTGCGCGGCCGCGAGCACGTCGCGGCCAGCGAGAATGGCAGGTATCGCGCGTTCCTGAATGGGCGTGGGTTGTGTGTAACCTTGTTGGGCGAGCGCGCGCAACAGTTCGGCTCGTAAGCCGAGCGTTTGAAATGACATATCCAAAAAAAACTCCTGGCCTGCCCACGCATTGGTGGGTCCGGTCCAGGCACTGATTGCTTTGATTGCTGTCGGGGGGACCCTGAGAGGAACTACCGCGAGAGGCCCGCACGAGACCGGATTGCAGCGGGCGGCGCACCTTAACAACGCGATTGCGGTAAGGCAAGAAGATTTCATCGCAACTTGCAGATCTTTCTCATTTTTTGACGAGCGCCGGTCGATCACGATGCGCATTGAATACACGGGCGGCTGCCGGCATAGTGATTCTCCAGGGACTTCACCGAGCAGCCATGCGACTCACCCAGGCGGATGCCTCGTTTCTGTACACCGAGTCGGCCAGCGGGCCGATGCACATTTCGTCGGTGTACGTGCTCGAGGGCGAGCTCGAATTCGCAAAGGTGTTCGCGCACTTCCACTCCCGCCTGCATCTCGTGCCTCTGTATCGTCAGAAGTTGGCGCAGGTGCCGCTCAATCTCGCTCATCCGGAATGGGTGGACGATCCGGACTTCGATCTCGCCAACCACGTCTTCGCGCATCAACTGCCCGCGGGCGCGACGCTCGAGGAAGGCATCGATGCGGCCATAGAGCTGAACGAACCGATACTCGACCGTGCGCGTCCACTCTGGAGGGTCTACGTCATCACCGGTGTGCCAGATCGCACGTTGATACTACAGTCGACACACCACGCCATGATCGACGGTGCATCCGGTATTCAACTGACGACGGTGCTGTACGACTTCGACGCCAAGGGCGCGAACGTCGAGCCACCGCCGAGCGAGCCGTGGTCACCGGCACCCATGCCGAGCGCGGGCGAACGTTTTGCGGGCGCGCTGCGTGAGAATTTGACCCGCATGAGTCAGACCGATGCGTTCGCGGCGTGGCGGGCGAACGGACACCGCCGGGAACTGCTGCGACGTGCATTCAGCGTATTGGGCCGTTTTGTAGCGAAGCCGGCGATCACCGCGCCCTTCAACGCGGGTCTCGTTGGGCCCAAGCGCAAGCTGCGCTGGATGAAATGCTCGCTCGGTGACGTTCGCGAGATTCGTCGCGCGCTTGGCGGCACGATCAACGACGTGGTGCTCACGGTCGTGTCCGAAGCCGTGGCGAGATATCTCGTTGCCCACAACGAGCGGGTCGACGGCGAGCAACTGCGCATCATGTGTCCGGTGAACGTTCGCACCGAAGCGCAGGAAGGCACGTTGGGCAATCAAGTCTCCGCGATCTTTCCGATGCTCCCCGCGTGGCCGATGAACCCGGTGACGCGGCTCGGTGCCGTGTGTGCCGAGGTGGAACGTATCAAGGACGAACACGAAGCGCAGGCGCTGACGTTGTTGCAGAATTCCGTGCCCGAAGCGTGGCCAGTGGTACTGCTGCCGACACAACTGATCGGTACGCCAAGAGACCCCACCCAACTCGGAGCACGCTTTCCGTTGCCCGTAATGCCCGCCGTGGCCGGGTGGCGACCGCCGAATTTCGGCATCAATTTCGTATGCACCAACGTGCCTGGCGTGCAGGTTGCACAGTATCTGTGTGGTCACCGCGTGCTCGACACCATCGGTGTGCTCGTACTCACCGGCAATCTCGGGCTCGGTGTCACGATCTTGAGCTACAACCAGAACCTCTACTTCAGTTTCATCTGCGAGCCACGCTTGTTGCCCGACGTCGAGCGAATCACCGACGGGTCGGCAGCGGTATTCGATGAACTCCTGAGTGCCGCACGGCAGCGCAGCGAATCGATCGCGGGGAAATCCGCGCCCATTGCAGCGAGTAGCAAACCATGACCGCCGACTACCCTCGTACGATCACACTGCCTGATGGCCAAGCGGTGGAAGTGCGTCTGATGACAGCCGATGACCGCGACGCGATGCTCGAATTCGCGCGCAGCTTGGCGCACGAAGATCTGCTGTTTCTGCGCATCGACATCACTGATCCCGCGGTGATTGACGAGTGGATTCACAACATCGCCACCGGTCTGTCGACGACGCTGATTGCATGCGATGCGAGAGGCATCGTCGGCTACGCTACGGTGCATCGAACGCGCGCACCGTGGACGCGCGGTGTCGGTGAGCTCCGTGTCAACGTGGGTGCTGCATATCGCGCGCGCGGTCTCGGGCGGGTTCTCACTGCACAGATTTTCGATATTGCGCGCGGGTTGGGCTTGCGCAAGATCATGGCGAACATGACGACCGATCAGCATGGTGCGCAGGCTGCGTTTCGTCGTCTCGGCTTCGTGCCGGAGGCTTTGCTCGCCGACTACGTGGAGGACCGCAATGGTACTCCGCGCGATCTCGTCATGATGTCCTACGACATCGGTGGCCACTCCGACCACGCGGGCGAACCGCTACGCATGAGTTGAAGCGGGGCGCTTCGAAGATCCCGACGGTCGCTCACACTGCAATCATTCAAGGTTCTGAAGGTGATGCGTTTTGCGCCCCAGACAGGCCGGACCAGAGCAGCGCCGTGAGGTGTTCGGTCACGCCCTCGACCTCCGCCGTGGTCTCACGCAACCACCACAACGCGACATAGTGCAGCGCACCGATCAGACCGTACGACCAAACCGTCGCGGCGGTGCCATCAGTACCGTGCGTGGCGGCGTACGCGCCGCTCGCTGTGATCCCGTCGGCGAACTGCCGCGCGGCGCGATCGGCGAGGACGAGCGACTGCCGTAGCCGATCGTCGCTCGTGCCGCCGGCCGTAACGTACAAGTACAGGTTGCGATCTTCGGCAGCGAGCGAAAGGTATCCGCCAACGAGTCGGCGTAATATCTCGCGCGGCACGGCGGCGCGTTCGAGGAGTCGCGTCAACCCTTCCAGCATGCGCATGAACAGGCGACCGGCCAGCGCTTCGACGAGTGCGTCGCGGTCGCCGACACCTCGATAAAGGATGGGCTTCGTGACGCCGGCCTCGGCGGCGATCGAGTCGAGCGATACCTGCGGGCCACGTTTGCGGATCAGCCGTTCGGCGGCATCGAGCAACGCCTCACGGTCGGCGATGACGCCGTCGTTGCTGGTTCGGCCGGCTGGCCGGCCCGGTCGCCGCGGTGTCTGGTGGTGCTTTCGCTTCACGGTCTTCGCGCGCTGCATGGTATTAATTTACCACGAGTAGATTTATCGCGCGCGGCCCGTTACCATCGCGGCTCGCATCGCAAACGGATCATTCACCATGGCAGCTGTCGAAGACACCCCTCCTGTGCATTTACTTGGCAACGGTCGCCCCATTCAAGAGGAGCGCACCCGTACGAATCTGAATGTGAAGGGCGCGATTCCGCCGGAGCTCGATGGCCGCTACGTGCGCAACGGCGCCAACCCGGTGAGTGGCTTCAGCGCCCACCCCTTCTTCGGCGACGGTATGGTTCACGGCGTGCGTTTGCGCGACGGCAAGGCGGAGTGGTACCGAAACCGATACGTGCAAACACCTTTCATTGCCAATCCGGATATCGACATTCTCGATCCGGCGGTAGCAACCGACATGAGGGCGTCGAAGGCCAACACGCACGTGATTGGTCATGCCGGCAAGATCCTCGCACTCGAGGAGGGTCACTTTCCCTACGTGCTCGACGGCAACCTCGATACACTCGGTGCGACGGATTTTGGCGGTGTTCTGAAGGGTTCGTTCACCGCGCACCCGAAAATCTGTCCGGTGACGGGCGAGCTACTCGCCTTCGGGTACTCGGCGATGCCGCCGTATCTGCGCTACCTGCGCGTGTCCGCGGACGGCAATCTGGTGCAGACCGAGAACATCACTGTCGGCGGCCCGACGATGATGCACGACTTCAACATCACCCGTAATCACGTCATCTTCATGGACCTGCCGGCAGTCTTCGATTTGTCGCTCGCAATGCGCGGCGAGATGCCCATTCGATGGGACGACAACTATCCCGCACGCCTCGGCGTGATGCCGCGCAACGGCACCGATGCGGACGTGCGGTGGTACGACATCAACCCGTGCTACGTCTTCCATCCGATGAATTCGTACGAAGACGGCGACAAGATCGTGCTCGACGTCGCGCGCTTCAGCCACATGTGGCGAACCTCGGCCATGGATTTCCCCATGCCGTATCTGTGGCGATTCACCATCGACACGAAGAAAGGCACGGTGCACGAGGAGCAAGTGGACGACCGGCCTGGTGAATTCCCCCGCGTTGCCGACAGCCGCATCGGCCTCAAGCATCGGTTCGGCTACGAAATGGGTATGTCGGACATGGCGGGCGACGACCCAGCCGCAGTGTCCGGTGCGATCTTGAAGTACGACCGCGAGAAAGGCGTGCGCACGGCCATCGAACTCGGTCGCGGCCGGTCACCCGGTGAGCCGGTGTTCGCACCAGCCGCAGGCGGCAAGGCGGAGGACGACGGCTACCTCATGACATTCGTCTACGATGCGTCCACCGATGCGAGTCAGTTCGTGGTGATGGACGCGAGCACCATGGACCCGAACCCGATCGCGACCGTCGACCTGCCGCGCATTCCCAATGGTTTTCACGGCAGTTGGATTCCGGC
>QJXZ01000264.1 GCA_003248125.1 Gammaproteobacteria bacterium | reverse complement strand
CTGTTGTTCGGCGCGAAGCGAGCGTTGGGGGCGTCCGAGCAGCCGACCGATCTCGCGCTTGCGCTCGATCACAGAATCAGCCATCTGTTGATCGACGAGCTCCAGGACACGTCCGCTGCGCAGATGGAGTTCCTGGAACGCTTGACTGCTGGATGGACGCCGGCCGATGGCCGAACACTGTTTGCCGTTGGCGATCCCATGCAGTCCATCTATCTTTTCCGTGATGCCGACGTCTCGCTGTTTCAACGCGCCGCCCGCTTTGGCATCGGCGACATCGCGTTGGATCCCACGCTGCTGACGACCAACTTTCGCTCCGAGCCCGAACTCGTCGCGTGGATCAACTCGACGTTTCCGACCGTATTCGGAGATCACGACGATCCCGAGCGCGGCGCCATGCGCTACGTGCCCGCCACGAGTCACATACCAGCGAGTGGTCGCGGCGAAGTTCGTTGCATTCGATTCGCCTCGAGCCGCGGGCGCAGCACCGAAAGCAACTACATCGTGCAACGCGTTCAATCATTGCGTGCGTGCAATCACACAGATTCCATTGCGGTGCTGGTGCGCAACCGATCTCACGCAGCCGAATTGATCGCCGAATTCGACGAGCACGGCGTGCCTTGGGTGGGTCGAGACATGGACCCGCTCGCGAACGTACCGATCGTACGCGACATGATGTCGCTCTACAGCGCGCTCTGCGACGACGATCGGCTGGCGTGGTTCTCACTGTTGCGAAGCCCACTCGTCGGGCTCGCACGCAACGATCTGGTTGCGCTCGCCGCGCAGGAGGAAAGGATCGGTACACTGCTTCGGGGCGGTACAGACCACCTTGCGCTGTCGGATGAAGGCAGGATCCGCCTGAGTAGAGTCGCGCCGATAATCGCGGATTTCATGGCGATGCGCGAGCTGCTGCCCAATGCGCAGTGGCTCGAAGCGCTGTGGATCCGGCTCGGCGGTGCAGATGCCTATGGCGACCCGGCGCAGATCCAACACGGCCAGCGACTCCTCGAACTCATCGAACACGAACAACCCTATATCGCCGATCCGCCAGCACTCGAACCGGCATTAGCACGCCTCTACGCAAAACCGCCTGAAGTCGCGGGCGCCGTCACGGTCGCAACGATTCATGGCGTCAAGGGCTTGGAGTTCGATCACGTGGTCGTTGCAGGCCTCGATCGCAGCTCGCGCACCGACACCAAACCCCTCGTGATGTGGCATGCCTGGAAACACTACCTGTTGATCGGATCTCGTCGCTACGCTGATCGTGGCGGCGTGCATCACTGGCTATGGCGACAGCAACGTGCACGCGAAGACAACGAACGCGCGCGGCTGTTGTACGTGGCTGTGACGCGCGCGAAGACGAGCCTGCTTCTGACCGCCGAACAGGAAGGTGAGAAATTCAGCCCGAGCTCACTGGCGAGCATGTTGCCGCCGGGTACGTTCGCGCAGGTCGCTGCAACGCCGACACCGCACCCCCCATCTCGAGTTCGCGAGCAATTGCGTCTGCCCGCCAACTACGTCTGGCAACCACCCGTCGACATGCCCGCCGTCACGTCGACTGTCGCAGTGGAATCGATCGACCATGCGAGTTCGACGGCGCACTCGAGGGAGGTTGCCATCGGTACCATCATGCACCGCACAATCGCCGCGCTGACGCACAGACTACCGAGTGATGTCGACCGATACCTCGCGGAACGCCGCCGCATCGTGTCTCGCGGTCTCCTCGAGTGCGGCGTCGATCCAAACGATCTCGCATCGGCCACCAACGAGGTCATCGATCAAATCCGACGAATGCTGGCCGATCACGAAGGACGCTGGCTACTCGAAGCACCTGGCAGCTGTGAAGTCGCGGTGTCCGCTGACGAAGACGGTATGGTTCGACACTACGTAATCGATCGCACGATCGGTGAACACGATGCGCCGACGTGGGTAGTCGACTACAAGACCGGCCGTCCCGACCGCAACGACCACGTCGATACGTACATCAGTCGGGAAGCCGCGCACCACACGACCCAGTTGCGTCGCTACGTGCGAACGATCACTGCCATGACCGGATCGCGACCACGCGCAGCCATCTATTTCACGGCATTGGCACGGCTCGTAGAAATCGATCACGTTTCTTGATTTATGCCATCGGCGGACCGACAATCTGGAGCCATGAATCTCGCGCACCTTTTCGACTTTAGTTGCCCAGCCACCCCGACCTTGGTCAGTGGGGTGCAGCTGGGTGCCGCCTTCTGGTATGGCTATCGACTGACCTAGCGCGCCCATCGAACCGTGGCGAGGGCGGCCAGCACGCCCTCCGGAGAAAACCCCGCAGGGCCAGTCCGCGGGGTTTTTTCTTTTTTGGGAGAGTGACAGTGGAACCACTCGACAATGTAAACGTCGTCGCGCAAGAGCTATTGGTGACACCTGCCGCCGTCAAGGCCGCGTTGCCCGTGCCCGACGGTGTACGGACGTCGGTGCAACAGGCGCGCAGCACCATTCGGAACATCTTGCGCGGCGAAGACCCGCGGCTGCTTGTCGTAGTCGGGCCGTGCTCGATTCACGATCCACGCAGCGCATGCGAGTACGCAGATCGACTGAACGAGCTGCGCCAACGTGTCTCAGCATCGCTGTTCGTGGTCATGCGAGCCTACTTCGAGAAGCCGCGCACGACCGTCGGCTGGAAGGGGCTCATCAACGATCCACACCTCGACGATACGTTCCACATCGAAGAAGGCATGCACATCGCACGCCGGCTCTTGCTCGACATCGCACGGCGCGATGTACCGCTGTCCACGGAAGCGCTAGACCCGATCACACCCCAATACTTGCAGGACTTGATCTCATGGTCCGCGATCGGTGCCCGCACGACGGAATCACAAACCCATCGTGAAATGGCATCGGGATTGTCGTCTGCCGTCGGCTTCAAGAACGGCACCGACGGTAACCTCGAGGTTGCGATCAATGCGCTCACTTCCGTGTCGAAGCCCCACCGCTTCCTCGGTATCAATCAGAGTGGTCAAGTTTCGATCATCCACACGCGTGGAAATCCACACGCACACATCGTGCTACGCGGCGGCAATGGTGGACCGAACTTCGACGCCGCGAGCGTCGGCGCCTGCGAGGCCGCACTACGCGGCGCGGGGCTCGCAGCGAACATCATGATCGACTGCAGCCACGCCAATTCCGGTAAGGATGCCACCCGCCAGCCGCTGATAGCGCGCGACGTCGCTGAACAGATTGTCGCCGGTAATACCAGCATCATGGGTCTGATGCTCGAGAGCAACCTACACGCCGGCAACCAGAAGCTCGGTTCCGACCCGAAGGCGTTGGCCTACGGGGTGTCGGTCACGGATGCCTGCATCAGTTGGGACACGACCGCATCGCTGCTGCTCGAGCTCGACGAACGATTGCGCACGGCATTGTCGGCGCGCCTACCCCGCCGCGCGGCGGCGTGACGCTCATCGGTAGTAGGCATTCGCGGTAACGGTGTGATCGGTGGCATCGCGAATCCCCGTGAGCTCGGGGATCTGCTCGAGCAATGCGCGTTCGACACCTTGCTTCAAGGTAATGTCGACTGCAGCGCAGCCCTGGCAACCGCCGCCAAACTGCAAGACCGCGACCGATTCATCGACCACCTCGACCAAGCTCACCATGCCACCATGCGCTGCCAGGCCGGGATTGATCTCGTTGTACAAGACGTAGTTGATGCGGTCCTCGAGCGGCGCATCCGGCCCGACGTTCGGGACGCGTGAGTTGGGCGCCTTGATGGTTAGCTGCCCCCCCATGCGGTCGTCCTGGTAATCCACCTTGGCGCCCTCGAGGTAGGGCGCACTGCGCTTCTCGAACCAAGCGGTGAAGCCCTCGTACTGCACCGCCAGATCATCACCCTGCGCTTCGCCAGGCCGGCAATAGGCGATGCAGGTCTCGGCATGGGGCGTGCCCGGCTGCGTGACGAAGACACGAATACCGACCCCTGGTTCGTCCTGCTTGGCCAACAGCTCCCGCAGATATGCCTGCGCGGCCTCGGAAATCTCGATCACTGGCAATCCTGAGTAAAAAGCTCGGGTATAGTACGCGAAGGCCCTCGGCAATGCATCCGAACGACCCCTGCGCATAGGCCAGCATGAGAAAGTGCCGCGCATTAGCCAGCTTCACGGCCAGCATGAGAAAGTGCCGTTGCCCCGCGCGCCGCGAACGCTAGGATGGCGATCGTCTGATCGGTCGCCCAATCGCCATGTCCAGCCTCGAAGGCGCGCTCAAACGCCGAATCCTCGTGCTCGACGGCGCGATGGGCACGCTGCTGCAATCACTGCGCCTCGACGAAGCAGCGTACCGGGGCTCGGCGTTCGCCAACCACGCCATGCCGGTCCAAGGCAACTACGACCTGCTCTCCATCACGCAGCCGGAGATGATCGCCGATGCGCACGATGCCTATCTGCGTGCCGGCGCAGACATTATCGAGACGAACACATTCACGGCGACGCGTATCGCCCAAGCCGATTACGGCCTCGAGCACCAAGCCGCAAACATGAACCGCCGCGCCGCAGAGATCGCGCGCGCGCGGGCCGATGCATTCAGCACGCCCGATCGGCCGCGCTGGGTGGCGGGCGCACTGGGTCCTACCAACCGTACTGCCAGTATCTCGCCAAACGTCAACGACCCTGGCGCCCGAAACGTCACCTTCACGGAACTGCGCGAAGCCTACTTCGAGGCTGCGGTCGCTTTGATCGAGGGGGGCTGCGATCTGTTGATGGTGGAGACGGTGTTCGACACCCTGAATGCCAAGGCCGCGCTGTTCGCGATCGAAACCGCCTATGCCGCCACCGGCAAGCGCTTGCCGATCATGGTGTCGGGCACGATCACGGATGCCAGCGGCCGCACGCTGTCGGGACAAACGCCGGAGGCGTTCTGGCACTCGGTGGCGCACGCACATCCCCTCCTCGTAGGGCTCAACTGCGCGCTCGGCGCCGCTCAATTGCGGCCCTACATCGAAGCGATCGCCGGGGCCGCGAGTGCATTCGTCAGCATTCATCCGAACGCCGGGTTGCCGAATGCGTTCGGCGGTTACGACGAGACCCCGTCGACCATGGCGGAGCAGATCCGCGAATTTGCGGTTCGCGGTTGGGTGAATCTGGTCGGTGGCTGCTGCGGCACGACGCCCGAGCACATCGGCGCAATTGCGGCTGTCGTCGCTGATGTGGCGCCGCGCGCGCGACCCACGCCGAACACCCGACTGACGCTCGCTGGACTCGAGCCGCTGACCATCGATGAGCAGAGCCTGTTCGTGAACGTCGGCGAGCGGACCAATGTCACGGGCTCTGCCCGATTCAAGCGGCTCATCAAGGAAGGGGCCTTCGAAGACGCGCTCGCGGTGGCCCGCCAGCAGGTCGAGAGCGGCGCCCAGATCATCGACGTAAACATGGACGAAGGTATGCTCGATGGTGTCACTGCCATGCGCACCTTTCTCAACCTGATCGCGACCGAACCCGATATCGCGCGCGTGCCGATGATGATCGACTCTTCGAAGTGGGAAGTTATCGAAGCCGGTTTGCAGTGCGTTCAAGGTAAACCCATCGTCAATTCGATCAGCCTGAAGGAAGGCGAAGCCGATTTCCTCGCCAAGGCCGAATTGTGTCGCCGCTACGGCGCCGCCGTCATCGTCATGGCGTTCGACGAGCAGGGACAAGCAGATACGCTCGACCGCAAGACCGAGATCTGCAAGCGCTCCTACGACTTGTTGACCAACAAGGCCGGGGTCGCACCCCAAGACATAATCTTCGACCCGAATGTGTTCGCCATTGCGACCGGCATCGAAGCCCACGACAACTACGCGGTCGACTTCATCGACGCGTGCAGGTGGATCAAACACCACCTTCCGCTCGCGCATACGTCGGGTGGCGTCAGCAACGTGTCGTTTGCGTTCCGCGGCAACGACCGCGTACGAGAAGCGATACATGCGGTATTCCTCTATCACGCCATCAAAGCCGGACTCACCATGGGCATCGTCAACGCCGGCCAGCTGGCGGTATACGACGACATTCCGGCAGATTTGCGTGAACGCGTCGAGGATGTCGTACTGAACCGACGCCCAGATGCAACCGAACGGCTGCTCGAGATCGCGGCGCGGTACTCGGGTCGAGTGGCCGCCACCGACAACGACTCGGACCCCGAGTGGCGTAGTCTGCCTGTCGGTGAGCGTCTCACGCACGCACTCGTGCACGGCATCAACCGCTACATCGTCGAAGACACGGAAGCCGCTCGGCTCGCCGCCGAACGACCCATCGATGTCATCGAAGGGCCACTGATGGCCGGCATGAACCGTGTCGGTGATTTGTTCGGTGCCGGTAAGATGTTCCTTCCGCAGGTGGTCAAAAGCGCGCGCGTGATGAAACAAGCCGTCGCGCATCTCGTGCCCTATATCGAAGCCGAGAAGGATGCCAGCAGTAAGCCGAAGGCGCGCATCGTCATGGCGACCGTCAAGGGCGACGTGCACGACATCGGAAAGAACATCGTTGGTGTGGTGCTTCAGTGCAACAATTACGACGTCATCGACCTCGGCGTGATGGTGCCATGTGCAAGGATTCTCGAGACCGCGCAGCGCGAACACGCGGACATGATCGGACTGTCCGGCCTCATTACGCCATCGCTCGATGAGATGGTGCACGTCGCCGCCGAAATGGAGCGCGTCGGGCTGGCTGTGCCGCTGTTGATCGGCGGTGCAACGACGTCGAAGGCACACACGGCGGTGAAGATCGAGCCCGCGTACAGTCGCAATGCCACGGTATATGTACCGGACGCCTCGCGCGGTGTCTCAGTAGCCGCGACGCTGCTGTCACCCGATCGCCGCGATCAGTACGTTGCCGAGCTGCACCGCGAGTACGAACAGATTCGACTGCGAACCAACGGCACTCGTAGAAACATCGAAATGCTCGCCTATCGCGATGCGGTGGCGCGTGCAGTCTCGCTCGACTGGGACGGTTACCAGCCCCCGCAACCGGCGATGCTCGGTACCCGCACGATCGACGACGCCTCCGTAGCGGTGTTGCGCGAGTTCATCGACTGGTCACCGTTTTTCATGACGTGGGAGCTGGCCGGGCGATTCCCGAAGATTCTGTCCGATCCGGTCGTGGGCTCGGCGGCGCAGAGCCTCTTCGACGATGCGATGGCAATGCTCGATCAGATCGTTGCCGAGGGCTGGGTGGAGCTACGAGGCGTGCTCGGCTTCTGGGCGGCCAATCGTCTCGGTAGTGACGACATCGAAGTGTTCGCAAACGACGATCGCCACGAAACGATTGCGGTTCTGCATCACCTGCGCCAACAAACGCGACGCGGCGATGGCACCCAGCGCTGCTTGGCCGACTACATCGCGCCCGCACCGATTGCCGACTACATTGGTGCGTTCGCAGTATGTGCGGGTGGCATTGCGGATCGCGTGCGCGAATTCGAAGCCAATGGTGACGACTACAATGCGATCCTCTTGAAGGCACTGGCCGATCGCCTGGCAGAGGCATTCGCGGAGTATCTGCATCGCGAGGTACGCACGCGATGGTGGGGCTACGCGCGCCAGGAGTCGCTTTCGAATGACGAGCTGATCGCTGAGCGGTACCAAGGCATAAGGCCGGCACCCGGCTATCCGGCGTGTCCCGACCACTCCGAAAAGTCGACGCTATTTCGGCTTCTGGACGCCGCAGACAAAGCCGGCATCACGCTAACCGAGTCGTTCGCCATGTCGCCTGCTGCTTCGGTGGCAGGCTGGTACTTCGCGCATCCGGATGCCCGCTACTTCGGGGTCGGCAAGATCGGCGAAGATCAGGTCGCCGCTTACGCGGAACGCAAAGGCATCGATCTGCAGACGGCGCGCCGCTGGCTACGCCCGGCGCTCGGCATCGGCGCTGCGTGACGCGACGCGCTATACCTGATTCGAAATGAAGTAGACGGCGCCCGCTACCAGCGCCAGGAAGACCACGAGCGCGGCTACCGTGTCGGCCTTGCGATCGGACCAGCGCGCTCTGGCGTGAGAAGTGTCGTTCACCCTCGACCCCGCAAGTTCTGAATACAACGGCCGCGCAGTCTAATCGACCGATTCTGGCGACTCAATCGTTCTATCCATAGTCGGATTGATTGTTTAGCGAGCAGCGATTCGGCTGGTAAGGTTGCCGCGCCGAAGTACCCGCATCGCCATGTACCGCTACGACCACTTCGATCAGCGCTTCGTCGACGAACGTGTCGCGCAATTCCGCGACCAGACTCGCCGCTACCTCGATGGCGAGCTCTCTGAGGATGAGTTTTTGCAGCTGCGGCTGCGTAATGGCCTGTACGTGCAACGGCTTGCCCCCATGCTGAGGGTGGCCGTGCCGTATGGCACCTTGTCTGCCCGCCAACTGCGCATGCTGGCTCACATCGCCCGCCACTACGATCGTGGCTACGGCCATTTGAGTACTCGGCAGAACATGCAATTCAACTGGCCCGCGCTGGCCGAGGTGCCCGACATCCTCGCCGACTTGGCAACGGTCGAAATGCATGCGATCCAGACCTCCGGCAACTGCATTCGCAACGTCACGACCGATCAATTCGCGGGCGTCGCTGCCGACGAGTACGTCGATCCACGGCCATATTGCGAGCTGATTCGGCAATGGTCGACCGCGCACCCCGAATTCGATTGGCTGCCGCGCAAGTTCAAGATCGCGGTCAATGCGGCGGCGGCCGATCGGGCCGCAGTAGACGTGCACGACATCGGCATCGAGATCCGGCTCGAGAATGGCGCGCGTGTGCTCGACTTCAAGGTCGGTGGCGGTCTTGGCCGCACGCCCGTGATCGGCAGCCTCATCCGCCGGGGTGTCGCGGAGTCGCACCTGTTGACATACCTCGAGGCGATCATGCGCGTCTACAACCGCTACGGTCGGCGCGACAACAAATACAAAGCTCGGATCAAGATCCTCGTCCGCGCCATGTCGCCGGAGGTATTCGCCAAACGGGTCGACGAGGAATGGACTGCAATCAAGGACAGTCCCTCGACGCTCACCGACGCCGAGATCGAGCGTGTCCGGGTGGCGTTCCTACCACCGCCGTACGAAACACTCGACGACGTCGATCTCTCCGATCATAAATTGCGCGATCCCGCGTTTGCGCATTGGCTGCGGCAAAACGTCATCGACCACAAGCGCCGCGGATATGCGTGTGTCACGTTATCGACCAAATTCACGGGGGTTGCCCCAGGAGACGTCAGCGACGTTCAGATGGACGCAGTCGCCGACTGGTCCGAACGGTTCGGGCACGGCGAGATTCGCATCAGTCACGAGCAAAATTTCGTGCTGCCCGACATTCGTCAACGCGACCTCTTCACGCTGTGGCAGCTAGCCAGAGCGCACCGGCTAGGCACCGCCAACATCGGTACGCTTTCCGACATCATCTGCTGCCCGGGCGGAGATTACTGCTCGTTGGCCAATGCAAAGTCCATTCCCATCGCCGAAGCCATTCAACGCCGCTTCGATGACGTGGACGAGCTATACGACCTCGGCCCGATCGATATCAACATCTCGGGCTGCATGAATGCCTGCGGGCACCATCACGTCGGCCACATCGGCATTCTCGGCGTCGACAAAAAGGGCGAGGAGTGGTACCAGATTTCGCTCGGTGGGCACGCCGGACGTGGCGCGTCGCTCGGCGCGATCGTGGGGCCGTCATTCTCGCGTGCCGAAGTGCCGGATGTGATCGAACGAATTCTCGAGGTTTACGCGGAACGACGTGAGAGTCGCGAAACGTTCCTCGACTGCTTCCGCCGGATAGGAATCGAACCGTTCAGAGCCGATGTGTATGCCGACGCTGCTTGAGAAGGGCCGAATCCGACGCGACGAATGGTTGTGGGTCGAGGCTGGCGCCGAAGTCCCATCGAGGGGTGACGTGATCATCTCGTTGCCCCACTGGCAGGCGCTCACTGACGATCAGCGAACATCGAGTGCGCGTCGGATTGGCGTGTGGCTGGAAGTCGACGTCGAGCCAGACGCTGTACCACAACTCGATTGCCTACCATTGATCGCCATACGCTTCCCGGCGTTCAACGACGGCCGTGGTTTGTCGTTGGCGACATTGCTGCGAACGAGATTCAGGTTCGAAGGGCAATTGCGCGCGGCCGGTGCCGTACACGAAGACA
>QJXZ01000046.1 GCA_003248125.1 Gammaproteobacteria bacterium | reverse complement strand
GCGGAGATCATCGGCGAGATTCGCGACGAGTTCTTCGCGACCGTCGATCGGCTGGCAAAACAATACCTTTGAGCAAACTCTGGCAGGCTGAAGCAATGCTCCCCACAACTCAACTCGGCACCAATTGCGGACTCGTCGTCTCTAGGCTCTGTCTCGGTACCATGAACTTCGGTGAGCCGGGTCGCGGTCACCAAGGCGATTGGACGCTCGGCCCCGACGAGGCGCGGCCGATCTTCAAGGCCGCACTCGATCGCGGGCTGTACTACTTCGACTGTGCCGACGTGTACGGCATTGGCGCGTGTGAACGCGTCGTGGGTAGCTTGCTGCGTGAACTGGTACGGCGCGACGAATACGTGCTCGCCACCAAGATCTCGATGCCGATGGGCCGTGGTGCGAACCAAAAGGGTCTGTCGCGCAAGCACGTGATGGAAGGCGTCGATGCTTGCCTCGAGCGTCTCGACCTCGATTACATCGACCATCTGGTAATTCACCGCCATCCGCATGGCGTACCGGGTCACGTCGAGGTGCCGATCGAAGAGTCGCTCGAGGCGCTACATGACGTCGTGAAGGCAGGCAAGGCGCTCTATCTCGGCGCGTCGTCGATGTTCGCTTGGCAGTTCGCCGAATTGCAGCTCACCGCGAAGATGAATGGTTTCACGCCGTTCGTGTCGATGCAGAACCACTACAACCTCGTCTATCGCGAGGAAGAGCGGGAGATGAATCCCTATTGCACGCGCACGGGTGTCGCGCTGATGCCGTGGTCACCGCTGGCTCGCGGCATCCTGACGGGGGCCTATAAGGGCGGCTTCGAGAAAGGTTCCACCGCGCGCTCCCAGGGTGGTGACCGTGTGCGCACCGAGAGTCTCTACCATGGCGAGCACGTCTTCCCAATCGCCGATCGCGTGGTCGAGGTGGCGGCTAAGTACGGCAGAACGCCGGCGCAGATCGCGCTTGCGTGGTTGCTACACAAACCCGGCATCACGGCTCCGGTGGTTGGCGTCTCGCGCGTCGAGCAGTTGGACCAATTGGTCGATGCCACCGACATCGTGCTCGACGCCGACGACGTGTCATACCTCGAAGAGCTCTACCGTCCGGTCGAGAACCTTCTGTCCATCGGATTTTCGTGAAGCGACTGTTCCTGTGCCTGGTCACTGCCGGTGCGATCGGCGGATCGGCACTTGCCAGCGGCGCCGTGGCCGACCAGATCGAATCGCGTCTCGATCAACTCATGGACTCGGGACGGCTCGTGGTCGGCGGCGAGTCCATCGCTGCAACGACGTTGTTGCCCGAACTCTACGTCGCACGCGATTTCGCGCCACTCTGGCAACGTGGCGATGCCCTCGAACAGATTGAGACGCTGGTCGAGTGGGCGCTGGCAGAAGGATTGAATGACGCCGACTATCCGATCGACGCGTTGCGCCGGCTCGATGCGCGAGGGCGCCGGGCAGCCTTCGATTTGCTCGCGACCGAGACGCTCGCGCGGGTGGCGTACCACTTGCGGTTCGGGCGTGTCGATCCGGAAGCGTTGACGGCGCGATGGCGATTCGAGCGAGCATTGCAGTCAAATGTTTCGGCCGCGGGGACATTGGCGAGCGTCGCGGCGGCGCCGTCGGTAGCAAAGGCTCTGCGCAAGTTTGCACCTCGTGGCCAAGTGATGTCCGACCTGATCGATGCGCTCGCCGAACATCGCACGCTAGAAGCTGCAGGTGGTTGGCCAAGCGTGAGTCAGGGCGCGACGCTCCGGCCGGGTGATGTCGGGCCCCGTGTCGCGGAGCTGCGCGCTCGGCTCTCTGTGACCGATGCGCCGATCTCGAGTGATGACGAAGCGATGTTCGACCAATCGCTACGCGATGCGGTAGTTCGCTTCCAGTCGCGCCACGGCTTGTTCGCGGACGGCTTGGTCGGGCGCGCGACACTGCGCGCGCTGAACGTGCCGGTTTCGCATCGCATCGAGCAGCTCCGACTCAGCCTCGAGCGCGGTCGATGGGTGATCGGCGACATACCCGAGTCGTTCGTGTTGGTGAACGTCGCCGGTTTTCGAGCGGCGTTCATCGACGGGCGCAAGCTCGTCTGGGAGGCCCGCGTTCAAGTTGGCAAGGCATTCCAACCGACGCCGCAATTTCGCGATGACATTTCGTATCTACAGTTGAATCCGACTTGGACCGTTCCACCGGGCATCTTCGTTCGCGACGTCTTGCCGGCCATCCGCCGCGACCGAAGCTATCTCGCCAGAAACGATATGGTGGTGCTGGGTACCGACGGCGGCGTAGTCGATGTCGAGCAGGTGGATTGGACTGCGGCATCGCTGCCCTACGTCATTCGCCAGCGTCCCGGTCCCAACAACGCCCTTGGCCGAATCAAGTTCGTGTTTCCGAACGCGCACCAAGTGTTCCTTCACGATACGCCCAATCGCCAGTTGTTCGCGCGTGCGCGCCGCGATTTCTCGAACGGCTGCATTCGTATAGAACGACCACTCGAACTAGCTGCGCTCCTACTGCGCGACCCCGAGCGCTGGACAGTTGCAACGCTCGAACAGGCCATTGCGACAGGCGAAACGCAGACAATACGGCTTGAACCCGAAGTTCCGATCTATCTCATGTATCTGACCGCATTGGTGCAGGAAGATCGAGTGCACTTCTATGAGGATATTTACGATCGTGACGGGCCACTGGCCGCGGCGCTGAATGCTGGGATCGAACGTTGACTCCTGTTGGGCAATCAGGCGGCGATGACGCGATTCGATGAACCTTCGGGACCAATCGCCAGGCAACTCACGAGCATGACCAACACAAGCCGGCGATGCAGTAATTCACCACGACCAGCCGAGGCTGGTCGAGAGACCATAGTCGTTACTGCTCGACAACGTGCCGTCGTCGAGACTCACCCTCTGACTGTCGTAATCGTCGTAGATGGAAAGCTCCCAGTACAGATCTCAGACGATCTCCCATCGCAATGCGATGTTGAATTTACCTCGGACGCGACGCCTATCGGAGAGGCTGGGGAACAACACGAGCTGCGTCGACAGGTCGAGTTGGCGCAACGGCATTGCGTCATGCCAACGTGGCACCATCTCGCTTACACTCACGCCCCGATGCGCGAGCGCGCGGCAAATACCTAGCGCCGACCGGAAATGCGCCACTCGAATTTTTCGCTGGTTGTGGGCGGTCCATTCCAC
>QJXZ01000170.1 GCA_003248125.1 Gammaproteobacteria bacterium | reverse complement strand
GTTCCGCGACAAGTGGGAACTGTTGCTGGAAACGCGGCTACTCGACATGCCGGACATCGAGGAGCAGCGCGCAGGCGCGTTGGTGGCCGTGTCGCGCTACATTGGCGATCACTTCAAAGTGGGTGCGGGCTACAACTTCACCGATTTCTCGGACGATCTGACCAATCTCGCGTTCGATCATCAAGGCTTCTTCCTGAATCTCACGGGCGCGCTGTAGCGTGCCTTCGCTCGACCGGTGAGCGTCAGCGGTCACTTCTAGAGTTCACGCCGGCTCATTAGCTTCGCGATGTGTTCGGCCTGGCGGGGCAACCAGAGCGAGTAGTCGAAGCGTATCGGTTCCGCCGTCCGCTGCGGCGTGTGCCAAATGGGCCCGGCCGAGCGCCACCCACGTCGCCACAGACGCACGTCCGGAAGCAGCCAGAAATTGTCGTCTTGTCGACATGCCCCTCTCCCCCGTCGGGCGGAAGCATCAAACCACAGTGATACCTGTGCGCCAACCCGATGCAACTGGCCGTCGCGACCAGCGAGCTAGCGACAAAACTGGCGCAGATCCGCGAGTATCTCGGCTCGGTAGTGGACCACCAACGAGATGTGACCATGCCCCGGTGCCAATCGGGCCCGTGCCCCCGGGATGTGGTCGACGAGCCACCGACCGTGCGCGAACGGCACCATCAGATCGAGATCGCCTTGCCACACGGTCACCGGTGCGTGAATGGCGGTGAGCTCGTATCCCCACGGTTTGGTGAATGCCAGATCATCGTCGATCCAGCCGTTCAGGCCCCGCTCGAGACCCCGGCGGAACGATGTCGCCATCGCCTCGGCATAGCCGCCCACCAACACCTGTTTGTCGACTTCGGGCACGAGCCCGCCGAGTGAGGCCGCAATAGCTTCGCCGGTGACCGCGCGCAGCGGTTCACCGTTGTCTCGCATCCATTGGCGCAGCGCGGTCTCACCTTCGCAAGCGGCGCCGAATTCCACCACGTTCTCCGGACCCATGCCGGCGAGAAAATCGAGATCGCCGACACCGAACGGACCAACGCCGGCCAGCGTTGCCGCAGCTCGGCAGCGCCTGGGCAACAGCGCGGCACAGGCCAACGCATGCGGTCCGCCGCCAGACCAGCCGGCGGTGACGAAGTCGTCGTGCGCGAGCCGATCGAGAATCGCCGCGACGTCCGTCGCCGCATCGGCCACAGACCGCGCCGCCTGTCGGGTCGAGGTCGCGTAGCCAGGCCGGCTGGCGCAGATCAGCTTCATGCCATGCGCGCTGCAGGGTTCGTCCCAGTCGCCGAACAGTGTCGAATCGCCGGGCGTGCCGTGGTGCATTACGAGCGGGAAACCCTGCGGATCACCACCGAGCAAGACGTCGACCGTCCGACCATGGGCCAACTCGAGGGTCGTGATGTTGATGGTCAAGGCATCCCCCGGCGTCCGTTTGTATGCAGGCCACAAAGGTAGCACCGTGCAACGCGTGATGCCGGCAGCGAGGTGTCGATTCACTTGCGATGACGCCGTCGCCGTCGCACCCTGACCTCGCTGACAGGAAGGGGAGACCGCCATGCGACCGATTGGATTGCTCTTGTTGCTCGTCTCGGGTTGGACCGCGAGCGCTGCGCCACTGCCGTTTGCCGGCGGTAAGTGGCTCGATCTCACCCACGAGTTGTCGTCCGATTCGGTGTTCTGGCCGACCGCGGAACCCTTTCGGCTTTCGATCGACGCCGAAGGGGTGACCGATCTCGGTTACTACTATTCGGCCTACAGCTTTTGCACTGCGGAGCACGGCGGCACGCACATCGATGCGCCCAAGCACTTCGCCGAGGGCCGCCAGTCGGTCGATGAGATACCGCTCGATCGCTTGATCGGTCCGGCGGTCGTGGTGGACGTGCGAAGTGCGGTGAAGGCGAATCGCGACCATCGCATCGGCGTTGCCGAGTTCGAGACATGGGAACGGCAGCACGGTGCTGTTCCGTCCGGCGCCATCGTGTTGCTGCAGACCGGATACGACCAATATTGGCCCGATGCGGAACGCTACTTGGGTACCGCAGAACGAGGCGCCGCAGGTGCCGCAAAGCTGCACTTTCCCGGCCTGCACCCGGATGGTGCGGCATGGCTCGTGAGCCGAGGTATTGCGTCGGTGGGTATCGACACGGCGAGCATCGACTACGGCGCGTCACGGCGTTTCGAGAGCCATATCACGTTGATGACAGCGAACGTGCCGGCGTTCGAAAACTTGTCCGGTCTCGATGCCTTGCCCGCGACCGGCGCATTCGTGGTCGCGTTGCCGATCAAGACGCAGGGTGGCAGCGGTGGCCCGCTGCGCATCGTTGCGTGGGTGCCGGATTGAGATGTCGCCGACGGAGCGACATGTCGCGCCAACAGTTCGGCTCAGTCGCTCAGCCGCGTTGCGAAGAAGTCCAGAATCTCGTCGACTGCAGCGCGCGTAGGTTCGCCAACCCGATCGACCAAGTGCAGCGTCACCACGCTGTGAGGCCGCACCGGCGTTCCCGGCATGGCGGTATCGTCAGGTAGCACGCGGCCGACGAAACGATCGCCGAGTGCCGCCTCGAAAGCAGCGAACCGCTCCGCCCTGCAGAAGCGGTCGCCCGCAAATCGGTACGCGAGCACGGTGAGATCGTCGCGCTCCATACGCGCCTTCACTGCCGCGAGCTCGTCGGGCGCAATGTGCATGCCGCCGCGTTGGAACATAGGTAGCGACGGTTGCGACAGCACCGGCGCGAGCATTGCGGGCTCCAGCATCATCGATAGCGCGAAGTTGCCGGTGAAGCACATACCGATGGCACCGACGCCACGCCCACCGCACTGTTCGTGCGCGTGCGCAGCCAAGGCGCGAAGCCATCGCGTGACAGGACTCGATGCGTTCGCGGCGAAGGCACGAAATTCGCGGCTCACGCAGGCCTTCGCCAATGTCACGACGCCGCCCGCCATCGACGCCGGCCCGCCCTCGGTGCCGAACAATGCGGGTATCCAGACCGTGAAGCCGGCATCGCGCACCATGCGTGCGAAGCGCAAGAAATGCGCATAGATGCCCGGCATCTCCGCCATCACGATCACGGCTGGCCCCGTACCAGTGACGTAGACGCGCTTGGTTCGACCGAGCAGCGCGATCTCACGGCACTCGAAGTCGGTCATTGGGTCACGATCGGTTATCTTGATCGTGCTGGTGGCATAGGTCT
>QJXZ01000368.1 GCA_003248125.1 Gammaproteobacteria bacterium | reverse complement strand
GAAATCGCAACAGCGCCAGCATCTTGCGCGTGTACGGCGAGCCCGGTGCGCCCATGAATTCGAGCGGTGTGGTGAGTGTCATGACTACCCCCAGAACGGCGGCATTATGCCGCAGCCGATGCCTCAGCGCCCCGGAGCAACGAATCTGCCCCGGATCATCGGGTTCGAGCGCCGACGGCGCGGTTGAAGGGCCAGTTGGGCGCGCGTAGCATGCGCGCCACTCCGTGGAGGAGGCCGTAGCCATGCCTAGCATTAGGGGATATTGGGCATGGGTGCGCGAACAATCGATACCAATGGAGAGCAACTTATGAAGAGCAACAACACGTGGCTTCTGCCCGCGGTGGTGGCGCTCGCACCGTGGACGATGCCCTCGGTGCATGCGGCAGACCCGGAAGCAGCGGTCGAAGAGGTGGTGGTAACGGGTACCCGACGTGAAGCGCGGTCGGTGAGTGATTCGCCCGTACCGGTCGACGTCATCTCCGGTGACGACTTCGTCAACCAGGGTACGACCGACATGAACAGCCTGCTGTCGACCCTCGTACCTTCTTACAACGTCAACACGCAGCCGATCAGCGACGCCGCGACCATCATGCGACCGGCGAACTTGCGCGGCTTGCCGCCAGACAACACGTTGGTGTTGGTCAATGGCAAGCGCCGGCACCGTGGTGCGGTGGTAGCGTTCTTGGGCGGCGGCATCGCCGACGGCTCGCAAGGGCCCGACTTGGCGTCGATTCCGGCCATTGCACTGAAGCAAGTGGAAGTGCTGCGCGACGGTGCATCGGCACAGTACGGTTCCGATGCTATCGCCGGCGTACTCAACTTCATCTTGAAGGACGACGCGGAAGGGGGCTCGGTGGAAGCCCGTTATGGTGAGTTCTACGAGGGCGACGGCGAATCGGTGACCTACTCGGCCAACATCGGCCTGCCGTTGACCGACGCAGGCTTCGCCAATTTCAGCCTGGAACTGAACGACGTCGAGCCGACCAGCCGCAGCGTACAGCGCGAAGATGCACAAACTCTCATTGATGCGGGCAACACTGACGTGCGTGTGCCCACGCAGATTTGGGGCTCGCCGGAAGTGCGCGACGATTTCAAATTCTTGGGCAACGTTGGCCTCGACCTCGGCAACGGTAGCGAGGCGTATGCGTTCGGTAACTGGTCGGAGCGTACCGTGGAAGGCGGCTTCTTCTTCCGAAACCCGAATACACGGGCAGGCGTATTCAACGCTTACAGCGTAGATCCTGACGGCGATGATCCTGATCCGTTCCTGTTAGTTGCCGACTTCACGCCGGGTGTAACGCCGTGCCCAGTGGTCAACATCGTCGACAACGTACCGGATGCCGCGGCACTCGCACAGGTTGCCGCAGATCCGAATTGCTTTGCTTTCAACCAAGTGTTCCCCGGCGGTTTCACGCCGCAATTCGGCGGTGACGTCAGCGACTCGAGTTTCACGGCCGGCGTGCGTGGCGAGCTCGACAACAGCATTCACTACGACGTGTCCGGCAGCGTTGGTCGCAGCGAGGTGAAATACTTCATCAACAACACGATCAACCCGCAGTTGGCGGCACTCGAGGAAAACATCCCGACGTCGTACCACCCAGGCGCATACACGGAGCTCGACCGCGTGTTCAACGTCGACCTGAGCTATCCGCTCGAGATCGGCGGCTTCAGCTCACCGCTCAACGTCGCTGGCGGTATCGAGTATCGGGAAGAAACCTTCGAGATCACCAACGGCGATCCGAACTCGTTCTACATCGATAGAGATGCGGATCTGCCGTCGCAAGGCTTCGGGATCGGATCGAATGGATTTCCGGGCTTCAAGCCGCAAGACGCGGGTAGTTTCTCGAGCGATCTGTGGGCCGCGTACCTCGACCTCGAGGCCGACGTGACCGAAAACTTGCTCCTGGGTGCTGCAGTGCGTCATGAGGACTTCTCTGACTTCGGCAACACCACCGACTTCAAGCTGACCGGCCGATTGCAGGTTGCGGACGAATTTGCCGTACGTGGTGCCGTCAGCACGGGCTTTCGTGTGCCGACCGCGGGGCAGGCGAACGTGCGCAATGTCACCACGGCGTTCACGAACGGCCAGCTCGCTGACGAGGCGACATTGCCGCCGACGAACCCGATCTCGGTGCAGCTCGGAGGTCGGCCACTCGAGCCAGAAGAATCTGTGAGCTACACGTTCGGTACCGTGTTCGGTGTGGGCGACGTCGACGTCACTATCGACTACTACAATGTCGAGGTTACCGACCGTATCGCGCTCACCACCACGATCGAACTGACGCCACAAGACATCGCCGACTTGCTCGCACAAGGCGTTGCGGATGCCACCAGCTTCACCGGCGTTCGGTTCTTCGTGAACGGCTTCGACACCACGACGCAAGGCGTGGACATCGTCGCGACGTATTCGACCGATGCGCTGTTCGGTGGCAACACGGAGTTCGCTGCGGCCGCCAACTGGACCGACACGGAAGTCGACGACTTCATCCAGACGGGTGGCGAAGACATCATCGGTCCGACGCGCATCAAGCAGCTCGAGGAGAACCTCCCGAACTGGCGCGCCAACCTGAGCGCCACGCACACGCAAGGTCCTTGGCGTGGGTTGATCCGCATCAACTACTACGGTGACTACTACGAGGCACACCTCGACGATGGCGACTTGCCGATCGAAGCCGGCGAGGAGATCACGGTCGACGTGGAGCTCGGGTACAACTTCACCGACAACCTGGTGCTGGTCGCTGGTGCCCAGAACCTGTTCGACGAAGACCCGGACAAGAACCCATGGGCCACGGTGGTTGGCTCGGAGTTCCCGGCCACTTCGCCGATGGGCTTCAACGGCGGCTTCTGGTACGCGCGCGGTATTTATCAGTTCTAAGTGCTGATTCTGCCGACCCAAGAAAGGGGCGCTCAGCGCCCCTTTTCTTTTTCAGTCGCAAGGGTGCGCGAAATGAGCTTGACCGCCACATAGACGACTGCGCCTGCGGCGACGACGGCGAGCCCCCACAATCCTTCGTTGGGACGATCCTTGAGAATGTAGAACAGCGTCCAGCCCGTAACTGCCAGATAGACGAGTGCGGGTAGTGGATAAAGTGGTGATCGAAAAGGTAGCCGGTCGATACTCATGCGGCTCCGCACGATGAAGACGCCGGCCACTGCGAAAAAGGTGTTGAGCCCCAGCGTGAAGCCCGCGAATACGAGAATCGCCTCGAACGACGCTGTCAGAATCAACACGAGCGCAAGCGTCGACTGAAAAAGGATGGCCACGTACGGCACGCCATCGGCGGTCGTGCGTGCGAGCGGGCGGAACACTGCGAAGTCCTGGCCGATCACCTGTAGCACACGCGGACCGGCGAGGGTCATGGCACTCACGGTGGATATCAAAAGCAATGCAAGCACGCCACCCATCACGGCACCGCCGCGGGTGCCGAAGGCGTGTTCGGCAGCGACGTAGCCGACCTCGACGCGACCGACCATCGAATCCATGGGTGCGACGGTGAGAAAAGTGAAGTTGAGAAGCACGTATAGCACCGTCACAACGAGTGTGCCGACGCCCAGTACGCGCGGTAGCGAGCGTGTCGGCGCGTCGAGTTCGCTGGTGAGGTAGGTGGCGGCATTCCAGCCCGTGTAGGCGTAGTTGACGAAGATCAGCGCGACCGCGAATGCGCCGCTCGTCATCGTGCGCAGATCGGTGGGCTGCGGCGTCCATTGGAGTGGCTGCCATGCATCCGCAGAGCCGAGGGCGAGCACGCAGAACAGCACGATGAGCAACACCTTGAGCACCGTGAACACCGATTGCACACGGCTACTGCTACGCCGATTGGTGGCGTGTGCCATCGTCAGTGCCACGATGAGAATGCAAGCCGCAAGGGCTGCGGGCGCACTTGGCACCACGGCCTGGAGGTACTTGCCGAAGGTGATGGCCGCGAGTGCGGTGGGAGCTGCGAATCCGATCGTGGCCGAAACCCATCCCGAGATGAAGCCTGCGGCTGGGTGATAGATCTCGGTCAGGAAGTTGTATTCACCTCCGGAACGCGGGAGTGCAGCGCCGAGTTCGGCGTAGGTGAGCGCACCGCACAGCGCCGTCAGTCCGCCGACTAGCCAAAGTGCCATCAGCACGAGCGGCGATTGAATGTCGACGAGCTGAAAGCCGAGGCTGGTGAAAACCCCCGTGCCGACCATGTTCGCGACGACCACCGCCATCGCGGTTGATGCGCTGAATTTCGATGTGCTCACGCGCGATGCGACTGTGCGGCGCGTTTTCCCGCGATGCGACCGAATACGGCACCGGATGTGAGCCCCGTACCGCCGGGGTAGTTGTGATAGAAGAGCCCGCCGACCAGTTCACCGGCGGCATACAAACCGGGCATCGGCGCACCGTCTTCGTCTAGCACTTGCGCGTCGGCATCCACCGCAAGGCCGCCAAACGTGAATGTGATGCCGCAGGTGATGCCATAAGCCTCGAACGGCGGTGTATCCAACGGGCTTGCCCAGTTCGACTTCGGCACCGCAAGGCCGAGCGCGGCGCGTCCGTCCTTGACCGTTGGATTGAATGGCGTCGAGATGTCGACTGCCGCATTGAAGGCCGCGGCCATGGCGAGAAAGCCACGCGCGTCGACGTTCTGCATGCGCGCCACGAGCGTCGGTAAGTCGTCTGCCACCACGCGTGTCACCTGCTTGATGCGATACTCGTCGCGCAGCAGATGTTTGACCTTGGCGTCGAATACCTGCCACGCGAACTGACCCGGCTGCGCGAGCACTTCCGCGCCGTAGCGGGCATAAGTGTAGTTACGAAAGTCGGCCCCTTCGTCGACGAACCGTTCACCACGCGCGTTGACCAGAATGCCGAACGGGTACGAGTGTTTCTGGAAACCATCGCCGACGGCGAGGTCACCGAACTCCGGTGCGTTCATGTCCCAGCCCACGGCATGACAGCCAGACCAGTGGCCGCGCGTCGCGGCGCCGATGTCGGTGGCCATGCGAATGCCATCGCCGGTGTTGAATCGCGTTCCGCGCACGCGTGCGAGGTCCCATCCCGGACCCAGATAGCGCGCGCGCCACGCCGCGTTGGCCTCGAAGCCCCCGCTCGCCAACACCACGGCGTCGGCATGGATGGTCGATTCGTCACGGCGCTGCCGTACCCGCACACCGTCGATGTGGCCACTTCGCAGCTCGAGTCCGATGGCACGACATTCGTAGTGCACGCGCACGCCTAATGCGAGCGCGACGTCACGCCAGGCGTCGACCAGCCCTGGCCCACCGCCCCAGGCTTCGACCGTCAGCCCGCCCCAGAAGCGTACGCGGCCGTCGACCTCGAACGATTGCCGACCATAGAGCGGCAGAAATCGCATACCGTGGCCGCGCATCCATGCCAATGTCGGAAAGCTGTCCTCGACCAGTCGCTCTGCCAAGGTAGGATCGCAGCGCCAGCGCGTTACACGACCGAGATCTTCGTAGAAGTCGGCGCTCGAGTAGCTGCCGAAATCGGTACGTGCGATTTCGGTTGCGGTCAGATCGGGCATCAACTGCTTGAGATCGTCGACGCCATCGTAGACGACGCGCATGGCGCCTGCCGTGAATCGTGAATTGCCACCACGCAGTGGCTCCGGTGCGCGCTCGAGGAGGCTTACGTCGGCGCCGGACTCGCGTGCGGCGACCGCAGCCGCGAATGCCGCATTCCCGCCTCCCACGACCACGACATGAGTCATGCGCCGAGGTTAGGGGTGCCCCGCCACCGGGTCAACGCGCAACGCGAGCTGTTATGCTCGCGCGCTGCACGAGTGGGGAGCATTGCGCGGATGATCGACCTTCTGAACGAATGGCTCGGACAAGTCCTGGTAGTCGTGCTGATTCCGATGGGCCTCTACTTCACCGCGCGTTCGCGTTTCGTGCAGTTCCGCTACTTAGGGCGCATGTTTCGAGTGCTTGCCGGCGCGTTCCATCACGAAGCCGGGCACATCAGTTCGTTTCAGGCGCTCGCGCTCAGCGTCGCTGGCCGCGTGGGTGCGGGCAATGTCGCCGGGGTTGCCGTCGCCCTCACGCTGGGCGGCCCTGGCGCCATATTTTGGATGTGGATGGTCGGCGTCATGGGCATGGCTACCAGTTTCTTCGAGTGTAGCTTGGCCCAACTCTACAAACGCGCAGAACCGGATGGCACGTATCGGGGCGGTCCTGCCTACTACATTCAGCGCGGACTGAAGCAGCGTTGGTTGGCGGCGCTGTTTTCGGCCCTGTTGTTCGTCACGTTCGGATTCGGATTCCCGGCGGTGCAGTCGTTCACCATGGCATCGTCGCTCGAGGATGCGTTCGGTGTGCCGACGGTCGCCACCGCATCGGCCATCGTCGTCGTCGTTGGATTGGTGATCTTTGGCGGCATCAAGCGGATCGCGCAAGTCGCCGAGTTGGTGGTGCCATTCATGGCAATTGGTTATTTCGCGATCACGATCGTCGTGATCGGTCTCAATCTGAGCGAAGTGCCACGGGTCATCATGCTGATCGTGGAGAACGCATTTGGCTTCGACTCCGCGGTCGGTGGCGGCATTGGCGCGGCCATCGTCTACGGTGTGCGCCGCGGTCTGTTCTCCAACGAGGCGGGATTGGGCAGTGCACCCAACGTCGCAGCGGTGGCGCACGTGCGCCACCCAGCCGATCAAGGTGTGGTGCAGAGCTTGAGCGTGTTCGTGGATACCATCGTCATGTGCTCGTGTACCGCCTTCATCATTCTGTTGTCCGGGTTATACGCGACGGATGGTGCAAACATCGGCGGAGTGACACTCACACAGCTCGCGCTCGCGGAGCATGTCGGTGAGTGGGGGCGGCAGTTCGTGTCCGTAGCATTGGTGTTGTTCACGTTCACCACCATCATCTACAACTACTACTTGGGCGAGAACGCACTCAACTACTTCAGCGAGGAAAACAGACGGCTGTTCTTCGTCTATCGCGTGCTGATGCTGGCACTCGTCGCATGGGGCACCGCGCAGGACTTGGGCTCGGTTTTTGCCTTCGCCGATATCACCATGAGCCTGTTGGCAATCGTCAACCTCACGGCGCTGGTGCTGCTCGCGCGCACCGGCTTGCGGCTCATGGCGGACTACGACGCCAAGATTGCGGCCGGCGACCAAGAGCCCGCGCTGCGCGCGGCCGACTACGCCGACCTCGACCTCGATGATCGGGTCTGGTGAGCAAATTGGTGACAGTTACGGATTTCGGTGCAAACGCTGTGTCGAGCGCAAGGCGCTGGAAATCGGTAACTGTCACCGATTTGTCGGGGTGCTACCGGTGCGCAACCCGGAATTCATCGCGCTTCGGCTGCCATTGCTCGGCTAGAAATCGCAGCGCAGAGTAGGGCCACAACGTGTAGTTGTAGTCGGTCGCGTCCGTGTACCAGGAGTTGCAACCGCCGCTGAACACCATGCGTTGCATGTCACGCTGTAGACGCCGGTTGTACAACTCGACCACGGTGGGATCTGGATCGATGTGCTTCAAGCCGTGTCGATTCATGAGCGCAAGCGCCTTGATGACGTACTCGGCCTGCGACTCGATCATGATGAGTGCCGAGGTATGACCGGTCGCGCTGTTAGGGCCGAGCAGCATGAAGAAGTTCGGAAACCCCGGTACCATCATCGTGCGAAACGATTGCACGTGTTCCCGCCACACGTCCCGAAGCCGTCGTCCATCACGACCCCGAATGTCGACATAGGTGGCAATGTCGAACGGCTTGAATCCCGTTGCCTCGATGATGACGTCCACTTCGTGCAGCTTGCCCGTTGCGTCGCGAACGCCCTGTGGCTCGATCGCCGTGATGGCCTCAGTCACCAAGTGCACGTTGTCGCGGTTGAAAGAGCTCAGGTAATCGTCGGAAATGACACGCCGTTTGCAACCAGGTTCGTAGTTGGGTGTCAGCTTGGCGCGCACGATGGGGTCGCGCACCGAAACTTCGAGATGGTGTAGACCCGCGCGCTTGAGGCGACCGGCCAACCAGGACTGGCGTCGCAGCGACAGCGTACCCACCACATCCATGAGCAACCACAACAGCCGACGATAGGTGCGCATGGCAAAGGGATGGCGCCGGAAGAAGGCGCGCCGAGACTCCGGAATGTCGCGAGCGAGTCGCGGAAACACCCAAGTGGCCGTGCGCTGAAACACGGTGACGTCAGCCACTTCCGATGCGATGCTCGGCAGCACCTGCGCGGCACTGGCACCCGTGCCGATGATGGCTACGCGGCGGCCGCTCAGCGCCACATCGTGATTCCACTCCGCGGTGTGGAACATCTGTCCGGCAAACCGCTCGCAACCTTCGATAGCGGCATGGCTCGGCACGTGTAGACCGCCGAGTCCGCTCACCACGACTTCTGCTTCGATGCGCTCCCCAGCCGTCGTCGTTACCAGCCACCGTTCGCCATCGAACTCGACGTTCTGCACCGATTGTCCGAAGCGGATGTGGCGCCGCAGGTCGTACTTGTCTACCGTGTGTTCGCAATACTCCCAGATCTCCTGACCGTTCGAGTAGGAGTGGCTCCACTCGGGATTGAGTTCGAACGAAAACGAATAGACGTGTGAGGGCACGTCGCAGGCCACACCCGGATACGTGTTCTCGCGCCACGTGCCGCCGACGGCCGTTGCTTTTTCGAGGATCACGAAGTCGTCGATACCATGACGCTTGAGGTGCACCCCCATGCAGATGCCCGACATGCCGGCACCCAGCACGACGACTCGATAGGTGTGGTTCCCGGTCATCCGGGTCTCTACCTCCGGAACATAGAAAGGCGCAAAGGTAGCGAAACTACCGGGCGCCGTCACCGCAGACGTGCAATCATGGCTTCAGGCATCGATGTTTCGATTTCGAGCAGCTTGTTGCGGCTGGCTTCGCCCTTGACGATGCGAATCGAGCGCCGCGGTAGCGAAAGGTGCTGGGCGAGAAACCGCACCAGGACTTGGTTGGCAGCACCCTCCACCGGCGGCGCCGTGACCGCGATTGCCAGTGCATCGCCGCGAATGCCGATGATGGCGTTGCGCGTGGCGCGAGGCGTCAACCGCACACGCACGCGAAGGGTGCTGGCACTGATGTGGAACGGGGTCGAGCGCGGATCGGTCATGGTCGACGACTATCGAGCGGTGCAGGGAACATGCAAAGCCATGATCCATGTGCTTCCGTGGAGTATGCGGCAATGAAGATCGTGTGCGTCGGCGATGTCTGCATCGATCGCTACGTCGACGTCGATCGTGACTTGCGCGGCGGGGTCGCGCTCAACTTCGCTATGCACGCGCGGCGTGCGTTCGAGCCCGATGACGAAGTGCACGTGATCTCGGCCATCGGTAACGATGAAGCCGGACGTGGGCTCGCGGACTACCTGCGTAGCGAAGGTGTGGTCAGTCACCTTGCCGTGCTGCCGGGCGATACCGCAATTCAGCCGATTCGGCTGCGTGCCGATGGAGAGCGCGAGTTCTTCGACTACCGCGCAGGTGTCTTGAGCAGCTTCGTACCGGACGCTGCGGCTCGCGCGGTGATTGCGGACGCCGACCTCGTCGTAGCGCCGCTGCACGTGCAGATCGCGGCGTTGTTCGACGCTGCCATGACCTGTCACACTCGAGGATTGCGGGCAGTCGACTTTGCCGACATCGCTGACGATCCCCGAGTCGAGCGCGTCGAGCGCTACATCGACAGCCTCGATATCGCGTTCTTTGGTGTCTCTGCCTTCGATACCGAGTTGATCGATGCGCTCCGCGCATTGGCGCGCCGATGGCGCAAGCTGTTCGTGATCACGCTGGGCGCAGAGGGAAGCATCGCCGTATCCGCGGCAGAGGAAACGCGGTGCCCGGCGGCGCGGGTGGAGTCGGTGATCGATACCACGGGCGCGGGCGACAGCTTTGCCGCCGGGTTCCTTGCTGCCTACATGCGCAACCTGCCGCTCGATGCGGCGCTCGAAGCCGGCGCCGAGCGCGCTGCAGTCGTGATCAGCCGTGTCGGCGCGAGCTAGGGAAGGCGGAACAGATCTGCACGCCCGCATTGCCGTCGACTCGACGAGCCCAGCGCGATGGAGGCAGGCCGTCTTTTGCGCCAGGTCGCTCGAGATTCCCAGCGCGCGGGCCAGATCCGCGGTGGCGGTGGAACGAACGTGTACCAGTCCGATGGTGAATCGAACGATCTCCGGTGCAAGACCTCCATCAGTCGCCGCGCCTCGATCGCCCAGCCGCGGCGCCAATGCCGTTTGCCAGCAAATGTACGCAGTTCTTCCGCCGAGACCATCAGCACCTCGATGGTGAAATGGGCGCGGCGCGGCGGTCTGAATCTCGATCAATCGCTCTCGATCAGGTAGCCGTCGACGGTTCCTCGAGTGGGTCGCCGGGCGGCGCATACCAATGCATCAAGGACGTGTGCAGTGGTTGCTCATTCAGTAGGC
>QJXZ01000365.1 GCA_003248125.1 Gammaproteobacteria bacterium | reverse complement strand
CGCAGTCATGACGGGCAATTTCGGCATGCTGATGCTGCTCGTCTCGGCAATTGGCGTGCTCGCAGCGCCGGCGCTCGTTGCGTTGTTCGCGCCCGGCTTTTGGCAGCACCCGGACAAGCTTGCGCTGACCACGGAGATGTTGCGCATCACCTTTCCGTATCTCGGCTTCATCTCACTCACGGCGTTTGCCGGCGCGCTGCTGAACGCGCACGACCGTTTCGCAGTACCTGCGTTCACACCGGTGCTGCTGAATCTTTCGTTGATTGCTGCAGCCATCATCGGCGCACGCGCATTCGACCAACCTGTCATTGCACTGGCGTGGGGGGTGTTCGCCGCCGGATTGGTGCAGTTGCTTTTCCAGTTGCCGTCGCTTGCCCGCCTCCATGTGCTGGCGCGACCGCGCCTGGATCGCAAACATGCCGGCGTGCGGCGCGTTGGCAAACTCGTGGTGCCGGCTGTATTTGCGGCGTCGGTGAGTCAGATCAATGCGCTGATCGATACGTTGCTCGCGTCGTTGTTGATGACGGGGAGTATTTCCTGGTTGTACTACGCGGATCGGCTGCTCGAGTTACCCGTCGGCCTGGTGGCGGTGACGATTGCGACCGTCATGCTGCCCAATCTGTCGCGGCTGCACGCATCGCGATCGACTGCAGGTTTCGCTGGCACCATCGAATGGGGGCTGCGCACGAGCTTGTTGTTTGCAGTGCCGGCAGCCGTGGCGCTCTACATCTTGGCTGTGCCCATGATTGCGACCATCTTTTACCGCGGTGCGCTGACAGCCCTCGACGTGCGCATGACTGCCCTTGCGCTCGAAGCATTTGCCGTCGGTCTGGTTGCCTTCACGCTGGTCAAAGTGTTGGCGCCGGCATATTTCGCGCGCGAAGACACGCGCACGCCACTCAGGTTCGCGGTGGTGGCGGTGGCGGTGAATGTGACGCTCAACCTCGCGCTGTTTTGGGTGATGGGTCATGCGGGTTTGGCGCTGGCGACCAGCGTGGCTGCCATCGTTCAATCTTGGCTGTTGATGCGCGGTGTATTGCGCGGTGGTCACTACCGGCCCGATGCCGGCTTCTATCGCTATCTGCTCAAGATTGCCGTGGCTACGCTGGTGATGGCATTGCCACTTATATATGCAGCGCCGGAGGCGGGCGCGTGGCTGCACGCGACGACACCGACTCGGGCGTTGTGGTTGAGCGCATTGTGCATCGGGGGTGGGGTGATCTATTTCGTTGCCGTGTGGTCGCTCGGTGTTCGCCCGGCCCAGCTCAGGTACCGAGGCGACCGAGCGTGAGGGCATAGTGCCGTGCGTATAATGCCCGCACGTCAGTGGTGATGCCTCGAGATGGAGATCATTCGCGGCCTGCACAACATTCGTCCGCGGCATCGCCGTGGCGTAGTTACGGTGGGAAACTTCGATGGCGTTCACCACGGCCACCAGATGGTGCTCGCCCATCTGAACGCCAAGCGTGACGAACTCGGCAGCCCAAGCATCCTCATCACGTTCGAGCCCCTGCCGCGCGAGTTCTTTCGCGGCGAGAGCGTACCGGCGCGTCTGACACGGTTTCGGGAAAAGATGCACCTGCTGGCGCGCACCGACATTGACTGCGTGCTCTGCCTGCCGTTCAACGAGCGGCTCGCGCAGGTCACCGCGCAGAGCGTGATCGACGACTTCTTGGTTGGCATGCTCGACGTACGATATCTGGTCGTCGGGGATGACTTTCGCTTCGGACGTGGCCGCGAAGGCGACTATGCGATGTTGAAGGCGGCCGGCGATCGCCACGGATTCGAGGTGAGTCATGTCGGTACTCTCACGTTCGATCACATGCGCATCTCCAGCACGCGCATAAGGCAAGCGCTCGCGGAAGGTGACATTGCGCTGGCCGAGAAGTTGCTCGGCCACGACTACTTCATCATGGGCAAGGTGGTGAAGGGCCGCCAACTCGGGCGTGAGCTCGGTGCGCCGACTGCCAACATCGAGTTGAAGCGCTACCGACCCGCGGTGGCGGGCGTTTATGCGGTGGCCGTGCGAGGCCTCGACCGCGACTACGAAGGCGTCGCCAACGTAGGCATCAGGCCGACGGTCGATGGCAAGAAGCCACTCTTGGAGGTGCATTTGTTCGATTTCGATCGCGACATTTATGGTGAGCGGCTGACGGTGAGTTTTCGCCATCGCATTCGTGACGAGCGTGCGTTTCCGTCGTTGGATGCGCTCAAGGCACGGATTGGGCTGGACGTGCTCGCGGCGCGTGCCTATTTCGAGACGACCGATGGTTAGGTGGTTGTCGATTACGGCATGTGTGCTCGTCGCCGATCGCGTGACCAAATGGTTCGTGGCCGATGTGATGGCGCTGGGTGACCGCATAGCAGTGCTGCCGATTTTCAGCTGGACACATCTGCAGAACCCTGGCGCTGCGTTCAGCATGTTTGCGGATGCTGGCGGCTGGCAGCGGTGGTTCTTCGTTTTGCTTGCAATTGGCTTCTCGGCTTATTTGCTCTACGAACTGCGGCGTATCGTGGTGCCGGCGAACGTCGTCGAGCGCCTTGCCGCGTGGGGCTATGCGCTGATCATGGGCGGCGCGCTCGGCAACATGTGGGATCGTGCAACGCACGGCTATGTCGTGGATTTCGCGCTGGTGCATTGGCGTGACTACTACTTCCCCGCATTCAACGTCGCCGATTCAGCGATCACGATCGGTGCCAGCCTGTGGATTCTGTCCATGGTTCTCGAGGCGCGCGCCAAGAAGGTGGCGTGATGGAGGTGGGCGCGGGTACGCGCGTGACGTTGCACTTCGCGCTCAGGCTGGCGGCCACCGGCGAAGCCATCGATTCGACCCATGGCGGATCACCTGCGACGTTCACCGTCGGTGACGGCAGTCTGCCTGAAGGTTTCGAGCGACTGCTGTTCGGATTACCGGCCGGACAGGAAGCGAGCTTCACGGTCGAGCCCGCTGATGCGTTTGGCGAGGCGCGCGAAGAGAACTTGCGCATGTTGCCGCGCGCGCAGTTCGGTGCCTCGATCGAGCTCGAACCCGGCACAGTGATTGCTTTCGACGCGCCCGGCGGCCACGTGTCGGGTGTGGTCAGATCCATCGAGGGCGACCTGGTCGTCATCGACTTCAATCATCCGTTGGCGGGCCGGACGCTCGTCTTCGACGTGGCGGTGTTGAACGTCGAACCGGCCTGAGGGCTGCCCCTCACCCCCGAGCCAATCTGCCCCGGAGCAACGCACTTGCGCCGGGGCTGCGCCGGGGCAATAACCTTGCGCCGGAGTGACTTCGGGGGCCCGCCGCTGGCGCGCCACTCGTCGGCGGAAATGGACCGTTCAGCGGTGGCGCGTTTCCGCGACCGGGGATCGGCGCCTAGAGTGGTGGAGCCCAGTACTCGAAGGACCGTCCATGCGAATCCGGGGCTTCACCCTGATCGAGCTCCTGGTGGCGCTCGCCATCCTCGCCATCGTGTCGGCGATCGCCATTCCGATCTACACCCAATACAGCATCCGCACGTTCCGCGCCGATGCCCAAAAAGACTTGTTGGCCTGCGGCCAGGGTCTCGAGCGACTCGCGAGTCAGACGTTCAGCTACGCCGGTCATGTGGACACTGACGCCGACGGCATCGGTGACGCCGATATCGGTGCCGTGTCGGCGAATATCTGCCGGACCACGTCGCAGAACTATGCGGTTGCGGTCACAGCGGCCAATGCGAACACGTTCACACTTCGTGCCACGCCGACCGGCGGACCGGTGATCGACGACGGCGCGCTGGAAGTCGATGCATCCGGTGCCCGTCGCTGGGATGCCAACGACAACGGTGACTTCACGGACGCCGGCGAAGACAGCTGGCACGAGTGACGAGCCCGCCCATCGAGGGAACGAAAGGGTGATTGGCGCACAGACTACAGGCTACTTACACCGCTCGTCGGCCCTGATGGCGCCGCTCATCGGGACGCACCTTTGCAAAGCCTGGGGGCTTCGTAGACTCGACCTCGATCCCCCGTCATGGGGCTGTAGCGATGGCAACGATTGGCGCCATCGGTTGAGTGACGAGGAGCAATGACCGCAATACACAAGCAGCAATGCGGTATGACGATCGTCGAGCTAATGGTGTCGCTGGCGATCGCGGCCGTACTCATCGGCATGGCGGCGCCGGCATTCAACGGCTTCGTGGCGCAGAATCGTCTCACCACTCAACTCAACGACTTCGTGCTCGCGGTGCAGTACGCCCGTAGTGAAGCGGGCCGCATCGGCGGCAGCACCGCGGTGCAAGCCGTGAATTCCGGCGACAACGCCAACGAGTGGGGTCCGGGGTGGTGCGTCGTCACCGGCAATCCCGGCAACTGCAACAATGCGCTTCGAACCTTCGAGGCGATCGGCACCAATACGCTGGATGCTCTCGGTGGCCTCGATGGCATGGATGCGCTGAGGTTCGACGCGCGGGGGCTGTTGCTCACGGCCGCCGGAGGAACGCTCGAGCTCTGCGACCCCGACGAGCCGGTCGGTCGCACCATCACCATTTCGGCCATCGGCCGCGTTTCCTCACAGGAAAAACCGGATTGCATCCCATGATCCACGATCGTCGCACGCAAGCGGGTTTCTCGATGATCGAGCTGTTGGTCGCCGTGTTGGTCATGGGCGTCGGCGTGCTCGGCATCACCGGCCTTCAAATGGTTAGCCTGCAGAACAACCGTGCCGCATTGGTTCGCTCCGAAGCGGTGCAGCTTGCCTACGACATGATGGATCGCATCCGTGCCAATCCGGGTGCCAACTACGACGGTCTCGGTATCGGCGATGCGCCACCGGCCGCCTCGAACTGTGTCGCGGCAAATTGCTCGGCCGCGCAAATGGTGGCGTTCGACCAAGCGTCCTGGAAGTGCGTGCTCGGTAACTTCAACACCGACGCCGTGTGCACGGGTTTGCGAGCCGCCGGTGTGTTGCCGCCAGCGACGGCACAGCCCGGCCTACCGAGTGGCGACGGTGCAATCGACGTCGATGGCGCCACCGGCGTGGTGTCCATCTCGGTGACCTGGCAGGAAGCCGCCACGGCAAGTCCCGTCACCATCGTCGTGCGCAGTCAGGGGTGATTGCATGACTCACGCTAATCGATTCCGTACCGCCGGTTTCTCGCTGATCGAACTCATGATTGCGCTCGCGCTCGGCGTGGTCGTTACCGCCGGTGTGGTGCAACTGTTCGTGACCAACAATCAGACCTACGCACTCATGACGGCGCAAGCGCGATTGCAAGAAAACACGCGCTTCTCGTTCGACTTCATCAAGGACCGAGCCAGGTCTGCTGGCTACTTCGGCTGCGGCCCGGAACAGCAGAACGTGGTGAACGGTTTGCGCGGCACGTGGCCTATGCTCTACGAGTTCAACGTCACCGTGCCGGTAGCGGGCTTCGAAGGCAACGGTGACGGCACATGGACACCGGCACTTACCGAGTTGCCGCGCACGCAGGGTGCGGTGTCCGCCAACGTCTACATTCCAGGTAACGGCGTCGATATCTCGGCGGTCGCGCCGGGTACGGACGTACTCGTGTTCCGTCAGATTCGCATGCCAGAGACCAAGCTCGAGCAAGTATTGCAGCCGCTCGGCGATCCGGTGGTACGCGCGCCGGGCGGCAACGCGGGCGTTGCTGTCAACGACATCGTGATGGTGGCCGACTGCCAGCAAGCGGCGGTGTTCCGCATTACCGCTCTCAACGTCGCCGGAAATTCGGCCACGCTATTGCACGCAACGGCGGCCTCCGGGGATCCCTATGAAAACGCGACGATCGTATCGTCGCCATCAGGCCCTGTGCCGGCGACGTTGTCGTTCCTCGGCCGGTCGTACGGCGAAGACACCGTAGTCGGCGCCGTGGAGACGAGCATCCTATTCATTGCCCCGAGTGCAGGGCTCAACAATCGCGGCGATCGGCCACTGTCGCTGTGGCAGAAGGTCGGCACTGCTGCGCCGGTAGAGCTGGTGGCCGGTGTCGAGGACCTGCAAGTGTTGTACGGCATCGATACGACCCTCGGCGACAACGAACCGAACGTCAACCAATACGTTGCGTTCGATGCCGTGCCGAATACGAATCAGATCGTGTCGCTCAACGTCACGATCACGGTCAACAGCGTGGACGAGGACGCGGACGGTGTGTTGCTGAGACGCACCTCGAGCGAAACCGTGTTGCTGCGCAATTCACGGCCTTCGACGTGAGTAATTATGAACATCGCTAATACCACTTGGATGACCGGAGTTCGACAGCGCGGCGTTGCGCTGTTCATCAGCCTCGTGCTGCTGCTCGTGCTCACCATCATTGGCGTGTCGGCCGTGCAGACCACGAGCCTCGAAGAGCGCATGTCGCGCAACACGCGCGACGTTGCGCTCGCGTTCCAGGCGGCTGAATCGTCGCTGCGCGATGCCGAAGCGTTCTTGGATACGGTGGTTTCGACGGTCGACTTCGTCGATAGCGGCGCGAACGGTTTGTGGACGGTTGCGCCCATGAATCAGCCGGCGCGATGGTCTGACGGCACGATCTGGGCGAGCGATGCCAGGAGTGTGACGGCACCGACCGGTATCAACGGCGTCGCGGAGCAGCCGCGCTACATCATCGAGCACGTGGCTTCGATACTGCGCGAAGAAAACGCCTATCAGTTGAGCGATCCGTACGGCGGCCTGTCGGCCGATCGGATCGAAGTGTTCAGAGTCACCGCACGCGGCGTTGGTGGAACCACGGCCGCGCGAGTGATGCTGCAGAGTACTTACGGAAGGATCCTGGATTGATGAACTCGCAGTTGTCATCGCCATCCAGTTCAATACGGCACGCGTTGGCTGCGTGCGCTCGGAGAATGCAGATGTTTCGACGAGAAGCCGTCCGTGGGGTACGCGTGTTTGCAGGCATGTTGGCGGGGGTCATGTTCGCGCCCGCCATGGTGTTGGCCGCCACCGTCAATAGCCCAGCTCCAGACTACACCGACAACGAGGATTCTGGACCCAGGACATTCAAATTCGGCGACTACTTCAACTGGGTTGGCGCTCCGCTACTACTCGAAGCGGACAGCAGCGACACGTCGAAGGCCACGGTCAGCGTCAATATGTTGACGGAGGAATTCACGGTCACACCAGTGGCAAACGCCAACGGCGACACCACAATCACGATCGCCGTGACCGACTTGGTGTCGACGGCGAAGGACGACTTCTTATTTACGCTCAAGCCCGTCAACGACGATCCGTTCGTAGTCGCAATACCGCCGAACGTGTCGGTCGCGGAGGATTCCAACGCCTACGTTCTCGATCTGTCGACCGTGTTCGGCGACGTCGATATCGCAACCGACGGCGATGTGCTCACGTTCAATGCCACGCTGTCCAATGCTTCGCTGTTCACCGGTACGTCGGGTGTTTCCGGTTCTATTCTCACGCTCAAACCTGCGCCCGACCAGTTCGGGTTGTCGACGGTCAATCTGGAGGCGCGCGACCTGCAGGGGAAGAACGCGACGACCAGCTTCAGTTTCAATGTCTCCGCCGTCAACGATGCGCCGGTGGTGGTGGCACCGCCTGCGGATGTGACTGTTGGTGAAGATTCCGGTCCCGGCTCGGCGAGCATGGTCGGCGTATTCGACGACGTCGACGGTGATCCGTTGACACTCACGGTGACGGGGTTCACCAACGCGCCGTTGTTCTCGAGTGTGCCGACGGCGAGCGGTACGAACATCAACTTCACACCAGCCGCGGATGCCAACGGCAGTTCGACGGTCACGGTGGAAGCGAGCGACGGTTCGCTCACCGTAACGACCAGCTTCGACATCATCGTCACGGCACAGAACGACGCACCCTATGTGGTTGCTCCCCCAGCCGATGTGACAGTGGCAGAAGACTCGGGCGCGGGTTCGAATAGCTTGGCCGGTGTGTTCGACGACGTCGATGGCGATGTGCTGACGCTGTCCGTGACCGCAGTGTCGGATCCGACCCTGTTCAGCGCCCAACCAACGGTCACTGGCACCACAGTGAATTTCACGACCGCACCGGATGCCAACGGCACGGCGACAATCACCGTTGAAGCGAGCGATGGTGCGCTCACGGCGTCGACCACCTTCGACATCATCATCACTCCGGTCAACGATGCGCCGGTTGTGGCGGCGGCGGCAGCCGACGTGACGGTCGCCGAGGACTCCGGTCCGGGTGTTGCCGATTTGAGCGGTGTGTTCTTCGACGTCGACGGCGATGCGTTGACGCTGACGGTGACTGGCTTCACCAATGCGGCGCTGTTCTCGAGCGCACCGGTAGCGGCCGGCGCAGTGGTGAACTTCACGCCAGCAGCCGATGCCAACGGTAGTTCGACGGTGACCGTTGAAGCGAGCGACGGTGTGTTCACGGTATCGACCAGCTTCGACATCATCGTCACCGCTGTGAACGATGCGCCATACGTGGTCGCAGCACCTGCCGATGTGACGGTGGCGGAAGATTCGGGGGCCGGCTCGAACAGCTTGGCCGGTGTGTTCGACGACGTCGACGGTGATGTGCTGACATTGTCCGTGACCGCGGTGTCGGATCCGACCCTGTTCAGTGCCCAACCGACGGTCACGGGTACCACCGTGAACTTCACGACCGCACCGGATGCCAATGGCACGGCGACTGTGACGGTGCAAGCGAGCGACGGTTCGCTGACCGCATCGACCAACTTCGACATCAACATCACCCCCGTCAACGATGCGCCAGTGGTAGCGATGGCGGCGGCCGACGTGACGGTCGCCGAGGACTCCGGTCCGGGTGTTGCCGATTTGAGCGGTGTGTTCTTCGACGTCGACGGTGATGCGTTGACGCTGACGGTGACTGGGTTCACCAACGCGGCCCTGTTCTCGAGTGCCCCGACGGCAGCGGGGACGGCGGTGAACTTCACGCCGGCGCCGAACATGAACGGCAGCTCGACGGTGACGGTGGAAGCGAGCGACGGTGTACTCGCCGTATCGACCAGCTTCGATATCATCGTCACAGCCGTGAACGATGCGCCATACGTGGTCGCACCGCCTACCGATGTGACGGTGGCGGAAGATTCGGGCGCTGGCTCGAACAGCTTGGCCGGTGTGTTCGACGACGTCGATGGCGATGTGCTGACGTTGTCGGTGACTGCGGTGTCGGATCCGACCCTGTTCAGTACCCAACCGACCGCGACTGGCACAACAGTAAACTTCACGACCGCACCGGACGCCAATGGCACGGCGACGGTGACGGTACAAGCGAGCGACGGTTCGCTCACGGCGTCGACCGCCTTCGACATCGTCATCACGCCGGTCAACGATGCACCAGTGGTGGTCAATCCACTACCGGACACCACTCTTCCGGAGGACTCGCCGCCGACGCTCATCGACTTCTCGGCGGTCTTCCTCGATGTCGACATTGCGACCAATGGCGATTCGCTGACCTACGCTGCGTCGAGCTCCGATACGTCGCTGGTCACCGTTTCGATTTCGGGCACCACGCTGACGCTGACTTTTCTGCCCGACCAGAACGGCAACGTCGACATCGACATCACGGCGACCGATAGCTTCGGCGAGAGTGCCACAGACACGTTCGTGTTGACGGTGCTGCCAGTCGACGACGTACCGGTCGCCGGCGACGACAGCGCGACCATGGCGGAAGATGCACCCGCCATCACGATCGACGTGCTCGCCAACGACTATCTCGGCGACGTGCCGACCTCGATCACGCAGGCGGGTGTTACGTTGACCATCGCGGGTCAGGACTACCCCAACAGCAGCGAGAGTGCACCGACCACGGTGAACGATCCGTTCGGCAATCCGGTGACTTTGCCGAACGGTCGCGTGACGGTTCAAGGCGGTACGATCCTCTACGAGCCGAAGGCCAACTTCTACGGCAACGACTACTTCACCTACACCATCACGGATAGCAACGGCAGTACAGCTACGGCAACCGTCAGCATCACGGTCACACCGCTGAACGACCCGCCGATCGGCCAGCAGGAACGATCCTATGTGATGGTGGAGAACACCGTACTGACCGTTGTGGCCGCGGACGGCGTGCTGCAGGGTGCCTACGACGTCGACACCAAGCTGCTCGACGGCAGCGGCAACGAAATTGGCGGCCAGACCCTGAGTGCCATCTTGATCAGCCTGCCAATCAACGGCTCCTTGACCTTCGATGCGACCACCGGCGCGTTCATGTACACGCCACTGGTGAATTTCGTGGGCGAAGACCAGTTCAGCTACCGCATCACCGACGGCGTGACGACGAGCGTCGACCCGGTCTACATCGTCCGCATCGTTGTGACCCCTTTGCCGCCGCCCCCGCCGCCGCCGGCGCCAGGGGTCGTGGTGTCGAACTACAACTTGTCGAACACACCGCTCGAGCAGATTGCGGGTGTGCCGTCCAACGTGCTGGTGGTGATGGACGACTCGGGCTCGATGGACTGGAACACCATCATCACCTCG
>QJXZ01000070.1 GCA_003248125.1 Gammaproteobacteria bacterium | reverse complement strand
TTCGTGGGTTGAAGCGCTAACGACAAAAAAATATCGTTATATATCAATACGTTAAGAAAAGTTCTGGCGGAGAGGGAGGGATTCGAACCCTCGGTACGTTGCCGTACACACACTTTCCAGGCGTGCTCCTTCGACCGCTCGGACACCTCTCCAAATCGATTCGTGCAACTCCGGCCGGGATTGACTCGCGCCATCCCTGGCGCTCGGTCTCCGCTGTGCTACGACCGCTGTCAGCTAGCTGACAACGCCCAAAAAGTCCTGCCGTTTAGTCGAACCCTCGGTACGTTGCCGTAGACACACTTTCCAGGCGCGCTCCTTCGACCGCTCGGAGACCTCTCCTTCAGGCATTTGGGTGGCAACCCAAACCAGCCACACCTCGGCGCCCGAGTCCATTGCTACCGCTGCTCCCTTCCGGGCCTGACGGGGTTCACAACTTATCGCCGCGAGGGGACCGGAGTGGGTCGCCATCGAGGCCGCGTATGCTACCCCAGCCCCGTCGCTCAGAGTAGGCGCCGCTCTCCAAGAAACCCCGCGGCTGACCGTTGACCTACGCGCCTCCGTACATCCCAGCCGCTACGCACGGTCGGAAAACCAGGCTACAGTGCCGCAAATAGAGCCCGTTACTCGCCGTGCGACGCGACCATCGCCCCTACTTCATCAAGGCGCTCCAGCGCCGGATCGAGTCGAGCTACATCGAGCATTTCCTGCGGCCGCAACTCGACCGCCTCGGTGGCCATCCCCTGTTCATGAAGCCGTGGTACGTCCGCATCCACGGCAAAGGAATCGAACTCGGTGAGCAGATTCACATCGTCGCGGCGAAGGACCGCAACGTGCAGTTTTGCACCTGGCAACACGAGCAGCACCAAGGCGCGATCCGCATTGGTGACTATTCGCTGGTCTGTCCGGGTGTGCGGATCGACTCCGCAAGTCGCGTAGACGTCGGGTCGAATTGCATGCTTGCAGCGGGCGCATATTTGAGTGATGCCGACTGGCACGACATTTACGATCGTACGCGGCCGATCGGTACTACCAAACCAATCGCGCTCGAAGACAATGTCTGGATCGGCGATGGTGCCATCGTCTGCAAAGGCGTCACCATCGGCGCCAATAGCATCGTCGGTGCCGGCGCGGTGGTCGCAAGCGACGTGCCTGCCAACGTCATCGTTGCGGGCAATCCGGCGCGTATCGTGCGTGAACTCGACCCGAGCGGGCCACACCGCCGGCGCGAGGACCTGCTCGCAGGCTACGACGAGCTACACTCGACGATCGAGCGACTCGAGCGCTACTTGCTACGATCGAATTCGCTCTTGGGTTGGGTACGCAGCCTCGTCAATCCACGCCAGGACGACTAACTACTGCCGCACCATACGGATGCTGGGCGCAATGCTCTCGTCGGTGGATCGGAACGGGTTGATGTCGATGCCGCCGCGGCGCTGAAAGCGCCCGTAGATCGTGAGGTGATCGGGACTCGCGCAGCGCATCAAATCCATGAAGATGAGCTCGATGGTGCTCTCGTGAAACGCGGCGTGATTGCGGTACGAAACCAGGTAGCGCAGCAGCGACTCGGCCTCGATACGACGCCCGACGTACTGCACCATGATGCTCGCCCAGTCCGGTTGACCCGTCACCGGACACACGCTTCGAAACAAGTGCGTGTAATGCGTCTCGCGCACGGTGACCTCGTCAGCGACGCAGTCGATCAGATCCGGATCCCGATGGTATGCGTCGATCGCGACGTCGAGGTCATCGAGACAATGGCCCGGTAGGTCGCCGATTCGGTCGACATTGCGATCCACGTCGAGTAGCGCAACGATAACGGGCGAACGAAAGGCAAGTGCCAAGTCGGAATCGAGCGTACTCACCAGCTCCGAGCGATTCCCAAAGGTGGTCTGCGCATAGGAGTTCAAATACAGCTTGAGTGATTTGCTCTCGACGATGTGCGACGAGCTGCAAGGCACCTGGATCTTGATCACCGCCACTTCTGGCCGGCCGCGCGCATTCAGCCACGAAAATTCGTAGCAGTTCCAGGCATCTTCACCACGGAACGGCAAAGACGCGCCGATGCCCGCCTGCTGCCGACTCTCGGCGCGCGCAATGGAACGCAGCAGCGACGGTGTGTACGTGACCGGATTGTGGGACGCCCTGCCCAGTGGTAGGTCGTCGGATACGGCGGACATGACTCGACACCCGAGCGTATTGGCGCACTACACCCCGGCGTCCCGGTGCTGTCAAACCTGCCCGATGAACGGCGCCGTTCTCGAGCCCAATGGCACCGATCGTTGTCAGAGGTAGCCGCGCGGCGCGATGATGCCGGTACCAAGTACGACGGCCAATCACCGGAGGGAGCCGATGATCGACGTCAAGGCACGGGTCGACGAGCGAGCGCTCGTCGCCGCCCTGCACGCATTGGGACCCGAACACATCATGCGCTTCGTCCGAGAGCTGTTGATCGCGGAAGATGACCAGGCACTGCTCGAGGACTGCGCAGACATGTTGCTGAAGGAGCTCGAACGCCGCGCGAGCGGTCGCAGCTAGCCGCCGTCGGCGCTAACCGTCTGGGCCGACGCGGTAGATGAGATCCATGCCAGGGGCCTCGGCGGCGGTTGCTTCGAGACTCAAGCGATTGGTCAATGCCAAGCGCACGAGCAGCGCACTCATGCGCGTAAAAGTCTGATAGCTGTAGCGAACGTACACCGAGTCGCTGATGCGTTTGCCGGCGATGAGCGCAAGTTCCTCGGTGCTGCCACCGGTCGCGGTCAACTCCTCGAGGCCGAATGCACCGCGGATCTCGTCGATCACCGGTGCCGCACCTTTCAGGCCCAATGCAATTGCCGCACCCGTCACATCACCGCTTTCCTGAGCGGTGGCGGCGCTCAACGGTCGCCCCAACACGAGGTAGGAGAGCGCATCGGCATCGGACATCACTGGGTTGGAAAAAAGCGTACTCTCCATGGCGCCCGCACGGCCTTGGATGTCCACACCCACCTTCACCGTGCGTGATGGCTCTTCGATCGTTCGGGTCGCACGTGCGCTGATCAGCGGATCGTCCGCCGGACCCGCAAACGTCAAGCCACCGGACTCTAGTGTGAGGCGCTGTCCAAAAGCTTCGAACGCACCCTCGCGCAACGTCAGCACGCCATCCAACCGAACACCGCCGTCACGCGATTGACGCAGCCGCAACCGGCCGCCGAGCTTGGTTTCGAGCCCGAATCCGGCAAAGCGCACGTCCTTGCCCAAGGTCACGTCGATGTCGACCGCGAGCCGCGTCGACTCGGTGCGCGCCACTTCTCGATCGACGACGATTACGTCGCGGCTATGCCGCACGGAAGATTCCGGCAGCCCGGCAACCTCGATGCGTGCCCGGGGTACTGTCACGGCGCCGTCGAGATCGAACTCGGATGCCCGCCACGACAACACCAAATCTGCATCGAGACGAACGGTACCCTCCGGTATACCCACATCGAGCCCTTCGGTGTCGATCTCGAGTCGCGCATGGCGCGAACTGCTGAACGGCTCGAACATCGCGCCCGACAGCATGACTCGACCACGGCCGCTCGTGCCCGAGCCTTTGAACTCGATTCGGTCTGGGGCCGGCATCGATACGTCGACATCGAGATCTGCCACTTCGAAGTGAGGATCTAGCCACACGAACCGACCTTGCGTGAATGCAACCTTGCCGGCGAGACTCGGCGCACCACGCGTGCCGGATACTTCGAACCGACCCTGCACCTGACCCGATGATTCGCCAATGCGTCGCGAGAATTGACCGAGCACGCCAACGTCGTCGATTGCGAGCTGCAAGTGACCCGACAGTGCAGACTCGGCATCGTAGCCTGCAATACGTAATTTCAGCTCGAGCATGCGCGGCTCTTCGAGTCCGAGCAGGGCATCGATCGTCACACCATCGGCACCGAGATCGACCAGCGCGCGCATATCGGGAATGACGACGGGCTCGGCATCGACAGTGCCGAGCTCGAGCAATGCAAGGCCAGTGGTCGTGAGTTCGGCGCTGCCGCGCCAGGATGTATTCGAACCACGCTCGAAGCGCCACTGGCCGCCGATGCTACCTTGGATACCGGGCAAGTCGGAGACGAAAGCCGACACGATGCTCGCCGGTAAGTCGGCGATCGAGCCCGACAGCGAACTGCTCTCGGCGATTGTGAACGCGTCCACGCAGAGTCGACCGCTACCACCATCGCGCTGCCAACAATGCGCCGAGACCGAGACGCGGTCATCAGCCCACCGGACACTCGAGATGGAACTACTGATGAGCGCTTCGCCACCGGCTGCCAATCGCGCACCGGGCATCAGATCGAGTGCGAGTTCGCTGTCGCGATAGTGACCCCGCCACTCGAAGTCCGACCGATCCGCGTCGATCTGCCACGCGGTGGTAAGGGTCATCGCGTCGAAATCGCCCACACCATTGATTTCGACGCTGTTGGCATGAACACCGAATGCATCGAGCGTCGAGGCGGTAGCGACCCCTCGCTCCACACGACCGCGCCGAATCGCTGCGCGCGCAATGAGCCCATCGACTGCAATGGCACTGATGGTGATCGACGATGAATCGACCGAGATATCGACGTCGGGCTCGGCCGCGGTGCCACCCAGTATCAGCCGTCCCCGTGCATCGCCCACTATGTCCGGATACAAGGTCGACAACGACGGCAGATCGAACTCGGCGCGCACGTCGAATCGCGCTGGCGACCACTGTCCGTTCACCTGAGCGACATTGGTACCGGCGCGAAACGCACCGCGGTCGATGCGCCAGACATCCCCGTCACGCGTCACGCGCCCCTGCACGGTGAGCGGTTGTTCGTTGATCGTGCCCTCGAGTGATTCGATTTCGAGTGAAAGCGACGATTGGGCGATCGCTACCACTGAACGACCCGAAAGGTCGCCGCTCACGCCAGCGATGAAGTAGCCCGGCGTGAGGCCATCCACATCCACCACCAGATTGGCGGTAAACGGCGCTGCAGTTGCGTTGCCGCGGCCGTGCAACGTGCCACTGGCCGTCGAGAATCGCGCATCGATGTCGGTCAACTCGAGTTCATCGCCGCGCGCGACCAGTTGAAAGTCACCTTCCGGCAAGCCCGGCACCACGATCGCCGCAGCTGCGGACAAACTGTAGTCATTGAGCGAACCAGCGAGCTGCGCCTGCAGGTCGGTTGCGGCCCGCTCACCCCACTCGACGCGTCCTGCGCGCGCCTCTACCTCGAGCGCAATCGGTGCAACGAGCACCGCATGCCAATCAGCGGTCACTGCACTGGCACGCATGTCATCACGGATCCACTCGGCGAGCGCAAGCGAGCCATCGACATCGGGATGCATTTGACCGAGGAGTGCAACTCGGACGGTGCCGGTCGCACGCCAGGGCGACGACATTTCAACCGCCAATCGCAGCGACTCGAGATCACCGCCGACATCGACCACGCCGACGACATCACGGTCCGGTACGCGCAAGTCCAAGCGACCGACGAGCGGCAATCTCGGGTCCATTGCGGTGTTCGCCGACAGGTTGCCTCGAAGCTTCAGCGCCGGAGATCGAAAGTCGAGGTTTGCAACGCGCCAGACTTCGTTCGATAACAGACCGCTTGCGGTAACGCGACCCGCATAGTTCGCAGGCACCCAGTCCGTGGCCAAGACGTCTATCGAAAGCGACACGATCTCGATCGTCACCGGCAGTCGCGGCAGCTCGAAAGCAAACGGCTTCGGCCCGTCGGAAGCCGGCAGCTTTCGCGCGATCGACAGTTCATCCACCGAAACCGCTTCCAAGACCAGACGGTTGCGCAACACCGAGTCACTCCAATCGAGTCGCGCGCGCACGTTCATGGCTCGAATCCGTACGGTCTCCGACTCGATCTGCAAACGTCCAATGCGAAGACCGCCGAGCAGTGTCCCAGCCGGCGCCTCGGCCTCGACGTCGATTGGTAGCAGTCCGACGACGCGCTCGAGCGTCCATGTGGTTCCGCGCTCAGTACCCACCAACAAGAAGCCGGCGCCCGCGAGCAGAAGCACCACGACCAACACCACCAGCAAGGTACGAAACAGCAATCTCACAAGTCGGGGCCGATCGTGACGTGAATGCGCACGCCCGATTTACCCTCATCGAGGGGATGTGCGAGGTCGAGACGAACCGGACCCAGTGGTGAGTACCAGCGCAGTCCCACGCCCACGCCGGTCACCATTTCCGGTTCGCGATCGAATGCCGATCCCGTGTCGATAAACGCCGCCGCCGACCAGCCGCGGCGGAACGCCCAATCGAATTCGAGCGAGCCGGTGGCCAGGCCACTGCCCCCAACCACCTCGCCGTCCTGCTCGGGTCCGATCGACTGATACTCGTAGCCGCGAATGCTCGTGTCGCCGCCCGCGAAGAAACGTACCGATGGTGGCAAGTCGTTGAACTCGTCCTTCCACGTCCAACCCGCTTCGGCGCGCGCGAGTACCCGGGTGGTGTCCGTCAATCCTCGCACGACCTTTGCCGCGCCCCGAATTTGCAGGAACGTAGTATCCGACCCCAAGTCCTGGAGCGCCCCTCGAATGGTGGCGTTGAGCCGCAGCCCACGCTGCGGACGTACAGGGTCGTCACGCCACGTTCGCGAAATGGTCGTACCGAGCAAGACGAGCCGCGTCTCTGCGTTCGTATCCGCAATCTCGAAGTCTTCGGTTGTGAGCTCGACGAAGTCGCTCTCCACCCAGCCCCATCGTAAGTAGCTGTGGCGCGCGCCTATCCTCATGATGTCACTGGTCGACGTATCGGTATCTTCGTGCGCGACGCCGGCGTCGAACACGAACCAGTCATTGAGAGGATCTTTGTGCGGTATGCGGTACTCGGCGTCCAATGTGGACCGTACTTCCGAGACCAATGTCCGTACCGCGGCGCGATGCCCGCGCCGATTCAAGCGCCGGCTTTCTGCGTCGCCGCGCAAGCGAGGCCCCGTGTCGGTGGCGTAACCAAGGCCCACCGAATAGGTCCAGCTGCGCTCCGCACGCGTCAGTTCGATCTTGACCGGCACCACGAGCGAGTCCGCCGCCTCCGTATCGGCAACCACGACCACTTGCGCGAAGTAGCCGCTGTCGGCCAGGTTGCGACGCAGCTGCGCGATCAATTCCGCACTGTAAAAATCGCCTTCGTTGAACGGCACATATGCATCGAGCAGCCGCTGATTCAACAAATCATCGGTGACGGTGATGGCACCGAACCGGTGGCGCTCGCCGCCGTCGATGTGAATGTGAATGGCTGCCTTGCGCTCGGTTGTCCTCACTTCTACGTCACTGCGGCGCACCACGGCATCGAAGTAACCCAAGCCGCGGGCGATATCCATCAAACTGCGCTTGAGGCGCTCGTATTCGTCGTGATTGAGTGGCCTGCCCCGTAGGTCGTCCGCCAGCTGCATTGCGTGAATCATTGCCGGTTCGTTGGCGAGCGAACCGTCTATCTGAGCTTCCAGTTTTGCGATGACCACGGGCTCGCCTGCCGAGATTTCGATCGTGGCCAGCCAACAGCCCGAATCAGGAAACGTCAGGCTCTTCGTCACCCGACTGTCGTAGTAGCCCAGCGCTTCGAGCGCTTCAGCAACATCGGCGTCCGCATCGCGGAACTGCCAGCGCACGAGCCATGGCGGTGAATCGCAGCCCAGGTCGAACAGGCCGAGATGAGCCCGGACGTTAGCCTCCAAAGAATTGCCGATACCGGCGATCTCCACATCGGCCAATGCATGGACCGGCGACCACGCCAACCAGACCGCGACCATGGGGAACACCACACGATGCATGGCGCAATGCTAACCGTTCTGCAATGAACCCGAGGTGAACGACTGACAGGCTCGCAGGATCGTGCAATCATTGGGTCTGGGATGGAGGATTTCGAATGTCGCTATTCGGTGAAAAGTGTGTCCGGTGCGGTGCACGGACGCGCAACGTTTATCTCGACAAACCGACCTGCCCGGACTGCGCCGCCGCGCTCGAAGTCGCACTCGCCGAGAGCTTCGAAGCAAAGCGGGCGTGTCCCGCAGATGGCTCCACGCTGAAGAAGGCGATTGCTCACGGTGTCATCATCGACCGCTGCGAAAAATGCAACGGCGTATGGCTGGATGCCGGCGAAATGGAGCGAATGAACGCCGAGGTTGCCGAGGAAATGCTGCGCGCGACCGCGATCGGACGGCCATACGCCTAAGCAGTTGCCTGGCAGTCTCGCCTCGATCACGAGGCTTCGAATCCTGTCGCGGTCGCCCGCCTCACAGTTGTCGGCAGCGCGCCTACCCTCACCTATCGCCGAAGTTCGCGGCGAATGATTTCGACTCGCTCGGGCGAACCCCGATGAAAGCTACCCAGGCTGCAGATACCGGTGTACGGTTTGGCGCGGATCGAATCGAGCTTCCGAGGTGCCGTTCGTCCAACACCTCGACCTCTTGGTACGCGCGCGTGCTGAGACAGCAGCGGTGCAGTCGATAGCGAACGGCTTGCATGCCGTCGCCTTCGAAGCGGCGTAACTTGCAGAGTGCAACGGAAAATTGGAGCGGGAAACGAGACTCGAACTCGCGACCCCAACCTTGGCAAGGTTGTGCTCTACCAACTGAGCTATTCCCGCTCGCGAGGCCGGGTATTCTGCCCGAACTACCGGACCCGCTCAATGCTGCGCAATGTCTGTCTGCATGGCTCAGACTTAGACGTGTATGTGAAAGCCAGATGGCGAAACGGGGGACTACCCGGCCGGCGGTCCCCCGTCATTTGCGTGGCGTCCCCTAGGGGAGTCGAACCCCTGTCGCCGGGATGAAAACCCGGTGTCCTAGGCCTCTAGACGAAGGGGACTTGGAAAAAAGAGCGCGGATTCTATGAACCGCACTGTAGCCCGTCAAGCCGACGGCCCGCGCACATCACCGCTGCCGTTCTCCTCACGCGCGAGCAACTTGCCGCCCACCCAATGCCGCGCGAAATAGTGTGCGGTACGGCCATTGCGTGCACCGCGCGCCAATGCCCAGCGCAGCGCTTCGGCACGCGCGTCATCGTCGAAGGGCGTATCGATGCCGTGCTCGACGCCGATCCTCTTCAGCCAGTGCGCGGCTACGTCGAGATATGCATCTTGCCGGAAAGGATGAAAAGCCAACCAGAGACCGAAACGATCTGACAGCGAGATCTTTTCGTCGACGGCCTCGCCGTGATGAATCTCTCCTTCGCCCACCACCGTATCTAGATTGTCGCGCGTGTACTCCGGCAACAAGTGCCGTCGATTCGACGTGGCGTAGATGAGAATGTTGCGCGACGATCGAAACACGGAGCCCTCCAACGCGCTCTTCAATTCACGATAGGAGGAATCGTCGGCATCGAACGACAAATCGTCACACACCAACACGAACCTGTAGGGCTCGTCGCGCAAGCGGTCGGCGATGTCCGCCAATGACGCCAGTGAGTGCTTGTCGACCTCGATGAGTCGCAGCCCTTGGTCGGCGTAGCGGTTCAAAAGGGCGTGGATGAGCGACGATTTGCCGGCACCACGCGCCCCCCAGAGCAGCACGTTGTTGGCCGGAAAACCGCGCACGAACTGTTGCGTGTTTGCTTCGATGAGCGCCTTCTGCCGATCGATGTGCAACAAGTCGTCGAGGTCGATGTCGTCGAGATCGGCATGCGCGCGTAGGCCACCGTGAATCGGGGAACGATGCCAGAGCGCGGCCCGACATCCGCTCCAATCGAGCGACTGGGTGACCGGCAATACCCCATCGAGGCGCGCGAGACTCGAAGCCGCGAGTTCTGCCAGACGCTTCAACGACTCGTCCATAGCCAACTACCAAGGTTTCTTTCCGGCCATTGTAAACGCCGGTCCAGAAGATGGGATTGCGCGAGGATCCGGCCGTCGAATCGCGTTAGAATCCACGCACAGTCGAGTGCAGAATTCGCCCATGGGTCAGTGGAGCGGTCAGGAGCGAAGACGCGGCAAAGACCGGCGGCGTACCGCGGAGGATCGCCGCAATGGCGATCGACTCGCCGAGGAGCTGAACCCGAGGCGGGATCCTGGGCGTCGCGGCCGCCGCACGAGCGATTAGCGAATCTTAAGCCACCATGCTCGATGGTGTGCAGCCGGCCGAAGTTGCCTCGTTTCTTCTTTATCTCGTTGCACTCACGGTCATTGCCTACGCCGCATGGCGACACACACGCAACGTCGATGACTATGCGATAGGCGGACGTCGCCTCAGCGCCACGGTCGCCGCCCTCTCCGCCGGCGCCTCAGATATGAGCGGCTGGCTCTTGCTCGGTTTGCCGGGCGCAATCTTCGTCGGTGGCCTCACCGAATCCTGGCTCGTCATCGGTCTGGTCGCCGGTGCTTACGCCAACTGGTCCATCGTCGCGCCTCGCTTGCGCAAGATGACATGCGGCGCGCGCGGCGCGCGCACGATTCCCGAGTTCTTCGCGCACCGATTCCCCGATCGCGGCAAGATGCTTGCGGCCGTCGCGACGGCGTTGATCCTGGT
>QJXZ01000064.1 GCA_003248125.1 Gammaproteobacteria bacterium | reverse complement strand
ACGAACGAAGTCGCAGAATTGCTGCCCGATCTTCTTGCCCAAGCGGCGAGCGCACTGGTGCTGTTCACCTCGTGGCGGCAGCTCAACGACGTCGTTGGCAAGTTGCCCACTCGGCTCGAGAAATCGCTCAAGGTGCAGGGAAGGGCTTCGAAGCAGGCGCTACTCGATGCCCACCGCGCCGACATCGACGCCGGTCAGCCGAGCTATCTGTTGGGCGTGGCGAGCTTCGCCGAGGGAGTTGACCTGCCCGATGATTACTGCCGTCACGTCATCGTCGTGAAGCTGCCGTTTGCGGTGCCCGACGATCCAGTGGACGAGGCGCAAGCGGAAGCCGTGAAGGCCGCTGGCCGCAATGCGTTCTACGAAATTTCGCTACCGGATGCAGCGATGCGCCTCGTGCAAGCCTGCGGCCGGCTCATTCGTCACGAGCAGGACCATGGCCGCATCACGCTATTGGACCGGCGTGTAATCACGGCGCGATACGGGCGCGCGCTGCTCGATGCGTTGCCTGCCTATCGCCGCGAAATCGATTGACCGTCAGCCCTGCTTGAAAGCAGCCACGTCGTCGATCGGTACGCCGAGCACGTCGGCGGACTCCTTGGTGGCGAATCGCCCGGGACTGTAAACCACCAATCGCTGAGTGCCGGCACGAGCGATCAATCCGTCGAAGAAGTGTAGGAAGCCTGGCTGATCGATGTCGCGGATCTGTGCTGCGATCCGTTCGCGTGAGTCGAACTCGGTGAAACCCACATCGAGATCCGCCCAATACCGTGCACCCCGTGCGGCCAGGTTCTTGTCCTGCTCGAGCAGCTTGGTGAGTAATCCTTGCTTGTGGGCGTCGAACTGGACTGGCGTCATCGCAGCGATGGTCGAACGAAACTCCGTTAGGAAATCCGTAGTGGTATTGATCAAGCTTTGCGCGTCGGCAACGGGACTCTGCACAACGAACGAGATGCCCGGCGTGCGCCGCAATACCGCCGGTCTAGTGAACACCACGTAGCCGAGCTGCCGTTCAGTGCGAAGTTCGTTGAAGTAGGGGGCGGCGAGGATTTGCGCCGCCAATCCGTAGCACGCGCGCTCGGCGAAGCTTTCGTCTCGTCCCTGTACGTACAGCACCATCGCCGCGTCTTCGTTGATGGCATCGAGTCGATGCGACAACACGCCGGCAATCGGCGCGACGCGCGGCTCGCTCGCATCGATGCGCGTGATTGGCAATCGTTTTGCGAGCGTGCGCGCGATCGCCTGAGCATCGTCGACGCCGACGTTGCCGTGCAGCAAACCCCGGATGGCAAGACGCGTCAGCTGCGTAGCGCGAAATGCCGACATGGACTCCAACGTTACGCGCGCCAACGCGTCGTTCAGCATGGCCGGTGGCCACGCATCGGATACCAGTAGATGCGACAACGCTGCGTAGGCCTGCTGGAATGGCCGTTCGGCGCTGAAATTCGCCAGCTCGCGCTGCAATTCTTCGCGATGGATGGCGAGGCGCTTGTCGTCGATGTCGAGCTGCGCAAAGGTCTCGAGCACGCGATCGAGCAGTACCGGTTGCTTGTCGTCGAAGCCGAACATCGAGATCCGGAATCCGCCCGACCCGGCGGCAACGGAGTAGCTGAGTCCCGCGATGGTGGCGGGGTAGGCGTAGCGATTGAGCGCATCTTCTACTAATCGCGCATACAGGATGGCGTGCACGCGGGCGCTTGGAGAGGTCACGGAATCTGGTGTTTGCACGGCGAAAAACGCATTCGCACGCGGCACGCCGAAGCTCGTGTCGCGCGCGAGCCAGAGTGCAATGCCCGGTTGGTCGACGACTTGCCGGGGGAGCTCGTCGAAGGTGCCGATCAAGTCGAGCGCCTTGGGCACGAACGGATTCCGCGCCGGTAGTGCCAGATCGGGTGTCGTCTGCGTTGCCACCAGGCTGCGTTGGTCGGCGATGGGATCCACCCGGTAGGGCACGTCGAAATACGGTTCTCTGCGGTTGCCCTCGACGCTCCGATCGGCGACCTCGATGAGCACGTTGTCGGGCTCGAGTGGCGCTGCGAACGCGGCAATGGTGCGTGGCTCGAATCGCTCCATCACGAGCGGCGCCTCGAGCACGTCACGCGCGGGGTAGAGCCTCAAGTTCGGCGCGATCGAATACGCCGTACCGAGTGGCGATTGCTTCTCTGCGAAACGAAATGCGAGTTCGGCAAGGCGCGCCTGCTCCTCGTAGCGCCATCGCGCGATACCTTGATCGCGAATCAAGGCAATCGTCTCGAACACGAGCTGAGTGATTTCGGCTTGGTGAGCCGCACCTTCCTCGGTCAGCTCGATGTCGACGGTCAGCATGCCGTTGTCGGCATCGATGCGGCCGGCGCCGGTCGAGAGCGACTCGATCCAGCCGCGCGATCGGAGTAGTGCATGCAAACTGCCGTCCCCTTCGTGACCGAGCAGCTCCGCTAAGTATTCCGCCGGCTTGACCCGGTAGTAGGCATCGAGACCGGGCAGCGGGAAGTTCAACGTCAGACGATGCGTATCCTTGATGGTCTGGTAGGAGAGCTCTGCCGGCAACGTATCGGGCGCATACAGCGGCGGCAGGGCAGCAGAGGGTGCGAGCGTGCGGCGTGGAACGGCGCTGAACTTCTCGTCCACCCACCCTGCAAGCGTGTCGAGGTCGTCTCTCGCGACCACGACGAGCGCCATCTGATCGGCGCTGTAGTGCGTCTCGTAGAAGCGGATCAGCTCGCCGCGCACGTCGCCGGCCAGCGTGTCGAGGCTGCCGACCGTGAAGGCGGCAGCGGGATGGACCGGATTCATGACTTGCTTTTCGACGTGAAAACCGCGCCAGGAGTCGTCCTTCAGATAGAGCTGATACTCGGAATCGACGGCATTCTTCTCGCGGTCGACATAGGCGGCGTCGAACAGCGGGGCAATGAAAAACTGCGCGAATTGGTCGAGCGCCGGTTCGAAATGATCCGGCTGGACGTCGAAGAAGTAGTTGGTGTGATCGCCCGCGGTGTAGGCATTGTGGGTACCGCCATGGACGGCGATGAACTGCTGGTAGCCGTCGGTCTCCGGGTACTTTTCGGTGCCGAGAAACAGCATGTGCTCGAGGAAGTGGGCGAGACCGCCGCGGCCGGGCGGATCGTCGAAGCTGCCGCGGAATACGGTGAGCGCGGCGGCCGATTTGTCGGCCGACGGGTCCGATACGAGGACTACCTCGAGGCCGTTGTCCAACACGCGATACGCGTAGGATCGGTCGTCGTTGGGACTCTTGCGGATGGTCGGCGCCGCGCAGGCGGCGACCAGCAAGAGCGCAAACAACAAGCCCAAGCCACGCCAGCGCGGACCGTAGATCGTCACCGTGAAGTACCTCGAGTCAGTAGGGAATTTCGATCTTCTTGCGCGTAATCGGCGGTAACGGCGCGTGGTTGGCAAATCGCTTCGCCAACCAGCCCGATGCGGGCGCAGTTACCAGCAGGTCGAACGCTACCACGACGATGGCGACAGATCGAATTGTGTCGACGTATGGCAACGAATCGGGCAACGCGAGCGCGAGCGCGATGGTCGGGGCGCCGCGTGTGCTGAGTACGCTGATCAACGCCAATTCTCGGCGGCTGATGCCCATCTTGGTGCGACGGTGCGTGGCCGACTCCACCGCCCAGACCGAAACGGTTCGCAACACCAGCATGCACGACAACATGGCGATGGCGAGCGGCGCGTACGCGGTCAAGTCGTAGCTGTAGAGAAGTGCCCCCAGTGCCAACACGAGCATGCCGGAGGCCGCTCGTCCGAGTGGCCGCCACAGGTTCTCGGCAATCGGTGCGGCCGGTTGGCGGCCGAGCACGAGCGCTGCCGCGAGCACCGCGGTGATGCCAGCACCGCCCATCATCTCGGCGATTCGATGGGCGAGCACGGCCGCCAACAGCGATAGCCAATGCACCACCGCCCCGCCGGCGATGAAGCGTAGCGGTTGCGCACCGAGCCACCCGACCGCGGCACCGACAGCGACACCGATGACGAGCGCGGGCACCAATCCGACTACTAGATCGACCACGTTGGCCGCGTCGACGGAATCCGGTAGCGCGACGATCACACCAATGCCGGCTGCGCAGAGCGCGGCGGCGAACGGCAACTCGTTGCGGAGCAGCATACGCAGGCCGCGTGGTGAGTTGAGCCGCAACAGCGGGGCGCCGGCGGTGGCATCCGTAGGCAGCAGCACCAGCGTCGCGGCGATGCCGATCATCCAAGACACGTGCCATCGATCGACCAAGAACCAATGGTAGACGAGACCAGCACCGACGAGGGTCAGCACGAATGCGCCAATGGCAAGCAGCGCGGCGGCCGGCAGGTGACGACGATTGCGCGCATCGATGCTGTACGCGGATTGGAACACGAGCACGGGCAGCACGAGATCGAGTGCATGCGATTTCAGCATTGCGAGCCAGGGCTCGATGTCGATATCTAGCGCGGTGAGGCCTGCGGTCCCGAGCAATCCGAGCAACAGCCAAGCGGTCGCCTCCGGACAGCGCGCGGCCCGCGACAGCCAGGCGCCGGCGGCGAGCAGACCGAGCACGGTGACCAGTGCAGTCGTAGGCTCGTTCATGGCGCGTCACCATTGCGGAAGGGTTTCAGCCGCGCGCGAGCCGTTTCGCAAGAAAGTGATCGACGCTCGTGTAGCGGCCGCCGCCAGTGAAGAACAACGACAGCAACATGGCAAAGTACATGGCCGCAAACTCGATACCGTTGTTCAGGATCGTGATGCTGCCGCGCTCGGTCAGCCAGCGGTAGTTGCCGTGCTCGCGCAGCAGCTCGATGGCCTTGGCCTTGCGCGGCACTGCTTCCATGACACGTTCGTTGGCGAGCCAACTCGATGCATCGGAAATCGCGAGCCAGCCGTTCTGCCAATGCACCGTGAACGCCGCCACCAACATCGTGATCATGAGCGGCACGGCCACCCAGCGCGTTGCCAAGCCAAGGAGCAGCAAGGCACCGCCGACGAGCTCGGCGCCGATCACGAGCGTGACCATGAGGCTCGGCAGCGGCAGTCCTAAACCCGCACCGAACCAAGTGACGGTCTGCTCGAAGGCGACGAGCTTCGTCCAGCCCGCTTGCATCATCACCGGTGCCAGCATGAGCCTGAAAGCGAGCGGCGCGATGCCGTCGAACCGGCTCAGCCGATCGACAAAACTCAGATAACGCGAGCGTGCCGTGGACATGGCAGCCATGAAGCTTCCTCCTCCTCGTAGCTAGCCCAAGGGGCCGCAGCGTTAGACCCGTGGTGCCGCGGAGGTTCCCACCCCAATACAAGTCGCCGTCCTCCCTCGGGCGAACGATCGTCGATCGGTCAGCGCGAGTGTATGTCGCGGCGACCGGCGCCGAAATGCTGGCACTTTGCCATCGTCGACGGGTGAGGGACGGCTACCGCTTGCGCGCCAGCGTGAGGCCATCGCCGATCGGTAGCAGGACGATGTCGACACGGGTGTCGTTCTTCACCTTGGCGTTGAGCGCGCGAATCGCCGCGGTGTCGTCGTCGGTACGCGCCGGATCGACCACGGCGCCACCCCACAGCACGTTGTCGATGCCGATCAGACCACCGGCGGCAACCAGCTCTAGGGCGCGCTCGTAGTAAGTGTCGTAGTTGTGTTTGTCGGCATCGATGAATGCGAAGTCGAATGTACCGGCGGCACCTGTAGCGAGCAGCGCATCGAGTGTCTCGACGGCGGGTGCGAGACGCAGGTCGATCTTGTCCGCGACACCGGCCTCGTGCCAGAACTTGCGACCGATCGCGGTCCATTCATCGGAAACATCGCAGGCGATCAGTTTGCCGTCGGCGGGCAATGCCTCTGCGACCACGAGTGCCGAGTAGCCCGTGAACGTCCCGACCTCTATGGTCCGCCGTGCACCGGTGAGTCGAATGAGCATCTGCATCAAAGCACCTTGCTCGGGCGAGATCTGCATGCCGGCCCATGGCAGCTTGGCGGTCTCAGCGCGCAAGGCGCGGGCCGCCGCCGATTCACGTACGCCTTGGGCGTGGACGTAGTCGACGAGGGCATCGGTGAGCTTTAGGGTGCGACGAGACACCGGCACTTCCTCCCAGTGTGATTTGCCAGAAGAATGGCACGATGCAGACATTTGCGGAACTGGCGCGATCCATCGTCGACGATGTCGAACGCACCGGGCGTGATCGAACTGTCATTGGCATCTGCGGCGGCCAGGGTGCCGGCAAAACCACGCTTGCGCGCGTGATCGTTACCGAATTCGAGCATCGCGCGGTAGCGACGATCATGTTGTCGCTTGACGATTTCTACCTACCGCGTGCCGCGCGTCAGCGGCTCGCACGTACCGTGCATCCATTGTGTGCAACGCGCGGTGTGCCGGGGACGCACGACATCGCAGCGCTGTTGGCGGCCATTGAATCCGCATTCACGGCGGGTGAGTTCGACGTGCCCGTGTTCGACAAGGGCAGCGACGATCGCGCGTCGGCACCACGGCGAGTTGTGGGCGCTGCGCGTGTGGTGATCGTAGAAGGCTGGTGCATCGGTGCGCGGCCGCAGCCGGCGGCCATGCTTGCGACTCCGGTCAACGCGCTCGAAATGCAGGAGGACCGCGATGGCCGTTGGCGGCGGTGGTCGAACGACGCGCTTGCCGGCGACTACCAGCACCTCGGTGCGCGCCTCGACTACCTCGTGTACCTGGACCCGGGTGCGCTGGAACGGATCGTGGCGTTCCGGCTGCAACAGGAGCAGGCGCTGCCGGCAGCGCAGCGTATGAGCCGCGCGGCGCTGGTGCGTTTCGTCGCCCACTACGAGCGGCTGACCCGGTGGATGCAGGTGGACGTACCGGGACGCGCGGATCTGGCCGTGGCGGTGGGTGACGGACATCGCATTTTGTCGGTACGGCATTCAGATTCGGTTCAGGCACAGCGTCCTAGAGTGACTCCCGACGATCGCTGATCGATCGGATGAGGAGCAGTGACATGACCGTACGTCCTTTGGCAACCATCGCCGCATTGCTGCCAACCGTGGCATTCGGCGCCGTGCACTACGACACCGCGCGCGTCATCGACGCGCAGCCGATGTACGAGACGGTGCAGGTGAACACCCCGCGTGAGGTTTGCCGCCAGGCGCAGTATGCGGTCGCGCAACCGGCCCGCAACAATGCCGCCATCCCGGTGATCGGTGCGGTCATCGGCGGTGTGCTGGCCAACGGTCTCGGCCACGACGGCGGCAGCCGCAAGGTGGCCACAGCCGCCGGCGCCATCATGGGCGGCGCGGTCGGCATGAGCATCGCCTCGAGGCAGGCGCAGGCTCAACCGGTGACGCGCTACGAGACGCGGCAAATGTGTACGGTCGAGAACCACATCACGACCGAGGAAAACTTGATCGGCTATCGCGTGCGCTACCGCTACCAGGGCCAGGTATACGTCATGGAGACCGATCGCCATCCCGGTGATACGGTGCGCGTGCGCGTCGACGTGACGCCGGCCTTGTGAGCGACAGCCCGGTTCGATGGTGGCTAGCAGGTAGAATGGGGCGATGAAGAAACGCACGTGTGCTGCATGGATGCTGATTGCGCTGGCTGCGCTGGGCGCGGCTGCCCCAGCCAGCGCGGCCGTGCGCGAACCAACGCCATTCACCGTTGCCCGCGACGCGGGCGGCATTAGCGCCGATCAGGCGGCCGCGATCGTTCGTTCCGCCTACGGCGGTCGAGTCGTGTCTGTGAAGCCAGCCGGCAACGGCTGGAGCGTGCGCGTGATCCTCGATGGTGGACGCGTGAAAACCGTGCGCGTCGATGCCAACGGCTCGATTCGCTCGGCGGACTAGAGGAAGGCGAAGATGCGCGTGTTGGTAATCGAAGACGAAACGATGCTGCGCGGCCAACTGCAGGACGGTCTCAAGGACTGCGGATTCGTCGTCGATTCGGCGGAGGATGGCGAAGAAGGCCTCTACTACGGTCGCGAGTACGCCTACGACGCGGCGATCGTCGATGTCGGACTGCCGAAGCGCGACGGCATCGAAGTCATTCGCAAGCTGCGCGAGGAGGGCCGCAACTTCCCGGTGCTCATTTTGACCGCACGCAGTCATTGGCAAGACAAAGTTGCCGGCCTCGAAGCAGGCGCCGACGATTACGTGACCAAGCCTTTCCACATGGCCGAGCTGACCGCGCGAATCAACGCGTTGGTGCGCCGTGCCGCGGGACACGCGACTCCCGTCATCCGCGAAGGTGCACTCGCAATCGACACCGCGCGCAAGGAAGTACGAGTCGATGGTCATGAGGTCGACCTCACCGCGTTCGAGTATCGTGTACTCGAATACCTTGCGCTGAACGTCGATCGCGTGGTGTCGAAAACCGAGCTGACCGAGCACTTGTACGATCAAGACTACGATCGCGATAGCAACGTCATCGAAGTCTTCGTCGGCCGCTTGCGCAAGAAGCTGGATCCCGACGGTGCGGCCAATCCGATTCGCACCGTGCGCGGGCAGGGCTATCGACTGCAGTCGGCCGCGCAGGATTGAGAGGCGGCATGGCGCCGCCATGAGCCTCGGCATACGCAACCGGCTACTCGTTTCCTCGACGTTGGTGCTCGCGACTGGGCTGGGGCTCACCGGTTGGTTGCTCGATCGCTCCTTCGATGCGAGCCTCGAGACGGGTGCGCGCGAACAATTGAAGCTCGTCGTCTACGGTTTGATCGGCGTTGCCGAAGAGCACGATGCGGGACTCGAGTTCCCGACTGAGCCCTTGGAACCCCGGCTCGCGCAGCCGGGTTCGGGACTGTACGCGCGCGTGTGGTCGTCGCGCGGTGATCTCGTGTGGGAGTCGCCGAGCCTGAGATTGGCCGCAGTGGAAACGAATGCGCTGCCGGCATTACCGTCGGATCTCCAGCCGGGACGATTTCGATTCCGGACCGATGCGCGCCACTACGTTGCCTACTATCCGGTGATCTGGGAATCGGCCGGCGAGCAGACCTTCATCTTGAGTGTTGCCGTCGATCGTGCGCCCTTTCGTGCGGAATCGCGGGAATTCCGCCGCACGTGGATCGCTGGCCTGATCGCCGTGGTGGTGTTGCTGATGCTCGTGCAGGCTCTGGGTATCGCGCTCGGCCTGCGGCCGGTGGCGGTGATGGCGGCGCGGGTGGAGGAAGTGGAATCCGGCGCGCGCCGCGAGATGGGCGACGACTATCCACGCGAGCTCGATGGTCTGGCGCGCAACCTCGATCGGTTCATCGAACACGAAGCGGCGAGCCGTGATCGGTATCGCAAGGCGATGGAAGATCTTGCGCACAGCTTGAAGACGCCGCTCGCGGTGCTGAAGAACGCCCTGCGCGGGCGCGGCGCGAGCGGTGAGGACGCGCTGCTCGCCGAACAGCTCGACCGCATGGAGAACGCCGTTGCCTATCAGCTATCGCGGGCGATTGCGGCACGGCCGGCGTTACATGCGCCGCAAGTGCCATTGGCCGGACTTGTCGATCGGCTCGTTCGAGCGCTCGAGAAAGCACACCCCGACAAAATGCATTGTCAAAACACCGTGGCTGCGACGACCGTGGTCCGATGTGACGAGCGCGACTTGATGGAGATGCTGGGTAACGTGCTCGAGAACGCCTTCAAGTACGGCCGATCGCAGGTACGGGTGGGCGCCGAGGGAGAATCCGGATGGGTCGCGATCGCCATCGAGGACGATGGCCCTGGTATTCCCGCGGCGCTCCGAACGGCCGTGCTGGCACGCGGCGCGAGAGCGGACACGCGCGTCGACGGTCACGGTATCGGACTGTCGGTAGTCGTCGAACTCGCCACCGCCTATGGCGGTGCACTCGACATCGAGGACAGCGACCTAGGTGGTGCCAAGGTGTTGCTGCGACTGCCCGGAAACTGGTGAAAATCGGGGACAGTTTACCTATTTCCTACTCGCACCTTGGTCTCTGGGCACCACCGAAGGTGTGAGTAGGAAATAGGTAAACTGTCCCCGATTTTCAGCCAATCGCATGCCGGCAGGCGGCGAAGAATCGCGCCCGCAGGTTGGCATCGTCGTCACGCACCGGGCCGAGCTGACACCAACGTTCGGCCATGTGGATGGGATCGTCATCCAGCACGCGCCGGTGCTTCTGGTTCAGACGCTCGACCTGCAGCGCGAGCCGTCGCTGCTGATCCGCGGCCGGCGTGTCGAGTCCGGCGACGATCTCCATTTCGATGGTGAGCGCGCGGCGCGCTTCACCGACATCGGCCAGCGACTGAGTCGACGCCCCGGTGAGCTTTTCGATTCGCGCGGTGAACGGACCGGGCGACGCGCGGTCGAGATCGGCGATGTTTGCGATACGCGCCGCGACGTCGGTTGCGTCCGTTCGCCCGTGTGCAGCTTCGACCTCCACGGCAGATAGCGCCGCGTCGATGCGTTCGAGTTGATCGACGCCTTCCACCACGCGCCGATGACGTGCTTGCCGCAGCAACACGCGATAGCTCTTGTCGATGTCGCGGAAGCGGCCTTCCAAACGCCGTTGCGCATC
>QJXZ01000369.1 GCA_003248125.1 Gammaproteobacteria bacterium | reverse complement strand
AGAACGTCTGCGGCGTGAGATCCAGAAGGTCCTCGAAGCTGACCCGATCCGGCGTGAAAACCTCGCCGAGCGGCAATCCCAGCGCCGGTCCGCCATCGTCCGGATAGATGTTGCGGTAGATGCGATAACCGTGCGCGCCACGCAGCGGCGTCCAGACCAGGCGCACGGATTGCGTGGTGGGCGGCTCTGCGAGTCGTACGGTGGTGTGCTCGGCTGCCATCGCGAGATCGTGGTCCGTGACCGTCACCCCTGGCCAATGCAAATACGGCGGCACGATCCGCGCGGTGCGATCGGCGAACGGCGGTCGACTCACTTGATCGAGATCTTGGGCCGCCGGATCGACGCGCCACAGCCAGGGACCGGCAACCGTGAACAGCAAGAGCCCAATCACGATGTAGAGCGAGTAGAGCGCGCGTCGATTGCGCTTGAGCCTGAGCCACGCGTCTTGCCGGTACGACAACGACGGGCGCGTGAGCGTTTGCACCTCGCGTGCAACGGTGACGTGCTCGAAAGCAGAACGATCGAGGGCCGCCTCCGCCATCTACTCGAGTCTCACGCGCGGGTCGATGAGGCCGTATACGAGGTCGACGATGATCACCATCAGTACCAAAAAGGCGCCATAGAAGACGGTGGTGCCCATGATCACCGTATAGTCGAGTTGCTGAACGGCTTGCACGAAATAACGGCCGAGTCCGGGGATTGCAAACACCAGTTCGACCACGAAGCCGCCGGTGGTGATGGCCGCGATGGCGGGACCGAGCACCGTAATGACCGGCAATGATGCGTTGCGCAGCTCGTGCTTCAAGAAAATCCGTGTCGCGGGCAGACCTTTGGCCTTTGCCGTACGCACATAGTCGGCGCTCACCACTTCGAGCATCGACGATCGCATGAGGCGGGTGAGAAACGCCATCGTGCCGAGACCCAGCACCATCGCCGGCACGATCATGTGGCCGATGCTGCCCCAACCGGCGACGGGTAAGACCGTGGTACCGAACAGGTCGTTGAGTCTGACGAGCGCAAGCTGCCCCAATGCCGCGAACACGAAGCTCGGCACTGAGATGCCGAGAATGACGAGGAACATGATCACGATGTCGGGCAGCTTGTTGCGGTACAGCGCAGTCAGCGCACCCCAGACCACACCTCCAAACGCGGCGAACACGATGGCGAGGATGCCGAGCGTTGCCGATACCGGAAAGTGCTCGCGAATGATGTCGTTGACACTGCGGTTTTGTTGGGTGAACGAAATGCCGAAGTCGCCCCTCAGCATGTTGCGCATGTAGATCACGTACTGTTCGAGCACCGGTCTGTCGAGACCGTACCTCTCCTCGAGGTTCTTGCGGATCAGGGCACTCGTGGCTTTCTCGTTGGAGAGCGGATCACCCGGCACTGCGTGCATCGCCGCGAACGTCGCCGTGGCGATGAACCACACCGTGATCACACCCTGCAGCAATCTGGTGAGCGCGTAACGCAGCACGTCAGCCGTCGGTGACGTACGCGGCGGTGTAGTCGGGATCGGCACCGACCACGCGACGCACGACCCCTTGCAGACGTGGATCGCGCACGTAGACCACCCCCCGTTCGTAGTTCGGTAATATCACGGCATCGTCGTAGATGATGCGCTGTATCTCACCGAATGCGTCCATCCGCGTCTTCGGGTCGAGCGAGTTCTGGGCCACGCGTACCCAGCGATCGAGTTCCGGATTGGAATACCGGCCGCGGTTGTTCAGGTTCCAGGTCGCGAACAGATCGCCGAACGTGATCGGATCGGCGAAGTCGGGTCCCCAGCCGGCCATGACGATGTCGAAGTCGCCGGATGTCATCTTCGCGAGCCGCTGCTTGAAGATCTGCTTGTCGATTTTGACCGTCAGACCGAGTTGCTTGCTGAACACATTTTGAAAGTATTCCGCCTGTTTGTTGGATAGCGGGTCATCGCCGGTCAACAGCACGATGGCGGGAAGTTCCGTGAGCCCGAGGGCGGCCTTGGCGCGCTCGAGATGGTGCTTGGCTGCGGCGGAATCGATCTGATGCTCGATGGGTGGGTATTCGGCTCGAAAGAATCCGTTCACGCCTTGTAGCCAATAGGGAAACAGCGATACCCCGGGGAGGTTGCCGGGCAGCTTCATCACCTTGTAGACCAGTTCGCTCGAATCGCTGACCAGTTGCAACGCGCGGCGGAAGTCGTAGTTCTCGGTGATTCGACCGGGGCGATGGTTGAACTCGAGGAAGAATACCGAGCCGTCGTTGAAGCGATGCAATGGCCAACGCAGCTCGAGTGCATTCGCGAGCGTGTCCGAGTTCAGTGTTGCCACGGCAATCTTGCCGTCCTTGTACAGATTGAGCGTCGCGCTGTAGTCGGGCGTGATGTAGGGCACGTCGATGACGTCGAGCCGAATCGCATCCTGATTCCAATACCGTGGATTCTTCTCGAAGCGCATCGATGCGTTGTGCACCCAGCGCGTGATCATGAAGGGTCCGTTGTAGAGGAGGTCCTTGGCGTCGGCGCCGTAGCGACCCTTGGTCGATTCGAAGAAGTCTTGGCGGACGGGGTAGTAGGTGGCGAACGCGACCAGCTTGTCGAAGTAAGCAACCGGACGCTCGAAGGTGACGCGCAGTGTGCGATCGTCCACGGCTTCGACGCCGAGCGCCGTAATAGGTAGCTCGCCGGCGTTGATCGCCTCGCCGTTCTTGACCGGAAACAGGATGAACGCGTATTCGGACGCCGTCGCCGGATCCAACACCTGCCGCCACGCGAACACGAAGTCGTGGGCGGTGACCGGCTGGCCGTCACTCCACGCCGCGTCGTCGCGTAGCCAGAACGTCGCGCCTTCGGCATCGATCTGCCAGCGCTCGGCGACCCCAGGCACCAAGTTGTTGGTGGCATCGTAGCGCAGTAAACCCTCCATGACGTGTCCGAGCACGAAGCCACTGACTTGATCGGTGGCGCGGGTGCTGTCGAGCTGGGGCGGCTCGCTCGACATGGCGAGACTCACCGTGCGTGATGGGACATCGACGGCATCGCCTGTGGTCGCGCCGGATGCGGTCAGCTCCGACAGCCAGCCAAGCGAAAACATGAGCAATACGAACGCGGCCAACGCGGCGAGCGCGAGCAACAGGAGCTGTCGGCTGGCCGTGCGGGTAAAGGTGTCTTCCGTGTCGGTTACGACTTCGCTCAAGACTCGAGCCTCACGTCACGGTGCGCAGCAGATTACCGACTATTCGCTCCAAATGCA
>QJXZ01000050.1 GCA_003248125.1 Gammaproteobacteria bacterium | reverse complement strand
GTCGGGCCGAACAACCGACGTGTGCTGGAGGCGCTCTACAACCTGGCATGTGTAGAAACGAGATTGGGCGAGCACGATGCCGCGTTGGAGGCGCTGGAGCGCGCGGTCGATGGCGGCCTACGCGATCCTGCAATGTTGGCTGACGCAGACCTCGCGCCGCTGCACGGTGATCCACGATTTCAAGCATTGGCAGCACGTGTGCAAGACGACGAGTATGGGGACGGTCGATCGTGATGCTTGACCTGTAGGCTCCGCAACATGGGCCGCATGATGGAGCAGATGGACGCGCAACAGCAGGAAACCAAGCGCCTCCACGACCATCGCAAGTCCGAGAATCGCTGACAGCCCTGCCCGCGGTCATCGCCCCGCCTCGATTGCCGCTAGATTCGAACGATCACCAGTTTCTGTGGCGCTCGGCGGCGGACGTTTCACCGGCGCTCCTTGACCTGAGTGTTGGACACAGGATGTAGGTTCTGAACGTATGAGGCGCTTGATCGCTCGACAGTTGCTACTCGACCCATTGCGCACGTTGTTGACCACCGGCGCGTTGGCCGCAGTCGTCGCAGCCATATTGGTCTTGGAGGGATTCAACGAAGGGCTAATCGAGCAACTCGGCAACGCGGTCATCGAGCGAGATGCTGATCTCGTCGCAACGCAGGCGGGCATCGCCAACATGACCGGTACCCGCTCGGTGCTTCCGCAGTTTGCGCGCCGCGAAGTGGAAGCGGTCGCCGGTGTTGAAGTCGCGCACCCACTGACCGGCATTCCCGCAATCTATAGCCGCGACGAAGTACGCACGCCGATCTTCCTGCTGGTTTACGACTCCGCCGGTGGCCCCGCGCGGCTCGACGTTGGACGCGCACCGACCGAAGCACGCGACATCGTGGTCGATCGGTCGCTGGCCGCGAAATACGACCTCGAGGTAGGTGACCCGCTCGTACTATCCGACTTCGAGTTCCGTGTTTCCGGCATCGCGCATGGAGCCGCGGCGATGTTCACGGCCTTCGCATTCGCCCGTTACGACGATCTGATCGACTTCTATCTGGAGTCGGATCTCGCGGCCGACATCACCACCTTCCCGCTGCTCAGCTTTCTGTTGATCGAGCTGCAGCCGGATGCCGATCGAACGACGGTTGCGGCCGCGATCGAGCGTGCAGTGCCGAGTGCAGATGTACTACTTCCCGAAGTGCTCGCCAAAGAGGATGAGAAGCTCGGTCGTGTCATCTTTGGCCCGATCATGCGGCTCTTAATTGGCGTCGGTTATCTGATCGGCGTGCTGGTGAGTGGCATCATCATGTTCGCCGTGGTCAATGGACGACGCAGTGACCTGGGTGTGATGAAAGCGCTCGGATTCACGAATGCGTTCTTGGGCCGCAGCGTCGTGCTGGAGGCGTTGACTTTGTCGGTCGTCGCCATACCGGTCGGCGTTTTGCTTGCGGCGCTGATCAGTGAAGTGATCGAGCGCTACATGCCGTTGTATTCGGTGTTGGCAACCAATGCTGGGCCGGTACTTCGGACGGCCGTTGCTTCGTTGACGTTCACCACATTGGGTGCATTGGTGCCGATTCGAACCATACGCCGTGTCGACCCATGCACCGTGTTCAGGACTTGAGCGATGTGGCGGTGGACGATCAAGAGTGTTTGGCGCGAGCCAGCGGCGCTGCTTTCCTCAGTACTGGCGGTAGGTGCCGCGCTATCACTCGTGATGTTCTTCGAGGCGGTCTTTGCGGGTGAGGCGGAGCAGATCGTCGCATACGTGAAGCGTGCGCCGGCGGATGTTTGGGTGATGCAGAAGGGCGTGGCCAACATGCACATGTCGACTTCGTACCTCGCCGATTGGAAAGTCGCCCAGATTCGCAAGGTGCCGGGCGTCGAATCCGCCGAACCGATTCTTTACTTGAGTACAGTCGTGCGTGCAGGTGACAAGCAATGGTATTCGTACGTGGTTGGCCTTGATGTGCCGAGCACTGTCGCTGGACCTTGGGCGATGGCCGCAGGGAGCGCCGAGCCGGGCGCCGGTCAGGTCGTGGTACCGGAAGTGCTCGCAAGTCTGAGCGCCGTGGGGCTCGGCGATGAAGTGCGAATCGCGGACCGCCAGTTCACGATCGTCGGCCTGTCGCAGGGCACCTTCTCGATCGCCAACCCGGTACTGTTCGTCACCAAGGTCGATCTCGAAGACGTCATGGAGTCGTTCGATATCGTCAGTTTCATACTCGTCGAATCCGAACCGGGCGTCGACGCGGCGCTGCTCGCCGAACGAATCGAGAGCGAAGTCGACAACGTGCACGCAATGCCGGCGGAGCAGTTTGCCACGAATGACCGGAGCATGGCGTTGAAGATGGGTGTCGAGACGATCGCTTTGATGACCGTCATCGGTGGTGTGCTTGCCGTGCTACTGGTGGCCTTTACGGTTTACTCGCAGGTTGCTCGCCAACGCCGCGAGTTGGCGGTCGTCAAGGCGCTCGGGGTCGGCAACGCGGCACTGTATGTCAGCGTGGCGATACAGGCCGCACTGGTGGCTAGTGCGGGCTCTCTGGTCGCGGTGGGTGTGGTACTCGCGGCAACGCCACTGACACGGGTGTTCTTGCCGCAGGTCACACTGCTGCTGACTGCAGAGTCGGTCGGTCGAATTGCGGCAATCGGCATCGGCGTCGCGATCGCCGCCTCCTGGTTCCCGGCGCGCCAGATTGCTCGCGTCGACCCACTCTCTGCATTCAAGTCTTAGGGAATTCGTCATGCACACAGCCGATGTCTTGACCGCAGATCACGTTGTGAAGGTGTTCGGTAGCGGACATACCGAAGTGCGGGCGGTGGACGGCGTCTCGGTGGCGATGAAGCGCGGCGAACTGGTGCTCATCATGGGTCCATCGGGATCCGGCAAGACGACGTTGATTTCCATGCTCGGCGGTTTGTTACGGCCAACGGCAGGCACAATCGTGGTCGACGGCGAGGACATCACGGTGCTCGGGGAACGTGACTTGCCGCGGGTACGCGCCCGCAAAATCGGTTTCGTATTCCAAGCGTTCAATCTCCTGGATGCACTCACGGTGGAAGAAAACATCCTGTTTCCGGCGCGACTCGTGCGCGACGGTGTGTCCCAGGCACAGGCGCGGGCCGACCAGCTCATCGATCGCTTGGCGCTCTCGAAGCGGCGACGCGCACTACCGCAAACTCTCTCGGGCGGTGAGAAGCAGCGCGTTGCCATTGCGCGAGCGCTCATCAATGCGCCGCCGA